>NZ_JBVVPA010000006.1:0-349091 GCF_055807555.1 Bradyrhizobium sp. Ken64 | reverse complement strand
TGACCGACAGCTTGGGTGTTTTGCCCGACAGGCAACACAAGGACTTGTAGCCCGGATGAGCGAAGCGACATCCGGGATTCCCACCACGAGCTGTCCCGGATATCGCTGCGCACACCCTGGCCACGGCAGCGTATCAAGAGCAATCACCCCGCCAATCGCTCGATCACGAGGTCGAGCAGCGCGCGCAGGCGGGCGAGACGCCTGAGATCGCGGTGATAGCCGACATAGGTGTCGCGGCCGGGTGGCGTCGCGCCGATGTCGAGCGCGACCAGCCGGCGGTCGCGGTCGCCGAGTGGACGCGGCAGCACCGCGAGCCCGCCGCCGCTCGCGCAAAGCTCCGCCTGCGCCTGCCTGTTGTTGCTGCGCGAGGCGATTTCCATATTCGGCAGCGTGCGCTTCAACCAGAGGGCATCGGGCATGTCGGCGAATTCGGCATTCATGGTCACAACGCGGACACCGCTTCCGTCGCCGACGCGTGGCGGCTTGCTGCCTTTCTTGCCGTAGAGCGCGTAGGGAATGTGGAGCAGCTTTCGGGAGATCACTTCAGGCTCGTCGAACGGTTTGATGCGGAAGACGAGATCAGCCTCGCGGCGCGGCAGGCTGTAGAGGCGCGCATCGGTCAGAAGCTCGACGGTCACCTTCGGATGGCGCTTGCCGAAGGCGGCAATCAGCGGCGAGAGCATCACCGTCCCGAACCAGTCCGACGACGACAGACGCAGCAAGCCATCGAGCTCCGTCTCCGCGCCGGACGCACGCCGCTCCAAGGCGAGCGCCTCCTCTTCAATCCGCTCAGCATGGCGCAGCACAGCTGTGCCCTCGTCGGTCAGCACGAAACCATCCGCCGTGCGCTGGAACAGCGTTTGTCCGAGCGACTGTTCGAGCGCGCGAAGTCTCCGTCCCATTGTCGGCTGGGTCTGGCCGATCTTCCGTGCGGCCGCGCCGAGAGTGCCTTCGCGCGCAATCGCCAGAAAGATGCGCAGATCGCTCCAGTCCACCGGAAGCCTCCTCATACAAAAACGCACGACGATCGTACATTCTCATTCCTTCCCATGCAAAAAATCATGGGCATATTGGAGGCCGACAACGGAGCAAGACGATCATGACGAGACAATCGACGATGCACGCAGCCGTGCTGGAGGCCCACAACGCGCCGCTGCGCCCCTCAACCCTCTCCACGCCCGAGATCGGCCCGCGCGAGGTGCTGGTGCGAATCCGCGCGAGCGGGATCAATCCGCTCGACACCAAGATCCATGCGGGCGCGGCGGCGCATGCGCGACATCCGCTGCCTGCGATACTCGGGCTGGATCTGGCCGGCGTGATCGAACAGACCGGTCGTGACGTCTCGCGGTTCAAGGGGGGCGACGAGGTCTATGGCATGACGGGAGGCGTCGGCGGTGTGCAGGGATCGCTCGCCGAATTCGCCGCTGTCGACGTCGACCTGCTGGCGTTGAAGCCTGCCAATCTCAGCATGCGGGAGGCAGCCGCCCTGCCCCTCATCTTCATCACGGCCTGGGAAGGACTGATCGACCGCGCGGCGCTGAAGGCCGGACAGAAGGTGTTGATCCATGGCGGCGCAGGCGGCGTCGGCCACATCGCGATCCAGATCGCGCGCGCGTTCGGAGCAGATGTGTTCGCCACCGGCTCGGCATCGCAGCGCGCCACCATCGAAGGTTTTGGCGCGACCTTCATCGATCGTGATACCGCCATCGCGACTTATGTTGCAGAGCATACGGGCGGCCGCGGCTTCGACGTCGTCTACGACACCGTCGGCGGCAAGGTCCTCGACGCCTCCTTCGAAGCCGTACGCCGCTTCGGCCATGTCGTGAGCGCGCTCGGATGGGGTACGCATGGGCTTGCGCCGCTCTCGTTCCGCGCCGCCACCTATTCCGGCGTGTTCACGCTGCTGCCGCTGCTCTCAGGGGAGGGCCGCGCGCATCACGGAGAGATCATGGCGGAGGCCGCGCGTCTGGTTGAGGCCGGCAAGCTCTTACCGATGCTCGATGCCCGGCACTTCACACTGGAGAACGTCGATGACGCCTATGCGCTGATCCGCGATCACGCGACGCAGGGCAAGCTCGTCGTCGAGATCTGACGGCGCTCGCTGAAAAGTCTCGTCGCGGATGGAGCGAGGCGTAAGCCGGGGTACGGAGACCCGCACGGGGAACGCCGCTAGTCCTCGCTGGACGTCGCCAAGCGATTGCGCAGATGGGCCTGCGACAACAGAAAAAACAATGCGCGCTCGCCATGATATTTGGCGGACGGCCGGGTGCGCTCGAAGCCATCGGCAAATTTTTTGCCGGATTGGTCGCACACCTGCCACCGCCAGCCGAACCGCTTACGCCTGGTGAGGATCACTTCGAACATGCCGACGAGCTTGGTCCCCTGCTCCTTGCCGGTCTCGCAGACGCACGACCCTGCTCCGGCCTCCCCCGTTGGAGTGATGCCCGACATATAACGCAGCAGGATGGAAAGCGAATGAAATTGATTATCGGAAATAGGTATCTTGCACCGGCTTTGACGAAGTCGTGAGGCTCCTGGAATAAGCCGATAGTGGCGGTGTTAATCGGTCCTGCTTGGTAGCGCTGACAAAGCTATTCAAATCGCAACACCAACGGAGGAGCCGAGAGCATCCTCTTTCGCACACGTGACGGGACTGGCGGTAATAAGATATGGGGGATCCGTGCGCTGAATGAGAAGTGTTCACTGGGCACGAAGACCAGCGTCGGGCCGCATGCGGCATCACCGCTCAAGCACTAGCGCGCGACCACTTCAACTTCACCGTCGACGCCGTTGACGACGTTGAAGCCGCGCTCATAGACCTTGCCCTCGTTCTTGGCGATGGCGCGGTATTCGCCTTCGGAGAGCACGACGCGCGGGAAGGCGCCGATCGATTCCTTGATCACGTCGCCGCCCGGGGTCAGCACCGACCAGGCGGTGTTGGCGAGCGCCTCGCCGCCCCTGTCGCTGACGAGCTTGAGCGTGATGACGGCGGCGCGGTGGGTGATGGTGACGTCGGTGAGCTTGCTGGCCTGGACGCGGATGTCCGAGCGCACCACCGAATTGGCGTCACCGTAATTCGAGATGATGTAGTAGGTTCCCTCCGGCAGCAGCACGACGTCACCGGCGGCGACGTTCGGCACCAGGGAGGCGCGCTCGCCGGATTCGAACTGGCTGCCCTTGTAGATCGCGAACGAGATCTGGTTCTGCGGAATGCGGCTGGTGCCGACGCGGCCCTCGATGCGCAGGCCGCCGGCCGGCAGCACGAAGGATTCGCGATCGGTCTCGGCCTTCAAGCTGACGGTGCGCACCGCGCTGACGAGGCCAAAGGCGACGTGCACGACGTAATTGCCGGGCGGCAGCACGATGTTCGGCGTGGCATTGCGGTCTTCGCGGATCAGCTTGAAGGTGCCGTTCTCGTCGGGACGATCGGCAAACACGCGCCAGACCAGGCCGCTGGTGATCGGCGGGGTGTCCTTGCCGTATTTCGCCGTCAGCGACAGCACGCCCTGTCCGGGCACGGCCGCGTTGAGCGGTGCGGCGGACGGCACGGTCGTGACCGCGGGCGGCGGCATGCTGGGCGTGGTCGGCTGCAACAGGGTCGGCGGCAGGCTCGGCGGTCCGGCACCCGGGCCTGAGGGCGGCGCGAGGCTGACGGCACCGCCGGGATCGGGGACCGACGCGGGCGGCACCGGCGGCGGACGATCGGAGAAAAGCTGCGCCTGCGCAGCATTTTGGCCAAAGGTAAAGAGGCAGGCAGCAACGACCAGCGCCGGCAGCAGCGATGCGCTGCGCCGCCATCCGATGATGCCGTCACCCCCGAGAGTCATGCCACCTGCTTTTCACCGAAAACGCGGCAAATTCAAGCCTCTGTCCCCCTGAGAAATACGGCCCGACAGGTTTTGGAACCCGGTTGACGCCTGCGTGATTACTCGAGAGGCAGCCGCGCCTCGCCATACTCCTGCCCCGCGCGCTTCCCAAACCGGCATAAACCATGCTTCGGCCCGGTTCTGGCGGAGCGCGAGTGCGGTGCCTAGTCTGATGGCGGGTCCCGGCGTAGGAGAGTTTCGGTGCTGGACATATTGAAGGGGCGGGGTTCGAACAGCGATAAGGTCGCCGAGAAAGTCGGCCTGGGCAGCATCCGCCGGCCGGTGATCGGCCTTGCGCTTGGCGGCGGCGCGGCGCGCGGCTTCGCTCATATCGGCATTATCCGGACCCTGCTCGCCAACGGAATCGTGCCTGAAGTCGTGGTCGGCACCTCGATCGGCGCCGTGGTCGGCGGCCTCTATGCGGCCGGCCGGCTCGATACGCTGGAAGAATGGGGCCGCAGCCTGCAAGGGATGCGCAACATCCTCGGCTACCTCGACATCCGCCTCAACGGCTCCGGCCTGATCGGCGGCGAGAAGCTGGCGACCCGGCTCGAGGCTGCCTGCGGCCAGAGCCAGATCGAGGATCTCCCGGTCAAGTTCGCCGCCGTCGCGACCGAGGTCCGCACCGGCCACGAGATCTGGCTGACGCGCGGCCGCGTGGTCGACGCGATGCGCGCCTCTTATGCGCTGCCCGGCATCTTCTCTCCGGTCCTGATCGGCGATCGCTGGCTGGTCGACGGCGCATTGGTGAACCCGGTGCCGGTCTCGGCCGCCCGCGCGCTCGGCGCGGAAATCGTCATCGCCGCAAATCTTTCCAGCGACATCTTCACCTATTCGACGACGGTCTATTCGCACGGCGCGATACCTGAACCGGTGACCCCCGCGACCGAAGAGCCGGCGTCAAAGCGACGCTTCCCGAGATTCTTCTCGCCTGAGAAGACAGTGAAGCGCGAGTTCTTCGGCGGCGGCAGCGCCCGGCCCGGCCTCTCTTCTGTGATGGTCGACGCCTTCAACATCATGCAGGACCGCATCACCCGCGCCCGCCTCGCCGGCGATCCGCCCGATATGCTGATCACACCGCGAATCGGTCAATTCGGCTGGTTCGATTTCCACCGCTCCGAGGACCTCATCGCCCTGGGCACCCGCGCGGCCGAGCGTGCGCTGGAGTCCATCAAGGAGGCCATCCACGAGCTGGCGCCCGCGCCCGAGGGCACCGCGCCCAAAGCCGACCAGCAGCAGGACTGATCAGGCCGTCTTACCGATCAGGCGGTCTTGATGTAGTCGCGCAGAGCTTCCTGCTCGGACTCGTATTCCTGCACCCGACGCTTGACGATGTCGCCGATCGAGATCAGGCCGACCACCTTGCCATTGTCGACCACGGGCAGATGGCGGAACTTGCCGGTGGTCATCATCTCCATGAGCTCGGCGACCGTGTCGGTCTCCTTGCAGGTGACGACCTTGCGGGTCATGACCTGCGAGACCGGCTCCTCCAGCGCGCCGGCGCCGCGCTCGCCGATCACCCGCACGATGTCGCGCTCCGACAGGATGCCTTCGAGCCGGCTCTGGTTCATCACCAGCACCGCGCCGATCTTCTTCTCACCGAGCAGTTTGACCGCGACCGCCAGCTTCGCGTCCGGCTCGACGCTCATGATCTGGTGGCCCTTGGTGTTGAGAATCGAACGTACCGTCATTGTCGCCTCCCTGAATCGGAGCCGTCCGCTGTTCGCGGTCCGGACTTGTTCTTCGAGTCTTCAACTAACAGTGTCAGCGCCGCTTTCAGGCTCGTGCGCTTTGCGAAGCATCGCCGCGAACGGCCTGTCGCTTCGGAACATTCTTCTCGGGAATGATGGATGAATTCGGGCGGCGCCGCAAGCGCCGCTTCAAATACCGTCCGAAATGTCCTGTGATGACGCATCCGCAGCATCGCTTCGCACGCGCGGCACGGGGTCGAACAGCGCGAACAGCAGGAGCCCTGCGAAGAAGCCGCCGATATGCGCCTGCCAGGCGACGCTCGTGGTCTCGCTGTCGACGCCGATCGCGCCGACGCCGAAGACGATGTTGACGCCGAACCACACCGCAAGAAAACCGAGCACCCGCCCGTCGCGCAGCGCGCGCGACAGCGGCAGCGCCGGAACTCTTGCGGCGGTATCGGCATCCGATCGGCTGAACGACAGGAAACTGCCGCGAACGAAGGCGAAGCGGATCGCCGCCGCCATCGCGCCGGACACCGAGGCCGAGGCGCCGATCATCGGCGCCACCGCGTGCTCATGAGTGACGAGATGGGCGAGCGCGCCGGCCGCCGCCGTCACCGCGAGGAACAGGAAGAACCTGATGGCGCCAAAGCGCCGCGCCAGCGCGCTGCCGAACGGCAACAGCCACAGCACGTTGAAGCCGAGATGGGTGAGATTGGCGTGCAGCAGCGAATAGGTGACGAAGGTCCAGACCTTGGCCCCGGCCCCGCCGGGAATCTCCAGATTGAGCAGCGAGGAATCGTAGCGCTTGGGGATGAAGCCGAAGACGTCGATCGTCCAGTTCTCGAGCTCCGGCGGCAGCAGCACGCGCAGATGGATCACCGCGAGGAGGAGGATATAGACGGTCAGCGCGAACGGCAGCGTCAGGATCGGCTCGCGCGGAGCCTCCTCGACGACGGCCGGCACTCCCAGCGAAGCATCTTGCGACGGAGGATCTTGCGGCGGAGAATTTGGCGGGGAATCCAAGGCGGCTTCGCTTTCAGGCGCGATCGGAGCGACAGGCTTTGGAGATAGTCGCCTTTGCCTGCCCTGCGCAAGTGCACAAAAGGAAAAGGCAGGGCCCTGGGAAGGCCCCGCCTATCCGTGTCGGACTTCCGGTACCCAGAGAGACGGGAATATCCCCACCCCTCCCCGCGGCCGGTGACCAAACTGTTTGACGCCTGTGTACAGGCCTCGCCGAGAACCTGGAGAAAAGCGGCGAAGCTTGCGACCGCGATCACCATAGCAGCGGGGCGGCGCACGGAAAGCGCATAGTTAATTTAACGTTAACGACGCAAAGGCAGCACCAGGGGCCCCGAAAACGCCGCTGCGGCATGGACGCTGCAAAGCCCCTCCTGCACAACAACACAGGGATCGCGGCTGCACTGAAGCGGGACAGGTTTGTCCCGCGAGGTTGCGCCCCGGGGTAAGCGTTCAGTCATGAAACATCCGTCGAGCCGCGAGTTCTTCGCATATTGGAACACGAAGCGCGGCACTGCGCGGGCGCCAGACCGGGCGGATATCGATCCGGCCGCCGTGCGCGGCCTGCTCGGTGACATCTTCGTGCTGTCCTGCGAGCCCCATCTCGGCTTCCCGTTCCGCGTCGCCGGCACGCGCGTGTGCGCACTCGCAGGGCGCGACCTCAAGGATTCGAGCTTTGCGGCGCTGTTCAACGAGGCCAGCCGCCGCGAGATCGAGGAGATCACGACCATCGTCGCCGACGAGAGCCTCGGCGCAATCGCCGGCGTCACCGCCGCGCGCGAGGACGGCAGCAAGGCGCATCTCGAGCTGCTGCTGCTGCCGTTCAATGCCCGCCCGCATACACCGGTGAGCGTGACAGGCGTGCTCGCGCCGTTCGACGACGAATGCGGTGCGCTGGGTCCGTTCGCCCTCACCTCCTGGCGCTATCTGCACCAGCCGGAAAAACTGCTGCCGCGCACGATCCGCAAGCTGCAGATCGCACGCGGGCTGATGGTGTATGAGGGGCTGCGCTAGGAGTGCACCCCGCTCACGGCATCGCCAGATGCCAGGCGCCGTTCAAAAAGCCGTCGCCGGTGACGTCACCGGGCTTGGTATCCTTGGCGAAGGTGTAGAGCGGCTTGCCCTTGTAGGCCCATTGCTTCGAGCCGTCGTCGCGCGTGATGACGGTGTAGCCGTCAGCGGCAGCATCGCTCGCCTCCGCCTTCAGCACCGGCCAGTTGGTCGCACAGGGACCATTGCAGGCGGACTTGCCGTCCGCATCCTTGTCGAAAGTATAGAGCGACATGCCCTTGGCGTCGGTGAGCACGTTCCCCTTGTCGGTCTTGCCCGTCTTGGTCGGCGGTGCCGCGAAGGCCGCGGGAAGCAGCGCCAGCGATATTGCGAGCGTGAGCGCGAGGCGGATCGAGGATGTCGTCATGGTCTCTCCTGTCATGCAATGGGCTTGCATGGGTAGGACGCCGCGCGAGCCGTCGTATTCCTGAGATCGCGGCAAAGATATTTTTCGCTGCGCGCATCGTGGCATCGGAATAAACTGGGATCATTGAGACGGAACGACGGACCGACATGAGCAAGCCGCATTGGCGTCCCGCCCGCGCCTCCGATCTCCTGGCGATCAGCGCGATCGCAGCGCGGATCCATCCTGATCTGCCTGAGCGGCCTGAGGTCTTCGCGGAAAAGATGCGGCTCTATCCTGACGGCTGCCGCGTGCTTGTCGCGGACGACGGAATCGTCGGCTACGGTCTCGCGCATCCCTGGATGCAGCACCGGATTCCGCCGCTCGACGGCTTCCTCGAGCAATTGCCCGGCGATGCGGATTGCATCTATTTGCACGACGTTGCGGTGCTGCCCGACTTTCGCGGCGGCGTCGCGCGCGACTATGTCATCGCGATCGAACAGCTCGCGCGCGCATCAGGGATCGCGACGCTCGCATTGGTGTCGGTCTACGCCACGCGGCCGCTGTGGCAGCGTCTCGGCTTTCGGCCGGTCACCGCGGATGCGGAGCTGCGGGCAAAACTCGCGACCTACGGCGACAGCGCAACCTACATGCTGCGCGACCTGGCTGCGACGTAACGCCCCTCTCCGTCGGCGCCGGAAGGCGACCGTCAGGCGCGATGCTTCTTTTTCGTCTTCGGCTTCTTCCCGGGGGCGCCCTTCTCAGACCACGACGTGACCGAGGGCTCGGCGTGGCCCGGCTTGTTCTTGTGCTTTTTCTTCTTTGCGAAGGAAGGAGCCTCGTCGAATTTCGGCGTGCGCTCGGCGTACGGCTTTTCGTACGGTTTGCCGTGCGGCTTGCCGTGAGGTTTGCCTTGCGGTTTGAACCCGTTCGGCTCGCGCGCGCGTTCGCCCTGGCGTTCACGATGATCGCTGTCGCCGCTGTCGCGCCGCGGCGCGTGGGGCCGCTCTTCCGATGCCGCCTGCCGCTGCGGCGCATCCGCCATCGGCTCGAGACGGATATTGTCTTCCTTGTCCGGACGCTTGATCTTCACGGCGAAGGAGTCCGCGACCCGCTCGGAAATTTCGAACTCGGTCGTGGTGTCCATGATCTTGATCGCGCCGATATCGTTCTTGTCGATGCCGCCACGACGGCAGATCATCGGCAACAGCCAGCGTGCTTCCGCGTTCTTTTTTCGTCCGATGTTGGCCCGGAACCAGACGCTGCCATCCGCCATGCCATGTTTCGACGACGATTTTCCCGCTTTGGGTCGAGCCCTTTCGGGCCGATCATCGCCACGCGATGCGCGAACATCGTCGCGCGGAGCGCGCGTATCGTTGCGACCGCGATCCTCGCGCGGCCGGCCAGCTCGCTCGCCGGGATCCATGATGTCCTCGGGCGACGGCAGCCGCGCGCGATAGAGCCGTGCGAGTGACGCGGCGATCTCCTCAGCCGATCGCTCGGCCAAGAGCGCCTGCGCCAGGGCCAGATCGTCGGCGGTGGTCTCCTCCGTGAACAGCACGTCCTTCATGCGCTCGTGATCGAGTTTGCGGATCTCATCCGGCTGCGGCGCCGTCCCCCAGACCGCGTCGATGCCCGAGACGTTCAGCAGCATTTCCGCACGCCGCCGCCGCACGGGCGGCACCAGCATGACGCTCGTCCCCTTGCGGCCCGCGCGGCCGGTGCGGCCGGAACGATGCTGCATGACCTCGGCGTCGTTGGGCAGGTCGGCATGAATGACGAGGTCGAGGCTCGGCAGATCGATGCCGCGGGCGGCGACGTCGGTCGCCACGCAGACGCGCGAGCGTCCGTCCCGCAGCGACTGCAGCGCCGTGGTTCGCTCGTTCTGCGTCAATTCGCCTGACAGAGCGACCACGGAGAAGCCGCGCTCCAGCAGCGCCGCCTGCAAATGGCGGACGCCATCGCGCGTGCTGCAGAATACCAGCGCGCTCGGCGCCTCGTAGAAGCGCAGCACGTTGACGACGGCGTGCTCGGCATCGCCGGGCGCGATCCGGATCGCGCGGTACTCGATATCGGCATGACCGCCTTCGTCGCCGGCGACCTCGATCCGGAACGCCCGCTGCTGATACTGCTTGGCCAGCGCGACGATGCCGCGCGGGAACGTCGCCGAGAACATCAGGGTGCGGCGCGTATCCGGCGTGGTCTTGAGGATGAACTCCATGTCCTCGCGAAAACCGAGATTGAGCATCTCGTCGGCCTCGTCGAGCACGACCACCTTCAATTCCGAGATATCGAGACGGCCGCGGCGCAAATGATCGCACAACCGGCCGGGCGTGCCCACGACGATATGAGCGCCGGCCGCAAGCTCGCGCTGCTCGCGCCTGGGATCCATGCCGCCGACGCAGGAGACGACGCGCCCGCTCGCATGCTCGTACAACCACGCCAGCTCGCGGTGGACTTGCAAGGCAAGCTCGCGGGTCGGCGCAACGATCAGGGCAAGCGGTGCACCCGCCCGCTCGAACCGCTCAGCGTCGCCCAACAGATCCTTGGCCATCGCCAGCCCATAGGCCAGGGTCTTGCCGGAGCCGGTCTGGGCCGAAACCAACAGGTCGCGGTCAGCAGCCTCGTCCGTGAGCACGGCGAGCTGAACAGGGGTCGGACGGTCGTAGTTGCGCTCGGCCAAAGCTCGGGCGAGCGGCGCACTCATGGTCGGAAAAGACACGGGATAAACCTTGGTTGGTCCAGGCGCGGAACGTCGAGCCGCGCGACCTGAAGCTGCGTAGGCGGCAAATGGTCCAGCCGCCCGCGTGGTGATTTGATTTGGACGCTCTTTACGCCAAGTGCGGGCAAATCACCATGCCTATGACGCATGGCTTTGGTGATGCCGAGAATAAGCTTACTGGCCAGCTCGACCCACTACATCCAGCGTTTTCGAGCCGTTTCGCTGCATATAGAGGGATATCTTGGGCCGGAGCGCCCGCTGCGGCCCGCAAGCTCGCATAGAGGGCAACTCGCCCAGCGCAGCTCTATGCCTGCAGCCTCAATCCCTGGAGGTCACCAGGCTGCTGAAGCCGCCGACCAGTCTAGCTCTTGCCCGCACAAGAGTGTCCCTGGCCGCACGGCTCAGTGCGCGGATGGCGCGCCAGGCGTCGGTTGCCTGCAGCCACGCCTTCACCTCGGAGTACTTGCCGTACCCCCAGGCAAAAGCCGGAATTCGCATCAGCTTGTCACGCGTGAGATGGAACAGGCGCTCGACCAGCACGAGCTTGAGCAGCTCGCCGATGATGAACGTCACGGCCCCGCTCACGATCTGACCGGTCGCCGCGAGATAGGCTGCCACGGGCTTGACCGGCTCCAGGATGATGACGGGTACGGAAAACAGGGCGAGCGAGCAATAAGGCGACAGCGATCTGATCCAGCCGCGCAATCGCTTCAATTCGATATGCCGCCCGATCCAGCGCGAGATCGGCCTCGCCACGGCCATGAAGACCGCATCCACCAGGAAGTAGATGGCGGCAAGGATGTAAGTGACGGGTTTCAGGATCCGCTTCACGATGAACTCTCCCGTGAACTGAAAGCCGAAACCCGGGCCTAAGTTTCACCCCGGCGTGAATAACTCGCGGATGTTCAATGGAACTTTTCGTTCACAGGCCCTCCGCTGCGTGGTTCATATCTCCGCATAGACCTCCAAGAGATTGCCGTCGGGGTCGCGGAAGAACAGCGTCCGATGCCCGAACGACTGGTTCGTTGGCGGCGACAGCAGCGCAACGCCCTGCCGCACCAGTTCATCGGCGCACGCATCGACTTCGGCCGGGGAGACCTTGAAGGCCAGTTGCAGCGAGGCGCTCCCGTGAGGCACCGGCGCGTCAGTCGCGGTCCGGCCCGGTGTAGCGAGAGCCAACGTGTTGGGGCCCAAGCCGTACTCGATCCAGTTCGACGACAACTCCCGCAGCAGCGGAAACACGAGAACTTCCTCGTAGAAGCGGCGCATCGCCGCCATGTCGCGCACGAAAATGACGGTGTAGTCGATGGCACGAATGGCGTTGAAGGGCGAACGGGAGCGCTCGCCTGGTTCGGTCGTTTGTTCGTTTGTCATCTCGTCCTTCATACCAAACGCCCGCCCGTAGCCCGGATGGAGCGTAGCGGAATCCGGGGAGCCACGGTCAAGAATCCCGGATTGCGCTGCGCTCCATCCGGGCTACGAATTTCTCACGCCACCAATTCCGGCCACGGCACGATCGTCGACTTCACCGTCTTCATCGCCATCGCGTCCCTGACCGCCTGCGCGACGCCGTCTTCCGTGAACGGATAGATCGTCTGCATTTTCAGCCAGGGATATTTGTCCGCCGTGCGGTAGAGCATGTCGACGCCGAGCGGCAGATCGTTGCCGGTAAAACCCCAGGAGCCCAGCACATTGAGGTCCTTGGTGCAGATGCGGTGCCAGGAGGTCTCGATCGAGCCGGCGTCGGTGAACTGGCCCATCTCGACATGGGTGCCGCCGTCTCGCAACATCTCGATGCCTTCGGGGCCGGCTGAAGGGTGGCCCGAGCAATCCATCACCAGATCGGCGCCGAAGCCGCCGACGATGTCGCGTACGCGCGCGATGCGGTCTTGTGGTGACTTCAGTTCGTCGATGTTCACCGTCGCCTCGGCGCCGAACTCGCGCGCGAGCTTGAGCCGCGGCTCCTCCGGCGCACCGACGCAGATCACGCGCCCTGCTCCCATCTCCTGCGCGGCGGCGACCGCGAGAATGCCGATTGGGCCCGAGCCCTGGATCACCACCGTGTCGCCCCAGGTGAAACCGCCGGCGCGGCTCGCGCGGTTGAAGGCGCGGATGCAGGAGGTCAGCGGCTCCGACAGCGCACCCAGCCGCAGCGACATGTCGTCAGGCAATTTGTAGATCTTGGTGCCCGGCAGCATGTCGAGATCGACATAGACATATTCGGCCCAGCCGCCCCACATATGCGGCGCCTTATCGAAGCCGAGATAGCGGCCGTAATAGACCGGCGTCAGGCACTTGTTGGCGGTCAGGGGATAATGGATGCAGTAATAGCAGCGGCCGCAGGGCATCAGCGGCGGGATCATCACTTTTGATCCGACCTTGAGCGGCTTACTCATGAAGTCCTCGGTGAATTCGTCGCCGCATTCGACAATGATGCCGCCGAGCTCGTGGCCGAGCGTGAACGGCCACGGCAGCGGCTTCGGCCAATGCCCCTTCAGAATGTGCAGGTCGGTTCCGCAGACGCCGCAGGCGCCGACCTTGATCAGCGCAGCCTTGCGGCCGACCTTCGGCCACGGCACGGTGCGGATGACGGGTTCGCTCCCGGGCCCTGCGTGGGTGCAGACGCGGATCTGGTCCATGGCTGTTTCCTCGACGCCCGTCTGTTATGATTGATTGGTGCGGGCTGAGGCGAAGCGTATGTGAGATGCGCGGTCGTGCCAAGCCGCGGTCTTGTAGCCCGCATGAGCGAAGCGACATGCGGGGCCAGCGTTCCCGGATATCGCTTCGCTCATCCGGGCTACAGTGCCTGCCACACTCACCATCGTCATCCCCGCGCAACCGCAAAGCGGTTGTCGCTGGAGGTGCGCGCTCTTGCGCGCCTCGAAGGATGGGCCACAGGAGCTTGCGGCTCATCCTTCGAGGCTCGCTGCGCTCGCACCTCAGGATGACGGTTGAGCTTGTGGCGGCAGTGCATGACAGATATCCAAGCACGCCTTGAGCACTCGACGGCGAACGTGTAGGCACGGCGCGAAAGTCCCACCCAGGTGCCCGCTTGAACCCCCTCCCTCAAAATCCCGTCGTCGCCTCCGGCTCGTTCGCGGCGATGAAGTCGGTGCCGTATCGGCTCCAGTTCATCGCTTACGTGCTGGCGATGATGGCCGACAATATCGAGCACGTGATCAGCTATTGGGTGGTGTTCCAGAAATTCCATTCACCGGCGCTGGCGGGCTTTGCGGTGCTGTCGCACTGGCTGCCGTTCCTGCTGTTCTCGGTCGCGGTTGGCGGGCTGGCCGACCGGGTCGATCCGCGCCGCATCATCCAGTGCGGCATGCTGCTGTTCATCGTTGCCTCGGCCGGTTGGGGCTTCTTCTTCATCACCGACACCATCCAGATGTGGCACGCCATGCTGCTGCTGGTGATCCATGGCTGCGCCGGCGTGTTGTGGCAGACGCCGAACCAGCTCCTGCTCTACGACCTCGTCGGTCCCGCCGATCTTCCGAGCGCGGTGCGGCTGAACGCGATGGCACGCTATCTCGGCATTCTGGTCGGACCTGCCGTCGGCGGCGTTATCATGCTCACGCTCGGCACCTCGCATGGCATCATCTTCAACACGCTGTTCTATCTGCCGATGCTGCTGTGGCTGTTCTGGGCGCCGGTGCGGGACAAGAGTGTCGCGGTGCGGCGCTTCGCCGTGCGCGGCCTTGCTGACATCATGCTGACCATCCGCGCCATCGGCACGCAGCCGGTGCTGACGGCGATGACATGGCTCGCCGGCCTCACCTCCTTCATGATCGGCAACGCCTATCACGCGCAGATGCCGGGCTTTGCCGGCGATCTCGGCCACGGCGATCCCGGAATCTCCTACAGCGTGCTGCTCGCGGCCGATGCTGCCGGCGCACTGCTCGCCGGCATCGCGCTGGAATCCTGGGGACGGCTCAAGGGCACGCCGCGCACCGCGATCATGCTCGCCATGCTGTGGAGCGTAGCGCTGCTCGGCTTCGCCTCGGTGCGGATCTATCCGGTCGCGATCGTGCTGTTGTTTTTTGCAGGCTTCTTCGAGCTGTCGTTCAACACCATGGCGCAGGCGCTGGTGCAGTTGAACGCGCCGTCCGACATTCGCGGCCGCGTCGTCGGCCTCTACAACATGGCCGGGCTCGGGATGCGAGCCTTCAGCGGCATCACGGTCGGCTTGTTCGGTGCGGCGATCGGCATTCACTGGTCGCTCGGGCTCTCGGCCGCAGTGCTGCTGGCGCTGCTATGTCTTCTCTATGGGCGCGCGACGAGGAAGACATAAGCTCAGAGCTTGCGGTTGACTCCGGCCTCTCCCCACCGCACGCTCGATACAGGGTTTGGGGAGATGAAACGTTGCGCAATCGCTGGGGCATACTTGCGATCCTGTTCGTCGTTCGCCTCACCATCGCGTTCCAGTTCCAGAGCGTGGCCGCGGTCGCGCCGCTGCTGCAGCAGAGCTTCGGCGTCGGACTCGCCGATATCGGCATCCTGATCGGACTCTATTTCACACCGGGCATCGTGCTGGCGCTGCCGGGCGGCGCGATCGGCCGGACGCTCGGCGACAAGCCCACCACGATCGTGGCGCTGCTGCTGATGACGGCGGGCAGTCTCGTCATGGCCACCACCGACGTCTGGGGCTGGCAGATGGCGGGCCGGCTCGCCTCCGGCGCCGGCGGCGTGCTGCTGACCGTGCAACTCACGAAGATGGGCACCGACTGGTTTGCGGGGAAGGAGATCGCCACCGCGATGGCGATCTTCGTCAACTCCTGGCCGGCCGGGGTTGCGATCTCGCTGCTGGTGCTGCCGGCGATCGGCACGGCGTATGGCGCCGGCGCCGTGTTTCTCGTGACCGGCGCGCTGACCGCGACCGGCATTGTGCTGATCATTTTCTACCAAGCGCCGCCGGGAGCAACCGCCAGCGCGGCCGGCTCCGGGCGGCTCGATCCACTCGCGCTTCTGGCGGTGATCGTCGCGGGTGCGATCTGGGGCCTTTATAATATCGGCTTCGCCATGATTTTCTCGTTCGGCCCCTCATTGCTCGTCGAGCGCGGCTGGAGCATTGCGGCGGCGGGCTCGGCGATCAGTCTCGTGATGTGGCTGTCGGTGATCTCGGTGCCTTCAGGCGGATATCTCGCCGATCGCACCAAGCGCCCCTTTGTCGTGGCGATCGCGGCGAGCCTCGTGGTGGCCGGTCTGCTCGCTTGGCTGACCCGGTCCGACGCTGTGATCGCGATCCTCGTCCTGGGCGGCTTGATCGGCGGCCTTCCCGCCGGCCCGATCATGAGCCTGGCCGCCCGCGTACTCGCGCCGGAAACCAGGGCGATCGGGATGGGCGTGTTCTACACTCTCTTCTATGCCGCGATGATGCTGGGGCCGGCGGTGGCGGGCCGGCTCGCCAAATCGGCCGGCACTGCCGCGGTCGCGCTGGACCTCGGCGCGCTGACGGTGCTGGCCTGCCCGCCCCTGATGTGGCTTTTCGAACGCATTGTGGCTGTTCGTCATCGCCGCGCCCGATCCTAACGCGGCATTAACCCTGTGCACCTTAGGGTCGTCCCGGACTCCGCCAGGCGGGGGGTCGGGTTGTGAAAATGGCGTTGGCGCACAAAAAATTTCTTCCGGCCGCCGAGGAACGTCGGCGTTTCCAGCGGGTCAAGGTGCACCTGCTCGGCCGTTATATGCTGCCGGACCGCCGGGAATTCCCCTGCCAGGTGATCAACATGTCGCCGGGCGGGCTGGCGCTGCTGGCCCCCGGCATTGGCAATGTCGGTGACCGCGTGGTCGCCTATCTCGACCATATCGGCCGCGTCGAGGGCAAGATCACCCGCATCATCGACAATGGCTTCGCCATGACGGTCGGTGCGACGCCGCGAAAGCGCGACAAGCTTGCGGCACAGCTGACCTGGCTCGCCAACCGCGACATCCTCAATTTGCCGGAAGACCGCCGCCACGATCGTATCGTGCCGCGCAATCCGATTGCGGTGCTGACGCTCGAGGACGGCACCAAGATGACCTGCCGCATCATCGACCTCTCGCTGTCGGGCGCCGCCATCGCCGCCGAGAACCGCCCTCCGCTGAAATCGACGGTTCTGCTCGGCCGGGTGCAGGGCCGCGTGGTCCGAAACCTCGAAGACGGCTTCGCGCTCGAGTTCATGCATTCGCAGCCAATTGAAACTCTCGAAGAGAGCGTTACCGCGCGGTAAAGCGCGAAGGCACCAAAACCACTGCATTTCCAGTACTGAAGGCGGCCTCCGCGATGCGGACGCCGCCTTTTTCATGGGTCGTGACGGGCCTCGCGTGGGTTAACGCGGAGGCTGCGGGTGCATGCAAACAACGGTTCCGCCAGCATTTCCGCGTTAATCGATAAAATTTGAATCAATTGCAGTCATATCGAATTTTATTCAAGTTTGACTCAAGTATAGATCGAATTCGCCGCGTGTTTTACTTGCATTCGTCTCGACTTGACTTGGCTGACTTAGCGGCAACTCAAAAGCTGCCTGCGCAATGTGGTCCCAACAAGAAACGGGGGCCGCAATGTTTGATTTCAGGGGACAGGGGAAGGGATTGGCGCTCGCCGCCATGCTCTTCGGAATGAGCGCGGCAGCGCAGGCCGGCGAAGGCCGTCTGCTCTACGCAAGCCTCGGCGACACCACGCGTGCGCCGATCGGCTGGGTCGAGTTCTGTGCGGACAATGCCGCTCAATGCCAGGGCGCACCGACGCAAGCGCGTGACATCGTGATGTCGCAGGCTGCATGGCGCGACCTCGTCAAGGTCAATCGCTGGGTCAACGAGACCGTCAAGCCTTTGACCGACCAGGAGCACTGGGGCGTGATCGAAAAGTGGTCGCTGCCGTCGGACGGTTATGGCGACTGTGAAGACTACGTGCTGTTGAAGCGCAAGATGCTGATCGATGCCGGATGGCCGCGCGAGGCCCTGCTCATCACCGTCGTGCGCGACAAGAAGGGCGAAGGACACGCGGTGCTGACGGTGAAGACCGACAAAGGCGAGTTCGTTCTGGACAATCAGAACGAGAACGTCGTTGCCTGGACGGAGACCGGCTACCGCTTCGTCAAGCGCCAGTCGCAGAGCGATCCCAATGTCTGGGTCTCGCTCGGCGACACCAAGCCGGCGGTCTCCACCGCCAGCGCAAGGGATCAGTAGAGACAAACGAAAGAGATACGCGACCCGGTCACATCCCCACCCCTCCCCGTCCCAGACCGGTTCGCGCGCGGCCAGCCATCCCCCAATGGCTGGCCGCAACTTTTTTGGGGAGGTACTTCGCCTAGTTCTGCGGCGTCTGCCGCGACCAGGGCACGCGCGCGGCGGTGAAATCGCGCCATGTGCTTTGCAGGGCGGGTTGCACCCCGACCGACGCGCGCGCCTGCCAGCCGGCAATCGCCGCCGCGGCGATGGCGCAGTCAGGCTCGGCATCAAGCCGGTCGAGCAATGATGCCGTGACCGCCATGTCGTTGAACGCGCCAAGCTGCTCCTGCAAGCCGGCGAGCCTGCGCGAAAATTTTCGCGTGGATTTGCGGTCTGCGAACAGCGGCAGCAGAAACTCGCTGAGATAGCGCAGCCGCTTGGTCGCGAGCCGTACACGGTGCAGACCTTCGGCGGAAAGCGACTTGAAGCGGCGGCCGCGCTTGAGCACCTTGGCGTATTGCGCCGACAGGATGCGTGCCGCGAAGTCGGCCGCGGGTTCGGCGAGTTGGCCGAGATCCTCGGTGGCGACATCGTTGCGCCAGCCGCGCGCCTCGATCCAGTTGCCGAGGCCGAGCAGGAACATGGCGCAGCGGCGATCTTCGAGGGCGCCATGCGCCTTGCGATAGGCGTCGGACTGGCGCCCGGCCGCAGCCAGGCCCAGCGCATCGAAGCCCGCGACCGACGGACAGGCTGTAGCGATCGTCGGCAAGGTCTCGATCTGGAACACGTCCCAGTCGCGCGCGGCGGACAAATCCTGCGCCAGCCATTTGGCTTCGGTTCGCAGCGTATCGACATTGCTCGACACGCCCGCCGAACGCATCAGATCCAGCACCGACCGCAGCCGGCGCAGCGAGACGCGCAGCTGATGGATTCCTTCCGGATTGCGGCCATCCTCGGCAGCCGGCAGCGACTGAAGCAAATGGAGGAAGCAGGAACGCAGAATCGTGGCGAAGGCCTCGTCGAGCGTCACCGAGGCATCGAGGCGAAGTTTTCGCGGGCGTCGCGCCGAGGGCGGCTTGTCGGCGGCAAGGTCGAAGCCACGAGCCGATTTGGTGCGGATGGACGGCTTTACGTCGCCGTGCTCCGCTAGCCGCAACGCAATCTCGTAGACCGCGCTCGCGCTGCCGCTCTTGAGTTCAAGTTCGATCTCGCTCACCCGTTGCGACCGATCGGCGGCCGTCAGCACGCCCTGGTCGAAGGCGATCTCGACCGTTCCTGACGGCAGGTCGATCAGCCGCGCGTGGCGATGGACATCGCCGGTGAAGACCGTTTCGAGCGGCTGCGCTTCCAGGTGGCCGCGAAGCTTCTCGGGGATGAAGGGCATTGCCAAAGCGAGATCGGGCGCAAGCGAAGGCACGCTCGCCTCCCACTCACCGCGGCGGAGCGGATCGTCCACCGCATCGGTCTTCACGGTTTGCACGAAGCGCGCACCGCTCTGACGAACGCGCAGGCTCAATCCGTTGCGCCGAAGTGTCCGCTCCGGCGTGTCATAATACACCGACTTGAGCCGCTTGCGCGTGCCCTTGTTGCGCGCGTTGATCGCGATCACAGGCGCGGCGTTGAAATGCGCCATGCGATCGGCATCGACGAGAAGCTTGAGCTCGATCTCACCGGCACCATGCGCGGCAGCGCTCGACCGGAGTAGTTCCGTTGCCGGTTCCGCGTCTTGCGACGGCGTCTGATCGATCACAGGTTCCGCGACGAGTTCGGTTGGTTCACGTTGCCTGAAGAAGCCTGCGACGACTTGCGTTCTCTTGTTGTCCCTCGCAGCAGGATTCCCATCCCGCGCGCTCGGAGCCTTGCGAACCGGCGTTGCGTCTGACTTCAGCATTTACGGTAACATGACAGTTCGATGACAGAGCGCCATCCTATAGCCGGTGCGGCTCGCGAAGAATAGTCACGCGACGTCGCAGCGCCCGACCGTCCACACGAGGCTGGGAGTGCACAATCCAGCTCGACCACAGGAACTAAATTGCCGCTGGGCACACCAAGCGATCGAATGGACTGCGAATCCCGCCCTTCTCGAAACCGAGATGAACGCGTCAGCGAGCTTGACTCATGCCAACCTTCCCGCAATCGGTGACGATGGCGTCGAGCGCGCCGCCCTGTTCCTCCGGCGGTTGCTTCATCGGCTAGCGGCACACGCCATAACAAGGAGCTGCCATGACGTCGTTCCGTCCCGTCATCGCGTTGTCCAGGGGTCTCGAAGTCCTTCGGGTGATCAATCAGGAGCGGCAGTCGACCGTCGGCTCGCTGCACAAGGCGACGGGGCTGAACAAGTCAACGATCGTCCGTATGCTGGAGACGCTGGAGCATGAAGGTTATGTGGTGCGCCGGACCGAGCCGGCCAGCTACGCGCCGACGGGACGCGCGCTGCTGCTCAGCGCAGGCTACGACGAGCCGACCTGGATTGGCGGCATCGCCGAACCCATCCTCAACAAATTCCGCAAGCAGATCCATTGGCCGTCAGACATTGCCGTGCTCGATCAGGAATCCATGGTCATCGCCCACACGACGCGCGTGGACGGATCGCTGCTGTTCAGCCGTCCGCCGGGTTTTCGCTTTCCCGTCCTCGGCACCTCGATGGGACGCGCCTATCTCGCCTTCTGCGAGCCCGCCGAGCAGGAGCGCATTGCCGCGCGGCTTGCCCTCGGTCCGGAGCCCTGGAACGATCTGGCCCGCAATCCCGACAAGCTCACCAAGGCGCTGCGCACGATCCGCAAAGCCGGGTTCGCGGTGATGGACGACAGCTACAGCCGCAGTATCTTCGGCGGCGCAGTCTGGGCGCTTGGCGTTCCCGTCGCGCTTCAGAACCGGCTGTTCGGCAGCATGAACGTCATGATGCTCCGCGAAGCGGTCAGTCCGGAGGAAGGCATCCGCCGCTTCGTACCTCCGATGAAGAAGGTCGCTTCCGCACTTGCCGAGGCGCTCGGCGCCAAGCTTGCTGCGCCGGGTTCTCCTGCAGGTCGGCGATGATCATTTCACACAGTGAAACGATATTTTGATTTCTTGACCCTCCTCCTCGCCCGTGTGACACCTCGTTGCGGCGGCTGCCGGCTGCCCAATGACACAGGGACAAGGGGAGGCCGAAGTGCGGACATCCGCGAGAATTTGGGCTGCCGCGATTGCATGCCTGACGTTGGCCGCTTCTGAAACGGCTTGGGCCGAAGCCTGGCCGACCCGGGCAATCAGGATCGTCGTCTCGACGCCGGCAGGCGGCATCACCGATGCCTTCGCCCGCGCCTATGGCGAATATATCTCGCAGAAGCTTGGCCAGCCGGTCATCGTCGAAAACAAAACCGGAGCCAGCGGCGCGCTGGCGGCACAGTCGGTGAAGGATTCCCCGGCCGACGGTTACACGCTGATGTATACGATCTCGTCCACCCTGCTCGGTAACCGGCTGCTGCTGAAATCGCTGGCCTATGATCCTGACAAGGATTTCACGATCGTCGCGGTGACGCCTTCGGGGCATCTGCCGTTGGTGGTCCATTCCGCCACCAATGCAAAGACGATCGAAGAGTTCGTCGCGTACGCACGTGGCAACAAGGTCACGGCCGGCTCGTACGGCATCGGCTCGTTCGCGCATATTGCGATCGCCGAGCTCAACCGCCAATTCGGTCTCGACATTTCCATCGTGCATTACCGCGGCGAAGCGCCGATGTGGCAGGATCTGGCCGCCGGGGTGATTCAGGCGGCGGTCGGCAGCTATCAGGCCGCGCTTCCGGTGCTCGATACCGGCATCGGCCGCCCGATTGCCGTGCCGACGCCGGTGCGCATGAAGAAGCTGCCCGAGACCAGGACGTTTACCGAGCAAGGGGTCACCGGCAATGTCTTCCAGCTGATCAGCTTTACCGCGCTGGTGGCGCCCGCTGCGATGCCGGCAGACCGGATCGACATGCTCGCCAAGCTGATGGTCGAAGGCGGCAAGACGGAGCGCGTGCAGAAGCTGCTCGATGCCTTCGGCGTCGACCAGCCGGCCATGGATCGCGCATCCTCGATTGCGCTCTACGAAAAGGAAGGGCCGGTCTGGCTCGAGTCGATCAAGACTCTCGGTTTGGAGCCGCAATAGCCGCCGCCGCGCCCACCCGGGTGCGGACGCGCCTCGTTGAGCTCAGACCCCGAGCACGTCAGCGAGCCGTAACTCGTCGGCGGCGGGATCCTTCAGGAACAGCTCGGCCTCGATCTCGTTCAGATGCGACAACATCTGCGCGCGCGCGGCCTCCCTGTCGCATTTGCGGATCGCGGCGACGATCCCGGCGTGATGATCGGTGCCGCAGGCCGGCGTGTCGTGCCGGCGGTAGAGCAGGATGATGAGCGAGGAGCGGGCAATCAGCTCCTTGAGAAAACCGAGATAGATGCTGTGGCCACTCATCTCCGCGACGAGTCGATGGAAGTCGCCGGAGAGGCGGACCGAAGCACGCGCGTCGCCACGCAGCTCCGCCTCGCGTTCCTCGGCTAGATGCCGCTGGAGACGCCCGATCCAGGCCGGCGACACCGCGTCAACGGCGTGATCGACGATCGTCGGCTCGATCAGGCGGCGCGCCTCGAACACTTCGCGGGCGTCCGCAGGCGTCGGCCGCGCGACGAAGGCGCCGCGGTTCTTCTCGATATTGACGATGCCCTCATGGGCGAGCTGTTGCAGCGCGGTGCGAACCAGCGTTCGGCTTGCTCCGTAGATCTCGCCGATCTCGTCCTCACCGAGTTTCGTGCCGGGCAGCAGGCGATGCTCGAGGATCGCCGCGGTCACGCCTTCCCGGATGCGGCTGACGCGATCGCTCGCATCTGGCGCGTCGGATTTCGATCGGGACTTGGCGGCCATGGGGGTAAGGACTCGATCGTCGAAGATGGCGTCGAATCCTAATCGACCAGCTGTATCCAATCACAGGCGAAACTTTATACAATCCGCGCCTGTTTTGTGTGCACGCAACTGCGAAGGCCACGAGCCGCCCAGACCCGTGGGATTCGATCTAACGATCTGACTCCGCTGCACTGTTTTGGAATTCGGCCGGCCGAGAACGATTCAAGCGCGATTGGCATGGACCTTGCGGAGAGAGGCGCAGCATCGCCCTCGCCCCGGACACGCCATGGCCACTCCCGCCGCCCTCGAACTGGTCGCCGTCAGCAAGCGCTACGACACGACGCTGGCGGTCGACACCGTCAATTTGAAGATCCCGGCCGGCACCTATTGTTGCCTGCTCGGCCCCTCCGGCTGCGGCAAAACCTCGACCTTGCGCATGATCGCCGGCCACGAGGCGGTCAGCGAAGGCGACATCATCCTGGGCCCGCAGAACGTCACCGATTTCGAACCCGCCAAGCGCGGCACGGCGATGATGTTCCAGTCTTACGCGCTGTTTCCGCACCTCAGCGTGCTCGACAACGTGGCGTTTGCCCTGAAAATGCGCGGCATCGACCGGGCGACGCGGCACAAGCGCGCCGGCGAATTACTCGAGCTGGTGGCGATGACGCCCTACGCGGCCCGCCTCCCCGCACAGCTCTCCGGCGGCCAGCAGCAGCGCGTCGCGCTCGCCCGCGCGCTGATCACCGAGCCGCAGATCCTGTTGCTCGACGAGCCGCTCTCGGCACTCGATCCGTTCCTCCGGGTGAAGATGCGGGGCGAACTGAAGCGGCTGCAGCGCGAACTCGGCATCAGCTTCGTTCAGGTCACGCACGGCCAGGAAGAGGCGATGGCGCTCGCCGACCACATCGTGGTGATGAACCAGGGAAGGATCGAACAGCAGGGAAGTGCCCGCGACATCTTCCATCATCCCCGCACCGAATTCGTGGCGCGCTTCATCGGCGGTCACAACGTCCTCAGCGACGCAGGCAAACTCATCGCCGTGCGCGCCGATCAGCTCGGCATCGTGCCGATCGCCGACGGCGCGGTCGGCGCGCCGGCGCTGCTGACCCAGACCGAGTACCAGGGCTCCTACATCGCCGTCTCGCTCACGCTCGAAGACGGGACCGCCCTGTTCTCCCACCTTCCCGAGGCTGCCTTCGACGTCCACCAGTTCCGGCCGGGCGATCGCGTGCTGGCTACCTGGGATCCCGCCAAGGCGCAACGTCTGCAATAGCGCCGATCAATCACCGGAATGCGCAACAGAGGAGTGAGTGATATGACCGAAACGACCAGGAAGAAGGGCCTTAGCCGCCGCACGCTACTGAAGAGCACCGCGGGTCTCGCCGGCCTTGCCGCCGGCTCCGGCGCCATCACCGGTTTTCCCTATGTGATGTCGGCCGAGCCGAAAGTGCTGCGCTATCTCGGCACCGCGGTGAACGAGGGCGACGACATCTCCAAGCAGTGCCTGAAGGACACCGGCATCAAGATCGAATACATCACCGCGACCACTGACGACGTCACCAAGCGCGTGATGACCCAGCCGAACTCCTTCGACGTGCTCGACACCGAATACTTCTCGCTGAAGAAGCTGGTGCCGTCGGGCAACATTCTTGCGCTCGATGCCAGGAAGATCAAGGAATTCGACAACATCACGCCCGTCTTCACCAAGGGCCAGACGCCCGGTGGCAAGAAGATCGGCAACCAGGGCACCGCGCCCTGGAAGGTGCTCTATCTCGAAGGCAAGGATTCCAAGAAATTCGCGACGTCCGCCACCGAATTCGTTACCCTGATCCCGACCGTCTACAACGCCGACACGCTCGGCATCCGTCCCGACATCATCAAGCGTCCGATCAGTTCGTGGGCCGAGTTGCTCAACCCTGAGTTCAAGGGCAAGGCCTCGATCCTCAACATCCCCTCGATCGGCATCATGGATGCCGCGATGGTCGTGGAAGCCACCGGCAAGTACAAATATGCCGACAAGGGCAACATGACCAAGGAAGAGATCGATCTCACCATGAAGGTGATGACCGAGGCCAAGAAGGCCGGTCAGTTCCGCGCCTTCTGGAAAGACTTCAACGAGAGCGTCAACCTGATGGCCTCGGGCGAGACCGTCATCCAGTCGATGTGGTCGCCGGCGGTGACGAAGGTCCGCTCGATGGGCATTGCCTGCACCTTCCAGCCGCTCAAGGAAGGCTATCGCTCCTGGGCTTCGGGCTTCTGCGTCTCCAAGGGCGTCTCGGGTGCGAAGCTCGAATGGGCCTATGAGTTCGTCAACTGGTTCCTGTCCGGCTACGCCGGCGCCTACCTCAACCGCCAGGGCTACTACTCAGCCGTGCTCTCCACCGCGAAGGCGCATATGGAGCCTTACGAGTGGGCCTACTGGATGGAAGGCAAGGCGGCCGAGAAGGACATCAAGGCGCCCGACGGCTCGCTGCTGGAAAAGGCCGGCGCCGTGCGCGACGGCGGCTCCTACGAGGACCGCATGGGCGGCGTCGCGTGCTGGAACGCCGTGATGGACGAGAACGACTACATGGTCCGCAAGTGGAACGAGTTCATCGCGGCGTAACCTGATGGACACGTCGGAGGACATTTTGCAACAGGCATCCCCGGACCTGGTCCGGGGATCGGAGACGGCGCGCCGCAGCAAAGCGGCGCGGCTGTCGCCGTCCTTCATCTCCTGGCTTCAGGCCGGGCCGATGATGCTGGTGTTCCTCGCCTTCTTCCTGATCCCGCTCGTCTTCGTCGTCATCGTCTCGTTCTGGGACTACAACGAATACCAGTTGCTGCCGGCCTTCTCGGGCCGCGGCTACACCGACACGTTCGAGGGCTGCATCGCGCAGCTCCCCGATCTCTGCACCATCGCCAAGACTTATCTGAAGACACTGAAGCTGTGCTTCCTCGTGTGGGTCATCACCCTCTTCATCGGCTTCTGGGTCGCCTACTTCCTCGCCTTCCACGTCAAGTCGAAAACCTGGCAGATGGGACTGTCGCTGCTCTGCACGATCCCGTTCTGGACCTCCAACGTGATCCGCATGATCGCCTGGATTCCGCTGCTCGGGCGCAATGGCCTTGTCAACTCAGGCTTGGTGAAGACGGGGCTGATCAACCATCCCGTTGAATGGCTGCTGTTCTCCGAATTCTCCGTGGTGCTGGCGCTGGTTCACCTCTTCACCTTCTTCATGGTGGTGCCGATCTTCAACTCGATGGTGCGCATCGACAAATCGCTGATCGAGGCCGCCTATGACGCCGGCGCGACCGGCTTCCAGACGCTGGTCAACGTCATCATCCCGCTCGCCAAGCCCGGCATCGTGATCGGCTCGATCTTCGTCATCACCATCGTGATGGGCGACTTCATCACCATCGGCGTGATGGGCGGGCAGCAGATCGCGGCCGCCGGCAAGATCATCGAGACGCGGGTGAATGCGCTGCAATTCCCGGCAGCAGCGGCCAACGCCGTGATCCTGCTCGTCATCACCTTCCTGATCATCACCATGATGTCGCGCATCGTCGACATCAAGAAGGAGCTCTAGAGCATGAAGGAAGGACGCCCGCGCTCTTTCTACGTGCTCGCGATCTTCTTCGCGGCCTACACGCTGTTTCTCTACGGCCCGATGATCGCGATCTATGTGCTGTCGTTCCAGGGGCCGCAGGGCGGCCTCACCTTCCCGATGAACGGTGTGTCGACTTTCTGGATCGCAAAACTGTTCCAGGGCACCGGCATCGTCGATCTCGGCGCGGCCTTTCGCCGCTCGCTGCTGCTCGGCATTATCGTGATGATCGTCACCGTCGTTCTGTCGGTCGCCGCCGGCATGGCGTTTCGCCGCAAGTTCAAGGCGCAAAGCATCCTGTTCTACTCCGCGATCGCGAGCCTCATCGTGCCCTCGATCATCACTTCGCTCGGCATCTCGCTTGAATTCCGCATCATCGACGATCTGATCAAGGGCACCATCAACGAAAATTTCGAAACCTCGATGGGCCTGCTCACCTCGGGCCTCGGTGCACATCTGACCTGGACGCTGCCGTTCGGCCTCCTCATCATGTTCGCGATCTTCAACCGCTTCGACCCGCGCCTTGAGGAAGCCGCGCGCGATCTCGGCGCGACGCCGTGGCAGGCCTTCCGTCATGTCGTGCTGCCGATCATCCTGCCTTCGGTGATCGGTATCGGCCTGTTCGGCTTCACCCTCTCCTGGGACGAGCTCGCACGCTCCAGCCAGGCGATCGGTGCGGTGAACACGTTGCCGCTCGATCTCCAGGGCCTCACCACCACCGTGACCAACCCCGACATCTATGCGCTCGGCACCGTGATCTCCGCCGTCTCGTTCACGGTGATCAGCCTTGCGCTCGGCACCATCCACATGTTGAACAGGCGGCAGGCGGCCAAAGGCTCGGACGCCGGCAAAGGGCTTGTCTGATCTGATGCGACTCCACGTCGTCAACCCCAACACCACGGCGTCGATGACGGCGAAGATCGCCGCCGCGGCGCGCAACATCGCCCTGCCCGACACATTGATCGACGCGCGCCAGCCCACGATGGGCCCGGTCTCGATCGAGGGATTTTACGACGAGGCGTTCGCGGTGCCGGGCATGCTCGGCTGCATCCGCGAGGCCGACCGCGACGGCGCGGATGCGCATGTCATCGCCTGCTTCGACGACACCGGCCTCGACGCCGCACGCGCCGCGGCAAAGGCACCCGTCATCGGCATTGGCGAGGCGGGCTTCCACATGGCGAGCCTGATCGCCGCGCGCTTCGCCGTGGTGACGACGCTCGGTGTCTCCATCGTGCCGATCGAACATAATTTGCGGAAATACGGCCTCGCCAATCGCTGCGTCCGCGTCCGCGCCGCCGAGGTGCCGGTGCTCGCGCTCGAGGAGCGCAACACCGATGCGCTCGCAAAAATCTGTACCGAAATCACGGCCGCGATCCGCGACGACCGCGCGGAGGCCATCGTGCTCGGTTGCGCCGGCATGGCCGATCTCGCCAATGAACTCGCCGCCACGCACGGCCTCCCCGTCATCGACGGCGTCGCCGCCGCGGTGACCTTGGCGGAATCACTGGTGCGACTGGGACTGAAGACCTCCCGGCTCGGGCCCTACGCGGCGCCCCGATCGAAGACTTATTCGGGTCCGTTTTCGCCGTTTCAGCCCTGATCTCCGCCCCTGACGCGCGTTCGGAGGCCTCAAGGCCTCCTGATTGCTGGTATTTTTGCTCTTGGCCTCTTTTTGGTCCCATTCCTTGCCGAAACGTAACGCTTTCGGGACACCCGGCGGCCTCAGGGTTGCCGGTCTTCGCCACTCACCAAGTTTCAATTTGGGCTTTGTCAGCGATGATCGATCTCGCAGAGGACGCACCGTCCAACCCGCTTCTTCGCCTCGGCGCCCAGCCGATCGCGCTGACCGCCGCCGCCCTCCTCCTGCTGATCGCCGGTGTGACCTCGATCGCGATCTGGCGCGCCTATACCGGATCAGCTCCCGAGACCGACCGGGTGGTGGCGACGCGGCAGCTACAGGCTCGCACCGCACAGGCCTCCGAGCAACTGGTCGAGAAGACCAAGGGGCTGGAAGCAACCCAGCAGGAATCGATTGACCAGCTCCAGGTCGTGCAGGACCAGCTCCAGAGTGTGAAGCGCTTGCTCGCATTCCAGCAGGCCGACACCAAGCGTCTGTCCGAGCAGGTCGCGACACTCAACGAGTCCATCGACGGCCTGCGGCAATCCTTTGCCAGCGCCCGGGCGACCGAGGCGGAGGCTCCCTCGGTTACCCGCAGGAAACCTGCACGGCACCGCGTCCAGGCCAGCGCACGCAAGCGCTCCCGCGGCTGATCAGTCGGCGCCGCCTAAATTTTTGGACTTGTGAACTGGATCACATTCGCCCGTATGATTCCAAGCGATGCTCGCCGTTACCGGATGGCGTGAGCCGATTTCAATGTCCGGGGCTGGCAAGGTCGTTGACGGTATATTGCGTCAACGGCCTTGTTTTTTAGTGGCCCAGATCCTCCCGCCTCATTCGCAGACGTCGACGCGACGGTATCGCCATCCCGCAGGCGTCATCACGCGCTTGCGGACGACGTAACAGCCACCATAACCGCCATCATCGTATCCGGTACCATAGTAATAGGAACTGCCGTAGGAGGGGTAACCGTAGCCGTAATAGCCGCCGTAGTAACCGGCGCCGGCGATACCCGCCCCGATGGCGACGCCCGGCCAGAAGCCACCGCCATGCCAATGGCCGCCATGACCCCAGCCGCCACCATGGCCCCAGCCACCGCCGCCATGGCCCCAGCCGCCGTGACCGCCCGCTTGTGCCGCCTGCGGCATCGACAACCCAACCGCCACCACGGCCAGCGCCGTCAACATCATCTTCCGTAACATCACTCGATCCTCCGCGTGGAGACGCTCCACGCCTCAAAGCAGGACCAAGCTAATTGGCTTGCGGCGTTCCTGACAGCCTCACTGTCTCACTTCCGCGCGAGCATCAGCAGCCGCGGCAGATGCTCTTGAGCTTCTTGTCGAGCAGCCGGTTCTCGGCGTTGACGGCGGCCTCTGTGGATCCACCTGCGCCGGTCCCGGTGGTGGTTCCGGAGGCGCCATTCGCTCCCGATGATTGAGCCGTACCCAGACTGTTGGTGCCGGGCGCGGGAGCCGGAGAATTGGCGACACTTCCGGCCGATCCCGCAGAGCCGCCGGTGGCTTGCGCGAACGATACGGCCGGCATCGCGGCAAGGGCGAAGATCGCGATCACGGTTTTGGTCGAACGAATTGTGGGCAATCTGGCCATCGAAATTCTCCTTCGCCGGTCAACCGCCGCAGCCAAGACCGGTTCCGGAACAAATGCCGTCGCATCAGCTTGAACCGGGAAGGCGGGCACGATCACCGCTCAAGCTGATCTTCTGCTCCGGAAACAGAAAGGCGCAGTCACGATGAACGATCGCGATGCTTTTGCAGAAGGCGAACGCGCGGCGCGTCAAAACATTCCGGCGGAAGCCAATCCGTACCAGGACGGCAGCGACGAGCATGCCCTTTGGTCCGCGGGGCACGAGAAGGTCGCAAGCGCAATAGAAGCGCGCGAGTCTGAAGGAAGCTGAGCTCACCCGATCCGCTTGAGGCCCTTCGTGAAGCGCGGGCCGTTCGCCACGTAGAACTTCGCGGCGCTGCCCATCTTCTGCACCTGGGCGTCGTCGAGCGTGCGGATCACCCGCGCCGGCGAGCCGATGATCAGGGACCGTTCGGGGAATTCCTTGCCCTCGGTGATAACGGAGCCGGCGCCGACGATGCTGTTGCGGCCGATCCTGGCGCCGTTCATCACGATGGAGCCCATGCCGACGAGCGCGCCGTCCTCGATGGTGCAACCGTGCAGGATGACGTTGTGGCCGATCGTACAGTTCCTGCCGATCTGAAGCGGAAAACCGAGATCGGTGTGGCAGGTCGAGCCGTCCTGCACGTTGGCGCCCTCGCCGATCTCGATCCACTCATTGTCGCCGCGCAGCACCGCGCCGAACCAGACGCTCGCGCCCGGCTTCAGGCGCACGCGGCCGATCACGGTCGCGGTCTCCGCGATGAAGTAGTCGCCGTCGGCGGGAAGGTCGGGCGCCTGCCCGTCGAGCTCGTAGATCGCCATGAGGGTCTCCTGTCGGGTCAACCCCAGCCATAGCGAAACGGCAGCCTCGAAGCAAAGGCCCGCCGTGCAGGCAGCCCTACAGCGGGCGCATCAGACCAGAACGCCGGCCGCGCGGAGCGTCATCAGGAAGAAGGTGCCGCTCATCATGCTCCAGAAGCCGGCGATGACGGTGGCCATCATCACGAATTCGACGCGGCGGCTCTCCAGCTGCCTGCCGCGCAGGGTGTTGCGCATGATGATGAAAGGCGCCGCGAACACCAGGAACGGAACCGCCGCGAAGGTCTTCGGCGCCACGCCGTCCTGCAACAGACCGAAGCCGGCGGGCCGCTGTGCGACCGTCTGGTACCCGCTCACGAGCGCGCCCGCGAGCGCGAAACCGATGCCGATCGAGAAGAATGTATTGAGAGCTTCAGGTGTCATCGGAACGGTCCGCCCTTACGCAACGCGAGGTGCCTTCCTGTGACAAAGAGTGCCGGTTAACGCTACATTATCCTTAAGGGAAGGTTAACGCCGCCGGCCGTTCCACGCAGGCCTCTCTCCCTTCCCTGCAGCCGGCGAACGCTCCGCGAAATCGCCACCACGTGGCATATTCGCCGCTGATTCGTCGGCCATCGGCCGACTTCCGGCTCATTCGCGCGGCTCATGACGGTATTTTCGGCAACCTCCCCTCAATCGCCCCGGGCGCGCACCCGGGCCCACGTCATCCCGATCGTGCTCGGCGGCACTGCCGCGTTGTGCGCCGTCGCGCTCGTCGCCTATTTGTTGTGGCCGACCTGGGGTCCGAGCGGCGCGAGTGCCCCGGACAAGCTGCCAGTGAGCGTCGGCGGCACGCTGTTCAACCTGCCGACCACTGCGATCCGCATGAAGATCCAGCGCCACTCCGGGCCGCAGGAGCGGATCGATCTCGACTTCCTGTATCCCTCGCTGGAGCCGCCGGGCGCGCCGAAGCACGTCACCGCCGATAGCGTGGATGCGGCGATGCAGCCGATCGACCGCATCTTCCTGTCGATCGCCGCGCATCGCGATGCGATGTCGCCCGAGCAGCGCGCAGCCACGATCTATCCGCGCTATCTCGACCAGGCCGCGGCAACGCCCCAGGACGGGCTGACGATGCGGGTGTTCCGCGCCGATACGCCTTACGGCAGCGAGGATCTCTATTCTGCCGCAAGTCCGGCGCTGACCGCGCGCTGCACGCGCGATGGAGCGACGCCCGGCATGTGCCTCGCCGAACGCCGCGTCGGCGGCGCCGACCTCACCTTCCGCTTTCCGCGCAGCTGGCTGTCGAAGTGGCGCGATGCGGCGGAAGCGATGGAGAAGCTGACGGCGCAGTTGCGCGGGCCGAAGGGCTGAGCGGGGCTTCTCGGCCCGACTTCGGCTTGGGCTGGAGCTCGTAAACCAAAAACTGCGAAAACAACCCCATGCACAGTAGCCAAGCATTGGCGCCATCGAGCATTTCGTCTTTTTCGAACGAGCGTTGACCCGTCGGGCAAAACAGGAGCACAATGGGCAACATGGGAAGATCGATTTGAATATGCCGTTGGGTATTCCACCCGATAGCGGAATTGTCCGGATCGCCGTAGCGATGTGTGACTGGCATCACTGATCATAGATTGCTTTTTGGCTATCCTGCGAAATAATCTGACGCGATTGCATTCGGGGGCTGGAATGCGGCTTCGGCTGTTTGGTTTGTTGATTATTGCGAGCTGGCTTACGACTTGGCTTGGAACCGGCGCGGCGCTGGCCGAGAAGCGCGTCGCGCTCGTCATCGGCAACTCGGCCTACAAGAACGTGGGGAGGCTCGCGAATCCCGCGAACGATGCGGCGCTGGTCGGCGGCATGTTCAGGAAGGCTGGGTTCGATACGGTCGACGTCAAGCTCGACCTGACCGTAGTCGACATGCGCAAGGCGCTGCGGGAGTTCGGCAACAAGGTCCGAGAGGCGGACGTTGCTGTCGTCTACTACGCCGGCCATGGCATCGAGCTTGACGGCACCAACTATCTGATCCCGACCGATGGCGCCCTGGAGACCGATACCGATGTTCTCGACGAGGCGTTTTCGCTCGACCGGGTGCTGTTTGCGGTCGAACCGGCCAAGCAACTGCGCCTCGTCATCCTGGATGCCTGCCGCGACAATCCCTTCGCCAAGACGATGAAGCGTACGATAGCCTCGCGGGCCATCGGACGCGGCCTTGCCAAGGTGGAGCCGACCAGCCCGAACACGATGGTCGCCTTCGCGGCCAAGGCGGGCTCAACTGCGTCCGATGGCGATACGAAGAACAGCCCGTTTGCCACAGCTCTGGTTGAACGCCTGCCCACGCCGGGGCTCGACCTGGGCAAGGCCTTTCGATTCATTCGCGATGATGTGCTCAAGACCACCGGCAACAAGCAGGAGCCTTTCGTTTACGGCTCGCTCGGCGGTGACGACGTGGCCCTTGTTCCGGCCAAGCCGGTCGCGACCGGGCCGCAAGCGAATCCCCAAGATGCAGTTCGCCGCGATTACGAGCTGGCACTGCAGGCAGGTGATCGCGACGCATGGGAAGCGTTCCTCCAAGCCTACCCTGAGGGTTTTTACGCGAACCTTGCGCGGGTGCAATTGAAGAAGATCGGGGCCGAAGATGCCCGCGCCATCGCAGCAGAGAAAGCCAAGCAGGCTGAAGACGAGAAGGCGCGGCTCGTGGCAGAGCGCGCCAAGAAGGCTGAGCAGGACAAGGCTGCGGCCGCCGCGAAGGCTGCCGAAGATGCCCGCATTGCGGCCGAGAAGGCCAAGCAGGTCGAAGAGACCAAGGCGGCGGCCGCCGAGCAGCGCAGGAAGGATGCAGAAGCAGCCGTCGCCAAGGCGCTGGCCGACAAGCAGGCTGCCGAAAAGACGCTCGCGGAAAAGATTGCAAACGACAAGGCGGCTGCCGAGCCGGCGAAACAGGCGGCTGAGAAGGCCCAGCGTGACGGTGAACAGAAGGTCGCGGCCGTGGCCCCGACCCAGTCGCCGCCCTCTCTCTCGCCCCAGGAGACCGCCAAACTCGTGCAGTCAGAACTGCGCCGCGTCGGCTGTCTCGCGAGCAATGCGGACGGCGAGTGGAATGCGACCTCGCAGCGCTCGCTGGCCCTGTTCAACAAGCATGCCGGCACGAAGTTCGACGCCAAGCTGGCGAGCTTCGAGGCGCTCGACGCCATCAAGGCAAAGCCGGGGCGGGTCTGCCCGTTGGTCTGCAACCGCGGCTTCAGGGCCGATGGCGATAATTGCGTCAAGATCGCCTGCGGCGCCGGCTATCGCATCAATGACGACAATGAGTGCGAGAAGGTTCAGGACAAGAAACCTGTTGCGACGCGCGAGAATAACAAACCGCGCGACGACGAGCGGAAGAAGGTCGAAGGAGCCCCCGCGAAGCCGCAAGCTAGTGGACAGATGATCTGTGGGCGGGCTAGTTGCAGGCCGGTGGGTCCGGGCTGCCGCCTCGAATCAAGAAGCCAAAACGGCGGCCAGCTTGTTAACTTCGAAGTCTGCAACTAAGACGAGTGCAGTGCGAGCAAAAAAACTGCACCTGAATCCTGTTGTTGGCGCCGCTACGCACCGATGAATGCAGCCGTCGGCCCCGATCACGAGGTTGAGTGGAGCCGCACCGTCGCAGTTTAGGGCGGACTTCGTCGGCGCGTTCTTCGGGTGCAATGATCCCGTCATAAAAGACGATCTCAGTGGAACCACGGAAGACTCTGGATTTGCTTCGCATCAATGATGCTGTGGAGAGAGCGCGCCTCTGTCATCGATGCAGGGCTCCCGCATATGACTGATGAGCGGCGGCTTGCGCGCACGCCTCGCCTTCTAGACGGCGCTTGCGCATCTCCTCGGGATGAGGCTAATCGGCGTCAGTGCCGGTTGAAGCTGCGGCCGCGCAGGCCGCCCTCATGCCTGGGGAGCCGGCCTAATCCGCGCCGAGCGAAGCCTCCGCTTCGCTCGTAACGACGGCATAACAACAACTATTCCTGATCGACGAGATCGTCCTCGAGGATCGCCATCTGGAACTGGAACGAGCGATCGTCGTCCTCGTCATCGACGAAGAGCACACCGATGAATTCCTCGCCGATATAGACCTCGGCGGAATCGTCCTTCTTCGGCCGCGGCACGACGCGGATCTTGGAATTGCCGAATACGCGTTTCAGATACGCGTCGAGCTTCCTAACTTCCTTGACGTCCACGGCAAGTCTCCAATCGAAATCTGGGTTGGCGGGGTTTTAGGACGAGACGCGACCAACCGCCAGCATGAATTGCCAAAAGAATTTGGGGACCGAAAGGGGCGGAAAATCCGCCCTTCCGACAAGCTCAAAGTCCGATCTCAGAGTCCCATGGCGTTGATCATCTGATCCATGGTGCGCGACGGCTCGGCGCAGCCGGCTTCGCCGACGACCTTGGCGGGCACGCCTGCGACCGTGACGTTGTGCGGCACGGGTTTGACCACGACCGAGCCCGCCGCGATGCGCGCGCAATGACCGATCTCGATGTTGCCGAGGATCTTCGCGCCGGCCCCGATCAGGACGCCGTGGCGGATTTTCGGATGACGGTCCTCGTTCTCCTTGCCGGTGCCGCCGAGCGTGACGCCATGCAGGATCGAGACGTCGTCCTCGATAAGTGCCGTCTCACCGCAGACGAAACCGGTGGCGTGATCGAGGAAGATGCCGCGGCCGATGCGCGCCGCGGGATTGATGTCGGTCTGGAATACCGCAGACGCCCGGCTCTGCAGATAATACGCAAAATCCTTGCGGCCCTTCAGATAAAGCCAATGCGCGAGGCGGTGGGTCTGGATGGCGTGAAAGCCCTTGAAATAGAGCAAGGGATCGATGAAGCGCGAGGTCGCGGGGTCGCGGTCGTAAACGGCGACGAGATCGGCGCGGAAGGCGTTGCCGAGATCGGGATCGTCGCGCAGCGCCTCGTCATAGGTCTGGCGCACGAGATCGCCCGACAGAGCGGAGTGATCGAGCCGGTCGGCGACACGATGGATCACCGCATCTTCCAGGCGGCTGTGATGCAGCACCGTCGAATAGATGAAGGTCGCAAGCTCCGGCTCGCGATGGACGATGTCCTCCGCTTCGCCGCGGATCCGATCCCAGATCGGATCAAGCGTTGCGAGCTTTCCTCCCGGATTGACCTGATGCACTGCCATGAGATCTGCTCTTTCGAATTGGCTCGTTTCGGTGGTTCTATAACACAGTCTAGGCGACAAAGTCCTGACGGGCTTGCCTGAGAGTGAACAGTGCGTTGCCCCGCGGAAGTATACCAACGCGTTGAATCAAAACACTTTCTTCCGACACTCCGGGGGGCAAGGTCGGCTCAAAATGGTCAGGGTTTCGCCAAATTCAAGCGGGGCGGCGTCAAACTATTGGTGAATTCCGCCTCAACCGTTATTGCGGGCATGGTCCGAGTGAGGACGGAGCGGATTTGACCATCACCACCGATCATGCGCGCGCGGGCGCCGCGGGTTCACTCTGGCTGCGGCTCGCCGCGGCCGCCCTGCCGCTCGTGATGATCGCGCCGGCGTTCTGGAACGGCTATCCGCTGTTGCAATGGGATACTGGAGGCTATCTGGCGCGCTGGTACGAGGGCTATCTCGTCCCGAGCCGCTCCACGATGTTCGGCATCTATCTGCACTATGGCGAGAGTTCTGGTTTCTGGATCAACCTCGCGGTCCAGTCGCTGACGACGCTGTGGCTGCTGCAGCTCACCTTGCGCGTGCTCGGCCTGATGCAGACATTCCGCTTCGTCGCGATCAGCCTGCTCCTGATCCTGTCGACTGCGCTGCCCTGGCTTGCGAGCATGTTGCTCACAGACATTTTTGCAGGCCTGTCGGTGCTGTCGCTATTCCTGCTGGTCATCGGTGGGCAGCGGACCTCGGCGCTCGAAAAAATCTCGCTGTTCGTCTTCACCGCCTTTGCCGCCGCGACCCACAGCGCCACGCTCGGCGTGCTGCTCGGGCTCTGCGTCGCCGGCTGGATGGCGCGGCCATTGCTGGGGCGCCGGCTTCCGATCGCCGGATTGGCCCAAGCGAGCCTCACCATCGTCGCCGGCGGCCTGATGCTGGTGTCGGCGAACCATGCCTTGTCGGGCAAATGGGCCTGGACGCCCGGCGGCACCGGCGTCGCCTTCGGTCGCATGATGCAGGACGGCATCGTTGCGCGTTATCTCCATGACCATTGCCCGCGCGAAAAACTCAAGCTCTGCCCCTATCGCGACCAATTGCCGGCGACCGCCGACGAATTCCTGTGGGGCAAGAGCATGTTCAACACGCTCGGCCGCTTCGAAGGCATGAACGACGAGATGGGCACCATCGTCGTGGGTTCGCTCGCCGACTATCCGGCCTGGCAGGCCGGCGCGGCGTTGCGGGCGATGGGCCAGCAATTGCTGCATGTGGCGACCGGCGAAGGCGCAAGTGTCTGGATCCCGCACACCTATGGCATCATCGAGCGCTACATCCCCGCGCAGGTCGCGCCAATGCGCGCGGCGCGCCAGCAGCATTGGGCCCTCGACTTCGACTACGTCAACTGGCTGCACGTGCCCGTCGCGCTGGCCTCGATGCTGGCGCTCCTCGTGCTGCTTGGCCACGCGCTCGCACATCGCCGGCTGGACGATCTGACGCTGCTGGCAGCGACCGTCACGCTGGCGCTGCTCGGCAATGCCTTCATCTGCGCCGTCATCTCCGGCCCCCATGATCGCTACGGCGCGCGAATGGTGTGGGTTGCGACCTTCACAGTGCTGATTGCGCTGTTTCGCTCGTTCGGCGACGAGGCCGCGGACGCGACCTCAGCCGCGGCGTGACAGGAAATCGAGCACGCCGGTCTTGTAGACCTTGTCGCCGACCGCCCGCATGTGATCGCGGTTCGGAATGTCGAGCACTTCCGAACCAGGGATGATGGCACCGAGTGCACTGGCCGAACCCGCGACGTCGTCGGTGCTGCCGACCGCGATCAGCACCGGCACGTCGATGCGCGCGGCTTCGTCCTTCGTCATGAGATCGCGCGTGCCGCGCAGGCAGGCGGCGAGCGCCTTGCGGTCGGAACGGGTCTGGTCTGCAAAAGCACGAAACGTGCGCCCGACGGGATCGGAGACGTCGTCGAGCGAGGGCGCTTCCAGCGCCTTGGCGACGTTCTCGCCGGGCCCGGTGCCCTCGATCAGGCCGCCGATGCCGATGCCGCCGAGGATTGCCGAACGCAGGCGCTGCGGCTCGTTGAGGGAGAGCCAGGCCGTCATCCGTCCGCCCATCGAATAGCCCATGATATCGGCCTGCGGGATGGCGAGATGATCCATCAGCGCGAGCACGTCGCCGGCCATGGTCGGGATCGAGTACTGCGCCGGCTCGTAGAGCTTTGCGCTTTCGCCATGGCCGCGATTGTCGAGCGCAATGACGCGGCGGCCGTTCTTGCGCAGCTCCGAGACCCAGGTCGGATAGACCCAGTTCACGTTCTTGCTGGAGGCAAAGCCGTGCACCAGGATGATCGGATCGCCCTCGCCTTCGTCGAGATAGGCAATTTCAACGGCGCCGTTGTGAAAGCTCGGCATCATCAGTTCCGCAATCTTGAGGGGAAGAGGTATCTTAGGCCGTGACGGCAGCGCTTGCCGGAACGGCTTCGGCGGCGATCCGCGCCTGGCGAAGTCGCCGCGCCCGTCTGCGATCGCACCAGGCCTGGGTCAGGCGCTCCGTTGTCGCCTTGATCGAGGACAACAGGCCGAACAGCGTCAAGGCCGCACCGAACAGCCAGAGTGCAAGATTGAACGCCCCGCCGATCAGCAGCAGCGCGCCGCGGCCGAGCAGCTTCAGGATCGCGCGCGTCTTGCCGCCCTGCGCTTCCGCGAGCCGCACCGCGCGTGCGACGTCCTTGGGACCTTCGGCGATGCGCAAACTATCCATCGCGCCGCGCGTGCCGGTCTTCTCGACGACGCGCGTGACATCCTTGCCGAGCCGAACCAGCGCGCCAGCCTTCTCGGCGCGGAACGCGGCCTTGATCGCGCTGACGGTCTCGCCCGGCCGCAACACGGAGCCGGAGGCAACCGCGTTCTGGAGCATCGGCGTATCGACGACCTCGCGCGCGGACCGGCCGGCCCAGGCCGCTAATCCCTCGCCGAGCCGGCCCACTTTTCCCTCGCCGAGCCGGCCCACTTTTCGCGCGTCCTTCACCAGCGTCAGCCCCGCGCGAACCGGCGCGGCACCGCCGACGGAGACGTAGGTCACGGCCGTGACCGCGAGACCGGCGGCGGCAAGGCCCAGCACCAGGCGATCGGTCTCCTCGCCCATGGCGAGGTGCTTGCCCTCGCGCACGACGTCCCTGATGTCGCCGATGACGAAGAGATCGCCGGCCACGGTTCCCGACAAGCTCGCAACATCGTCCGCGTTGCCGGTGACGAGACCGGAGGCAAACCGTTTTGCGAAATGCGAGGTGGAGTTTTCGGCTTTGACCGCGTCGCTGACACGGCTCAGGAGGTCGTCAGACAGCCCGATGTTGCGGTCGCGCGCCAGCGCGACAAAACTGTCGGCAAGATCGGCATCGCCCGATGCGAGCGCGACCTCGATGTTGTCCTGAATCAGGCGGTCGTTGTGCCGCAGCAGCGCGTCGAGCTTGATCTCGGAGAGCGCGGCGGGATCGTCTTGGGCGGCCAGAATCGCGCCGGCCTCGCGGGCATGCGGTGCTACCTGCGCGAGCATGAAGCCGCATGCCGCGATACCGGTCAACGTAGTGCTGATTCGCAACCACTTCATGCGGAGAGCCTGGACGGTCCTGAGATCGTTGACGCCTGACGGTTCGTCTTTCGTCGCAATTACACGCGTCCGCAGACATAGTATGCCAAAATTGCGACACAACGTCCCCGACGAAAGAAGGGCTTCTCTCAGGCCGCAAGATTGTGTCGAATTTGCATGAGCAAATGAGCATGGGGCATTGCGGAGCTTTCGGTTCCGCTGGACTAGCAATCATCTACACCCACCAGTATGGTCCGCGGCGCCTTAATAATGCCGCGTCAGTCATGATTGTTGTCTGCCGCCATTGCCACTCCAGGATGAGTACGATGTCCGACCATGTCGTCCCGCACTTCCACAACGATGCCGGTGTCCCCGTCATCGAAATCGGCTCGCAAGAGTTCATGTGCGTGGGCGCGAATCCTCCGTTCGATCATCCGCACGTCTTCCTCGACCTCGGCAACGACAACGAGATCATCTGCCCCTATTGCTCGACGCTGTACCGTTTCGCCGCCGACCTGAAGGCGGGCGAAGCCCGTCCGCCGGAATGCGTCCTGAAGGACAAGGTGGCCTGACCGCTTCCATCGGCCACGGGTGGCGCTCTCCCGAACGATTGTCATCGCCGGTGCCGGCATCGGTGGACTGACGGCTGCGCTTGCGCTCGCGGCCCGCGGCTTCCGCATTGTCGTATTGGAGAAGGCCGAGCGGCTCGAGGAAGTCGGCGCCGGTCTGCAACTCTCTCCCAATGCCAGCCGCGTGCTGGTCGAGCTCGGCCTCACCGAGCGCCTCAAGCTGCGCGCCGTGATCCCGGAGGCAGTCTCGATCATGAGCGCGCGGGCCGGCGGCGAGCTTTTGCGCATGCCGCTGGGAGAAGCCGCCGCCGCGCGCGCCGGCGCCCCCTATTGGGTGGTGCACCGCGCCGACCTGCAATCCGCCCTTGCCGGCGCAGTCTCCGACCATCCCGATATCGACCTGAAACTGGGCGCGACCTTCGAAGACGTCGCGCCTCACGCCAAGGGGCTGACGGTCGTCCATCGCAGCGGCACGATCCGGCGCAGCGATCTTGCCAGTGCGCTGATCGGCGCCGACGGCATCTGGTCGACGGTGCGCCAGCATCTGTTTCCCGAGGTGCAGCCGCGCTTCTCCGGGCTGATTGCCTGGCGCGGTACGCTCGATGCCACGCAACTGCCGAAGGACTACACCGCGCGCCGGGTTCAGCTCTGGATGGGCCCGAATGCCCATCTCGTCGCCTACCCGATCGCGGGCGGACGCCAGATCAACGTGGTCGCGGTGCTGCCGGGCACCTGGAACAGACCGGGCTGGAGCACGCCCGGCGATCCCCGCGAGGTGATGGACGCCTTCGCCGCGCCGCGCTGGCCGCCGCCGGCGCGCATGATGCTCGCCACGGTGGAGAGCTGGCGGAAATGGGCGCTGTTCGGCGTGCCTGACGACTGCCCCTGGAGCAAAGGCCCGGTCGCGCTGCTCGGCGACGCCGTGCATGCGATGCTGCCGTTTGCGGCCCAGGGCGCCGGCATGGCGATCGAGGACGCCGCTGTGCTCGCGCAGCATTTGAGCCCTGAGGCCGCCGAGAGCACCGCGGGCATCACGGCTGCGCTGAGACAATACGGCCGGACGCGCCAGGCGCGCGTGCAGCGGGTGCAGCGGACTGCGCGGCAGCAGGGCCGCATCTATCATTTCACTGGGCCGCTCGCGTTCGCGCGCGATCTTGCGGTCCGGGCGCTCGGCCCGGAACGCATGCTGGCACGGCAGGACTGGATCTACGGCTGGCGGCCCTGATGCGAGGCGCTGGCGGCAGGATGTTTCAGCGCACGGCTCTTGGCTTGTTCGAAGCAGGCTTGGCTGTGGGCGCCGGCGCAGCGGCCGGCGTCGCCTCGGGCGGCGTTTCCCGGCACTTGTTGCGGCGCCAGGCGTCCTCGGCCATCTGCGCCTGCCCGCGTACCGCGATGTACTCGTTGCGATAGGCAAGCTCCGACACCACGGCGCCGCCCGCACCGGTCTGTGCCTTGTCCATCAGTCTCTGCAAATCGCCGGTCCGGCTGGCGAGCGACTTGCGCTCGCCTTCGAGCTGCTTGCAATCGTACAATTCGTACTTGGCGGGATCCGCAAAGGCCGGAGCGACCGTCTCGCTCATGCCTGCGCAGCCGGACAGCGCGAAGCCGGCCGCGAGCAGAGCGACGGCCACACAGCACGTGCGCAGGCGATATTGGATCAAAGCAGGCATTGGATGAAAGCTGACATGCCGGATCAATAGTCCCCCTGGATTGAGAATGCCTAAAGCAACAACAAATGTCCGGATTGAGGCTTTGCCTTGTGCCGCCGGCTCGCCTAAGGAAGAACCGCCCCTCCGGCCTGCAAACGCCAATTCCAGACCGCCGGTAAGGGACTTAAGTGGCTGATCTCGTTGGATCAAGCGGGCATGGCGGAATTGGTAGACGCAAGGGACTTAAAATTGTGATCGCATAATTTACTTGCTGAAAAAAGAACAATAATAACAGCATATTACGCCGTTCTCTCTCAAATATCCGACCCAAAATCTGCTACACAGTTATTACACATTTCGTGCTATAATTGTATTTCAGGGAGGCGGTTGTGAAAGGGGATCAAGAGTCAGCACATCACGAGCTGATGGGAGGCGAGCTCCACGTTTATAAACGTGAGAACAGCAAATACTGGCAGTGTGCGACCTTCCTGAAGGGCTTCAATCACCGCGCTACCACCAAGCAGATAAGCCTCGCTCAAGCGAAGGACGTCGCAAAGGACTGGTATCTTACCCTGCAAGGAAAACTCCTCAGGGGCGAACTTAAAGACAAGAAAAAATGGGAAGGGGAAGTCACCTTCCGCTTCGCCGCAGAGAAATTCCTGCGCGAATACACCGTGCTCACGCACGGCCAGCGCAGTCCGGTCTACGTCGGCGCGCATCGCCGCCGTCTCGACAACCACATCTACCCCTTCATGGCTGACAAGTATCTTCCGGAGATAACGCCGGGTCTTCTGCAGGACTACCGGGTCTACCGCCACGAAAAGGCGATGCAGCTTTACGGCAAGCCGCCTGCCCGCAACACCATTCATCAGGAAGTGGTGGTCATCCGCCAGGTGCTAAAGGCCGCTGTGCGCCACAGCTGGCTCAAGATGATGCCGGACTTGTCGGAACCGTACAAAAAGTCCGGCAAAATCTCCCATAGGGCGTGGCTCGCGCCCGACGAATACAAACGCCTCTATCAGGCGACCCGCGAACGCGCTCAAAACCCCAAACGGGTACGCTACGCTTGGGAAAGCGAGCAGCTGCACGATTTCATTCTGTTTATGGTCAATACCGGCCTGCGGCCTGACGAAGCCTGGAGACTTCAATTCCGGGACGTAAAGGTCGCGCATGACGACGGTCTCAACGAAACCATCCTGGAGATCGAAGTGCGCGGCAAGCGCGGCGTGGGATACTGCAAAAGTATGCCGGGCGCGGTTCAACCTTTCAAACGGCTGCAGAAACGGTTGCGGCAGGTCGCCGAAAAAGATGAGGACGGCAAAGAGACCGTGGTTGAACGGTTGCCCAAGCCGACGGACCTAATTTTCCCGAAACGGCACCATGAGCTTTTCGACATCATCCTCAATGAACTGGAGCTCAAGAAAGACCGGGACGGTCAGTCACGCACCGCGTATTCGCTCAGGCACACGTACATCTGCCTGCGGCTGATGGAAGGCGCGGACGTGTACCAGATCGCCAAGAACTGCCGGACCAGCGTTGAGATGATCGAGAAGTATTATGCCGCCCATCTGGTGAATACGCTCGACACCACCGCGATCAACGTCCGTAAGCAGAAACGACCGAGGCAAACAGACGACGACGAACCTGCGCCTCGCCCCAGATCACCGCGAAACAGAAAACCATAACAATATCATGTGAATAAACCGCTTTTCCGACTCCGATCCCTTCGCTATAGATGGAGGCAGTGCGGGCGTGGCGAAACTGGTAGACGCAACGGACTTAGACGATTGAGTGCTCGGCGGGAAACCGCAGATGCAGAACTGCTCAAATTCGGGGAAACCTGTGAAATGGCAATCCCGAGCCAAGCCCCACCCCGGGGAAGGTGTAGAGACTAGACGGGCAGCACCTACAGCGGTCACGCGCCAAGGTGAAGGGATAGTCCAGACCACAAACGCCTTATGGCGGCGGCGAAAGCCGAAGTGGGATGAAAATCCGTAGGACCGCAAGGTTCGTGCCGGTTCAATTCCGGCCGCCCGCACCACTCAAATACGTTTCGAACTTTGTGCTGGCCCGACTCCTGCGCTCGCAGGTAGGTTGTATGAATAAAATTAAAAACCGGACCGAGGGAAACGTCTCCACCAAATGAAGCCCACCCTGCAAAGCACGAAAAGCCGCAAGCCGGCGGCGCCGATTGAACCAAAGAAAATCGCTTTGTTTCTGGACACCGTAGGTGTCGACGTCCATTCAGTCGGCAGCCGCTGGACGGTGCAAGATATCGATCATCTCGCGAAGCTGATTGCGCTCATTGCGATGGGCCAAGCGTTGCACGCCGCAAAGATCATTGAAGAGCTGTCTCACGCAACATCTGCTATCACAGCCGCTAGCTTAACCAGTGCTGCCAAAATCCAGTTACGTGTCCTAGGCACCACGGACGAGCAAAAAGATGCCTCGCGCTGGAGACGAGATGGATTTCTATTCGAAGCCATCTCGTGGATAGCAGCACGGCAGACAGCGACGTCTCGCACCTACATGAAAGACCCGCATCTAAAAGCCACTACGCAGGGCATTGATGGCCTCATGATAGAACTAGACGACGCAGCGCAAACGATTTCCACCGCGACAATCTTTGAGGACAAATGCTCAGAGAATCCGAGAGCCATGTTTCGCGACGACGTAATGAAAGCTTTCAAGGATCATCACTCAAACCTGAGAGGGCCCGAACTAGTCTCAGGCGCAGCAGCACTGATCAAGGAAAGTGGCTTAAACGGAACCGCATCTGTCGAAGCAGCCGCCCGAGTGCTTGACCTTGCTTACCGGCGTTACCGTGCCTCCCTTGCCGTTACATCCGACCATGATACCGAAAAGGGGCGTACCGCTCTATTCAAAGGCTACGAAAAGCTAGCGGGCATCTCCGCTGAGCAGAGAATCGGCGCGACCTTCGTCGTTGACGGCGATTTGCGGGATTGGTTCGACGATCTCGCAGAACACAGTTTGGCGGCGCTCGACGAGATGGCGGAGGCAGTCCAAGATGTTTGATCCTGTCACTTCAGCCCTCCTTATGTCGGCGCCGAGCCTGACGGATCTTGATTCACAAGATCTTCCGCGTAGACTTACGCGGCACTACGCTCGCCTCGTTTCCTTGCGATTGAGGGGGATCGACTTGGATTCACCAGGCGGTGAAGAACAATGGCCCCTCGAACGCATTGCAGACACGTATGAAGTTATTACATCCGTTCATGAAGACCGGAGCGTTCGGCGAGCGTGTGCCTTCGTGGCGGGTACTGCCCAGCAAATAATCGCTCGCAAGCGTCCGCAGGAAGCGATTAGCATCAAACCGTTCGTTGACCGCGACCAAGTTGACCCTGCTGTAGCAGCTGCGCTGCTTTTTTTGGCCGCTGAACAATACGCTGACGCGTTTGAAGCTGCAGGGCTGATTACGAGTGATCGTAGCGAGCAAATTTACGAAGCGCGCATTCTTGCCGAACACGTTCGAGACCTGGCCAGAGGCAATCTCACTTCTCTTCTCGATCGAGCCGCTCGATGGCGTCGTCCAGAACGCGTCCTGATTGACTTGCAGCGAACAGCGTTACGCGTTCTTCTAGAGGCACTCATCACCGGCATTGAGCTTCTAGCCGCGAGCATACTTGCCCTACCTACCCCGGAGGCTAGTGGGCATCGTTTTGATGATGCCAACCATGCGTTTCGTCGCGTGCTTGCACTTTCGTCGCATTCAATGCAGTCCGACGATGGTATTGAAGAGGACCTTTTTACGACCTATGCAGGTCCTCGCCACTTGGCTTCACTACTCCTGTCAGCCTTCGATGGGATAAATGACGCTGCGATCACGCGGTTATCACCGCCAAGTGGAGCGGACACAGATTTTTGGGGGAAATGGCTCCGACATCGCGCGAACTCAATGCCTTTCGTTTGGCCAAACCACCGTGCGGCGATCGACAAGGGCTTTTACGAAAGTGGCAGATCGGCGGTTATTGTACTTCCTACTGGAGCGGGAAAAACCACGCTATCTTCTCTGAAGATTGCGTCAACACTGGCAAAGAAGAAAAAGGTAATATTTCTCGCTCCAACGCATGCCCTCGTCGAGCAACTTACAACGGATTTGCAAGAGATGTTTCCCCAAGGGCTCCTTGGCTCCGTTGTTTCAAGCGACTTTGATCTGCTTTTGTTGGCCGATGCCCAATTGAAGGAAATCGAGGTCATGACGCCGGAGCGTTGCCTCGCGATGCTATCATTTGCTTCTGAGGCTTTTGAAGATGTTGGCCTTCTTGTATTTGACGAATGTCACCTTCTCAGTCCCCAATCCGGAAAGATCCGACGATCGCTAGATAGCATGCTATGCGTTCTAGCATTCAGTCACGTTGCTCCCAAGGCTGACTTCCTTTTTCTGTCGGCGATGCTGGAAAACGCATCGGAATTCGCAAGTTGGATCGAGCAGTTAACTTCTCGAAAATGCATCGATGTGGACTTGCTTTGGAAGCCGAGCAGGCAGGCACGCGGAGTGGTCATCTACGAGCAGGCCCGACTCGATGAAATTAAGAATGCGGCATTGAAACTTCAGGCGGCTGGTAACAAACGAACAGGCAAGCGCGCTAAAGGATTACGCACGCCGGCTGCTCGTCAATTAATGGCAGAGCCCCTAGCGATATGGGGACTACAACATAATTGGCTGATCGAGAAGCGAGCTTATTGCTCGTTCACTCCCTTACTCAATTCGTCAGTCCAACTGACCGGAGAACTGAGCTCAAACGGCATTCGTCTTAAGCCAAATGCCAATAATGTAGCCGCCGCGATTGCAGCAGATGCCGCAAAAAACGGCCTGAAGACCATTGTATTCGTCAATACGAAAAATGATGCGATATCAACTGCAGCAGCTATAGCAGCCGCATTAGGAACTACTACGTCGCCAACTGCGGACGAACAAGCGCGCTGGGAAGCGCTTGAACTTGAACTTGGCAGCCTATCGCACTCTCTGATCGACAAGACAGCGTCTGCAGTCGCGCATAATGCTTCAATGCTCCGTCTGGAGCGACAACTGGCGGAGAGCATGTTTCGGAGAGCTGATGGTGCTTCAGCAATTGTAGCGACTCCGACCCTGGCGCAGGGCCTAAATCTTCCGGCGCAACTAGCGGTGCTCGCCGGAGACAAGCGAGTTTCCGAAAAAAAGGGGCGCGAGAACCTTGAGGCCCACGAAATCCTAAACGCTGCGGCAAGGGCTGGGCGTGCAGGTCATTTGGCCAACGGCGTCGTCCTTCTAGTTCCTGAACCTGTTATTGCATTCACCAAGGGTAAGGGGCTGAGTGGCGACGTCCTGGAGAAGCTACGTGCAGTTCTACCTGAGAATGATCGGTGCGTGACGATCTCTGATCCGTTAGAGGTTATATTAGATCGCGTTTCCAGCGGTGAAATGCTTGATCCTGACGTTCGTTATACAATTAATCGAATGGCACAATTTCATGGACCAAGCGAAGATGAAGCTCCATCAATGTTCGATTTTAGCCGCTCGCTCGCCGCTTACGCGGCTCGGCAAGCCGCTACAGAAAAAGACTTCATCAGAAAAGTGACTCGAATGAAGGCTGCTATCGAGGAAAGCTTAGAGGGGGAAACTGATGAATCTGTTTTCGCGCTCGCCTCGAAGAGCGGACTCCCGGCCGATGTTCTTGTTCGGCTTAGAAAGCGGCTAGAACGGCAAATTGGTAATCTTCCAACGTCTATCCGGGAATGGATTCTCTGGACCTTTGAATGGCTGAAGGACGACGACGCAGCCCGCACCCTGTTGCTCAACGAAGTTGCAGGGGCGATGCGCGCATCTACCGGCCGGAAGAGAGACGGAGTAGTAGATGACGACACTCTTGCTGACCTTAGACCTGGCGTCTCGGCTTGGGTCAGCGGCAAATCGGTCGCAGAAATCGAAGTGGCACTAGGTGGCGACCCACATGGTCCAGATGGCAACGCGTCGAAATGCCCACGTTCCCGCGATTTGATCGGCTCAGTGATTCCAAGGTCGATTTCCTTCATACTGAGTATTGTCAGTTATACCGCCCTTGAGCTCGATCCGTTTGACCAACAAGAAAACCTCGAGCGCGAACTCGTCGAAAGCCTGGCAACTGCAACGCGGCTTGGTTTTGATTCTGTTGAGAAGCTGAAATTCGCGACAGACCATCCGAAGCTCTTGGGACGTGTTCAGACTCATCAGGCTTGGGCGAACCAGGCTGATGATTAGTGACCTCGTCCTGATAGGTGCGTGCGCTAGGTTTCGCGCTTTCTAGGAGCCCAGCGGGACAGCACTGTCCCGCCGCATGCGCGACCCGTCTACCGGGTCCGCTCCGCGCGGGATTACACCAAATGCGCGGCATCGCGAGCGCGATGTTCCAGGGCCGTGACGCAGGTCTGGTGTCCGCCAATCCTTCCCTTCTCTCTTTATGATCCGCGATTGGCGGTCTCACATGATGCCTTAACGCTGCGCCAGCGCGCGCAAGCTGCAAGGGTTGCACCCTCGACTTCCGGCGAGCCGGGTCGCTTCCGCCTGCGGCTTCAGTTCCGCATGCGCTTATCGCCGTCGCCTTCGCACGGCATCGAGACCGCCACTTAGGGCGGCTCAGAAAAGCGAGGGAGCTTCAGATGCCCAACAAGTCCCACCAGCGCAAATCCTTGCGCATCCGCTCAACGAATTTCCGGTCATGGTTCAATACGAACCTGAGGGAGCATGCACGCGACATCGCTCGGCATGGAGCAGACTGCGGTTTTCCCTGCATCAGCTACACATCCGACACGGTTTGCATCTTCGATCGTTTCGCCAACGAAATCTGGGAGATGGCCGTCGCCGACGCCTCAGACATGGGTCACGCAAACGTGGCCGAAATGATCGCCGGCTTCTCGCGCGCCGACATGCTGGTCGATTTCGACTGCTTCAAAAATCTCATGGTCTGGTACGCATGCGAAAAGCTTGCCCAAGAGCGCGAATAAAGCGCGCTCGCCCTCATGGAGCCAAATCATTGGAGAGTTCTGTCAACCGAGAGCCACAACATAACGGTGAATTAGATCGATCATACAATTCTTAAGCGCATTTTCTGTTACCAGCATCGATCGGAGTATTGTAGCCTAGCTCAATGAATTCAACAGACAAAAAACACTCCGATAATCTACGCGAAGCATTACTTGCGCTGCACCACTCCGGCCCGAAGGGCTTTGAGGGGCTTCTCGGGATTCTGCTGGCATCAGTCACAGGCCAGTCGTTTCGGCTCGCCAAATCCGGGTCGCAGCGCGGGCGGGATGGCGACAGTGCATTCGATGGTGGAGCCACCTACTTCGAAGGCAAACGCTATCGGAAAAGCCCAAAACCGGCGGAGATTACGGCGAAGCTCTTTGACCTTATCAAGGACGATGCAGGTCAACTAGACCTTTGGGTCCTCGGTGCACCATGTGAGATAGCGGCTCAGACCGAAACAGACCTGCGTGGATTTTGTGAGCGAGTGGGAATTGGATCAGTTCTCCTGGATTGGAACGATAACGATCTCGGCGCACTGCTTGTCGCGATAGCCAGCGCTCCCCAAAAATCGAAAGATTTCATCACCGACAATCTCAAGGGCAAGCCGAAGGCAAATCTCATAAATGATGCGCTCCTCGCGATTGACCACTTCGCAAAGCATCCCGATCTCGCGGCACGCCTTGAATCCCTTCGGGACTCGTTGTCAGCCGAGGAAGCAGGACTGGGACAAGCAAGAACACGCAACCGTCAGTGGTTGACTGGAGTGTTTTCCAGTAGGACTTCTGCGCGCGCCGCATTCGGACAACCCTTGGCGCCCCGCGATACGTCCGGTCTTGCAGGCACTTCGCGCCCTGATGAAGCGAAGCTCACGAACGCATTCAAAGGTAAACCCGCAGCTGAAATTTACGCCGTCATTGGCGACGAGGGGGTGGGCAAATCTTGGCTCGTAGCGTCGACATGGCTTGCTTGCGATCCCGCCTCCATTCTCATCATGAATCCCGCGGAGGATCTACTCATTTCCGGTTCGGCGGGAAGTTTTGATTCATTCCTGATCGACAGACTGATCCAACAGACAAGCGGGCTGCGCTCGGAGCGCGCAGTCGAAAGATGGCGGAGAAGGATCAACGGATGGCGCGCCAACCCAACGCCAGAGAACGTGCGCGTCACCATGGTCTTCGACGGGCTGAACCAGCCTTTGAAAGCTGACTGGTCGAAGCTATTGGATCACGTGGCGTCCGAGCTTGCGAAGCTAGGCGGATGCCTCATCATTACCACAAGGTCAACCCACTGGACACAGTTGAAGAATGCCCTTGCCTGTAAGGTCGCAGAAGTGCGTGTGGCCCAGTGGACCGTCGCCGAAGTAAAAAGCATTATTCAGGGCCGCGGCATCGATGCGAATAAGGTGAAGCCAGAAGTTCTTCAGTCGCTATGCAATCCCCGAATCTTAGGAATCGCGATCGACCTTCTTGCCGCCAACGATGTCGAAACAATCGATCAGCTAAGCGTGGGACGCCTGCTTTTCGAACATTTGCGGAAAGCTCAGACAACCGGAGCGGTGCCCATGTCCGGCTTAGAGTTCGCTGAGCTTCTAAGAGGACTTGCGAACGAAACTCTGGCTCGCGCACAAAAGCAGCAAACTGATGATCTTCGCCTTTTTGACGCGAAGAACCACAACGGGCTGCAAGATGTCGCTTCATCTAACTTTTTCGTGCCGGTGAAAGGGAGCGCTGCGCATTACGAGATTAAGCAGAACGGTCTGGACTTGGGGTTGGCACTTTCGCTTGTCGACGCTCTGGAGAAGGAACTTCGCAACAAACGAGATCCCAGGGAGCGGCTTAGCCTGATCCTTGAACCGATCACCGCGCTCGATGAAGCTGCGAGCGTCGTCTTTCTCGCGACGCAGATTGCTTGCTTGGATGAGGAAGCAAGCCTCGAAGTGCGTTCCGCACTCATCGAATACTTCGTGTCGTTGCAGAACTTACCCAACACCGAGGCCGAGGCTTTTGCCGTTTTGGTCCGATCGGCAGCTCCTTCTTTCCTCGCCGCAGCCGAGAACGTCTACACCAGCAGCACTCGCGTCCCAAACGCCGACTGGCTCCACTACGCTCTTCACAGTCAGCGAGATGATCTGATTGTCTGGGCATCGATATCAGAAGCGGTTCGACGTTGGCTCGCCTATTACTCGCTCGCGCCCGAACGAATGATGTTCAAAACCCCTGGCCGCGATCCCGAGGCGGAAGTCACAGAAGAGCGGAACAAGCGCCAGCTCGAAATCGACAAAAAGGTCAACGACCTTACTGACGTGGAAAGGAAATATCGCGACGAGAGCCTGTTGCACACCGATCGATGGCGGCTCGAAGCTCTACACCGCACTGCCTTCTATCTCCTTGCAGGAAAGCCACTTGAAGGCTTTGCCGACGACCTGGTGAAATGGAGCTTCTCTGACGCCCTAGGCCCTGCCATGCAGGCACCAGACAAGGAGTTCAGGCAGCTCATCCGATTCAACCGCGTGGACTGGAAACCGACACGCGCCAGCCTGCTAAAGGGTATTCATGCGTTCGACGGGGACCGTTCATCGGCCGTTGGAAAGTGGGCAACTGTTGAGATTCTGCGTGCAACGGGCGCGGTTGACGATGCAAAGCAAGCTGAGGATCTCGCCGAATGGCTAACACGCGATCGTCAAAAGTTCGCAGGGTGGTCGCGCGTCGAGGATTACTGTAAGGTTGACCCATGCGATCCCGGCACCGCAATGCCTGAAAATGTCGATGTGACCGCCAAACAGTATCGCTTAATCGATCCGACAAAGCTCGCAATTCACATGGGCCACGGATCGGAGGATCACTTCTTCAATATGGCGCGTGCTGGCGTCATTCGATTCCATATTGATGACGCTGTCGTTGCGCATAGTGGGCTGGCTGACGACGTTCTCAAGAGGACGGGCTTTGCTCGCAGGCAGGGCACCCTAGCCCTGCTCGAACACAGTGCAGTACTGACGAATCAACAAGCGCATAGTTTTTTGAAAGTGGGACAGGCCAGCACTGCGGCACTTAGTGACAAGCGAGACAATCGTGACGAGTGGCTTACCGCTCAATACTCCATTTTTACCGGGATAACACATCTTCAGGCCGACGAACAGCTCGAAGCAATTGCTGGCATCGAAGGAAACACGGTCCTCTTAGATATCCTCGATGCGCTGCTTCCCGCATCTGCCGAGGCAACCGAGCGCGTGCTTGAACGCGTTCTCCAGTCAAACGAAACAGCAAAGCAAACCTCTGTTCTTGCCGCCATCAGATATTCGAAGCCCCCGCTTTCGATGCGTTCCCGATTGATCATCGGCGAACTTCTGGAATCCAGGGATTCGGAGGTTCGGATTCAGGCCTTAGGTGCGTCAGCCGTCAGCGGAAATCGGGAACTGCTGAGCGCGGTCGTAGCAAGTGGATGGGACGCGCGTTCTTTGCGCACCGAGAAGCAGACGTTCGAGCGATGGTACGGCTCATCAGCAATCCTCGAAGGGGCGAAGCTTGGTCTCGTCGCTCTCGATGAGGCTCTCGATCGCATGGCCCTAGATCACTATGGGTTCGCTGCCCAGGAGTTGGGTTCTGCTGCCGCGAAAATGATCGCGCCGCGTGTCGAGTCAGCACTAATCAAAGCACTGGGCTACACGCAGAGCTTTGATTTGCCGGAGATGGTAACGTCGACGGCAAAAGCCGCAAGCGCGGCACCTCCTCTGGTCTCACTAAGCGATCCGCCTCCCAGTCAGAACATCGGTGACCAGCTCAACCGTCTTGGTGAGACGAATAAACAGTTCGATGCTCGCCAAGATCGATTGGCGTCTTCATTTGAAAGCTTCACTAAGGAGCTCACGACGGCTGACGCCAACCTCATTCTCTCTGATCTGACGGCTGGCGGGCTAAAGGCGCTCGTTGGTGCGGATGAGGAAGCAGGCAAGCGTTGGATCGCGATGTTAAGCGCCGCGACGGACGCGAAATTAAGCAATCTCCATCACTTTGCGACGCAACTTGCCGTCACTCTCGCACAGTACGACAACGCGAGGCAGTTGCTTCAACGACTTGCAAAGCTTATTCCGACGATCACTCGCGTCGAGGGGATCGCAAAGATACCAGCGGATTCGCTTGCTCTTTGGGCCGACGCGGATGTGCCCGAAATTCAAGACATCTGCAGGCGCCGCTTGATCACACGGAGCGATGACAGCAAAATCGCGCTTGAAGTCTTCGCTGCATTGGTCAATGGCAAGTCCACGCTTGTTGAAAAGACGATTGATGAATTGATCGCGACAGATCAACCTGCGGACGCGTGCCTTGGGCTAACACTCGCAGGCTTTTGCGATAAGAGCACTCACGCAGAAGGCATTCTTGCGCACTTCGGTGGAGCTCAAGGCTATATCGGCATTGCCCGGAAGGCCGCGGCCGAAGCATATCAGCGCAATCTGTGGGCACGGACGTGGTATGAGCAGATGAGCGCCGCCAAAACACCACTAGAGTTTTGGCAGGCGTCAGTACTGCTGACTAAGATTGTCGACCTGCGCTTCGATATCTGGTCCCACACTTTAGGAAATGAGACGCACACTTGTCGCGCCTTCCTTCCCACCGTTCTTCGCGAAATCGGGCGCCGCATCGAGAAGTGGCAGAGGAAGCGGAAGGACCATTTATATGGTGATAAGTCCCCTGCTGCCCTCTTCCTTCCAGATTAGGCAACATACCGTCCCACTTCTCCAGTGTTGCGGGGTGCAAACATTTTGGCGCAGCGCGCGACGACGACTGGCGCCGAAGGCGCCGAAATGATCGCTGGCCTGGTCCATAGTCCACCACAGGATGCCTGCAGCGAGCTTAGCTACTTTGCCAGCGGGTCCGTCGTACCGGGGCCAATGCGTAACAGCCTCGGCGAGCTCGTTGTCACTTCCGGCGGCGCCGTTAAGCCGTGCTTGTCCTTATCTTCGTTCATTTTTTTGGTGCGTTCGGCCGCCTTGGCCTTTTCCTCCCGATTGAGGCAGACTTCCGCCGTCGCTCCTTTGGGGCAGATGCAATAGAGGCGGATCGTCGATGTGTTGACTACCTGAAATTCTTTCGCCATTTTTATGCCGATCGACAGACAGGAGTCAGGGTCTTCAGTCTGTATCTGACTCGTCGCCTGCAGCGTCCAGTTCGCGTTCTGCTCCTGAATATCCTTTGGTTGACCGTGCGGGATGTTTACCGGAGTCGTTACGAAATACATGATGACCAGTGTAGTCGGAAAAGTCGGCATCGGAGCTGCTCACCGTTACTGGGTTGGAATGCGTAGATTCTGAAGCTGCTGCCGGATTTGTTGCAGCGACGCGTTCTGGTCCTGAATAAGCGTGAAGGCTGACGTTACAGGCGTCCCGCTGTTAGGCCGGAAACCGCTGCCACCAAGAGGCAGGCTGACAACATTGAACTTGTCCTTTTTCGGATTGGAAATGAAAGTGATCGTCAGGGTTTCTTCGAGCTGGTAGTAGCCGCTCAGTGCCAGGAGGTTCGTTCCGGGCGGAAAGGTATATGTCCAGCTGCCGGAGCCGTTGAACTTGATGAGGACAATCGCGGTAAAGCCCGGACTGTCTACAGATCCACCCGTCACCCTCGTCGTATCAGCCGCACGGAAGAGCCAATCCTGGATACCAAGGTGTTGTGTTAGCGTGTGGTAACCCGGCGCCGCCCGCTCGCAGGGCAAGCCGGCGTCTTTCATCAGCGCTTCGGAATCGAATTTGAAATCAACGGTGCCGTTGTGACTGCCCTTCATCTCCGTGGTGACGCCATTGCCTCCACCGATAGCGAGATTGCTGAAGGTCGTGCCACCGGAAGGCGGGAAGCGGCGCGTCAAACCGGCTCCCGCCGAAATATCGGCGTCGGCTTTCGGATTGAGCGTTACCTTGATCGTCCAGGCCGTTGGATCGAAATGCTTGGGGTCGCTAATTGGCTGAAGAGTGTTGAGCGCGAACTGAAGCTCGCACGCGGTGTGCAGGATAATCTCCCGCACCGGCAATGCCCAATCTGGAGGTATTTCCGGCAGCACGGCGCAGCCGCCGGTCAGCAACGACACTATTCCAGCCGCAATTCTGGCTCCGCAGGCCATGGCCGCCCCCCAAAGAGTGCCACCCGAATAGGGGAGCTTTGCACAGCCATCGTCCCGAGTCTGTTGCCGGGATACTACATCAGGCGGTGATTGTTGATGACACAACCTGGGCGGCCCGGGCTCGGGCATTGACCAGGGCCATGGTATAATCCGAAAAAGGCTAATCCGGGGGCCCGGCGGCAATTTCGCTTCCTGCCCCTCACACGGTAATCGAAATGGTTGCAATCAAGCGTTCTGAAATGCGGCAGATCGATCAGGTGTTCGGGATGGAGGGCGGCTATGTCCTCGATTTCTCGAACCGAACCTTTTCGGAGTTCTTCGAGGACGAATTCGGCATCAATATCTACGACGACGCGTACAACGTGCGCGGCTCGTCCAAAGCGAATCTACTCCGCGGATTCATAGAAGCCCAGGACGGGTATCTGGTCGGTCAAGTTCTTCGGAAGCTATTCGCGCACCGCGGCCGCACCGTCGCTCAGAACCCCGCCCAGGCGCTGCCGGAAGAGAGCCGCCTCGCCTTCTTCGAACTTATTTCGCGCATCGAGTCCGGGACATCTCCCCCTGTGCTGAGCACTCTTTCAAGCGCTGCCCAGGTCCTGAATTTTGATACTGTCACTCGCGACATCGAACGTGCGCTGGCGAGCGCCGAGAAGGACCCGGAGGATGCGGTCACCGCCGCCTGTTCGACACTGGAAAGCGTTTGCCGCTCGATTTTGATCGAGCTTAAGCTTGGCCTGCCAGACAAGAAAGATATCAAGGGCCTCTTTGCTGCCGTCCGAAAACCCCTAGGCCTGGGCACTGATCGCGACGACTTGGATGCTCTCATCGCCGACGACGTTCGCAAGATCCTGAATGGTCTCGCGACCGTTATTGAGGGTATCGGCGCGCTGAGAACACATGGCGGCGACGCCCATGGGCGGGAACGGGGCTATACGCGCATCGACAGGCGAATAGCCAGCCTCGCCATCCACTCAGCCAGCACCGTCTCATTGTTTCTGATCGAAACATGGCAGCGAAAATATCCTACGCAGGAACTCAAGCTCCACAAAGCTGCGTAGAATGGGAGTGATGAGCCAGTGTTCGACGACCTCAAATGCTTGGCTCGGTCGCCGAAACATTCTTACTCAGTCATGACGCGTTCCGATGCCATAGGTTAGGTCGGCTCTCGGGGGCACGTCATTAATTGCGAAAATGGCGACCAGCTGGCGGGCCGGATTTCCGGCCCGCCAGGTAGCCGAGGCTGCGCTCAGCGCGGCCTCAGTTCCGGCTTTGCTATCGCAAGACGGATGTTGTGCAGATTGTAATGAGCGATCCGCAGTTCGTGTGAGCCTTCCGGCAGGTGCGGCAGCATCGCCGTGATTTCGCGCAGAAGCACCTGCAGCTCAAGCCTGGTGGCGCGCAGCAATTGGCTTTGTGAAATAACTCTCATGATTTCCTCCGTCGTTTCCGGCCACGGACATCGCGGCCTTCTTGCGACGCCCGGGAGCGCCGGAGGAGGCTGGCTGCATCGCCTTCGACCGCAACGTGAGAGGAGGAGCGCCAGGGCTTTAGCCCGCGCTTGCCCAAAGCCGCCGAGGTGCTTCAGTCGGCAAGATCAAAGGACGCGCTGCTTCGTGGACGGAGGAGGAAAGTTGTGAGGTTATTTCAGGGGGAATTGCTTCACTCGTGCCATGAGCTGCAGAAGCTGATGCCGAAATGCAAACACCTGCTTTTGAAAGTAGGATCGCTCGCTACAATCGGCACATCCAGTTAGGCCAGAGCTAAGTGGAACACCGCGCGTGATGAGCGCGCCTATTTTTTACCGCTGAGAATTCGGGCTCGCACTCATTCAGTCGGTTCGCCGCGCAGGCGTCACCTATTCCATTCGTGCCTTGTCTTTGAGATCGCGGATGCGGTTTTCGGCCTCGTCCTTTGACTGAACGATTTCCGACCAGTCGCTGACGCGGGCTTCCCTGCTCAACCGCTTCAGCTCGTCCAGCTGCTGCTGCGTCGGCTTTTCCATGTTCGCTCCTTACGAGACAAGCCGCAGCTTACGAAGCCGGTAGGCGTCGATGGCCCGGTTGGCCAACATCAGTTTCCTGCGCTCACCCTTCAGGACCATCTCGTCGACGGCCTTCAGAAGAAATTTGCTGGTCTCGGCGGCATCTACGATTTCCCCGGTACGCTCAAGGTAATCCCAGGCGATCTGGATGGAATGCTCAATCAGCCACGGAAGGGGTTCGCTCATATGAGAAAAACCCGGCGAGCCGGCCAGGGTTCCCTGCGGCAGACAGCAAGTCTTGCGCGCCCGTCACCGGGCCGGGCCATACTCGCGCCTTGGCGCTCCCCGAACCCCTCGCGGGTTTCGGCCAGGAGGTGACTGTCCCTCGCGCGCGTGTTCGCTAGGCGCATGAATCACTCCCAATTAGCTTCTTACGATCCCTCGATTTTACCAGCCGCCGCTGCGCCGCGTCCGTTGCTCAGAGCTTCTTTCGCTTCCGGCTTCCGCGCATCGCGCAGACCCTCCTGAAACGAAGAGAAGCTTGGGACCCGGCTTGGTCCGGCTGAACCCATGGGAGGGGTAGCAGCGAACTCATAAACACGACTGCGGTAAGGATTTTGGCCGCGCACCTTATGGAAATCGGCTTGCCAAGTTTGACACACCGATCCGCGCGATGATTTATTAGCCGAAGGAGATCTCAATGAAATACACAACAGAAGACCACCAGATATCAGCGAGGCTGGATTACAGACAGCGGCAAGATGCCGCCAATCGAAAAACCTGCCGTGTGGCAGCCATTTTCACCGCCGCTTCGCTTGTGGCACTTGCCACGGTCCCCTGGTGGCCAAAGCCGGCCGTATCGAGCAATGAAGCTGGGCAACCTACTGCCGCACGGGTTCAGTCGCAGCTTTCTCAACAGGTATTTCCGTTTGTCCTGACAACTCGCTGAACCGCGCCGGAAACTGCGATTACTCCAACGAAAGCCTTAGCTCGGCTTTAGTGATCGCTTCCTGCGTTCAAAGAAATTTTTCTCGAACAAAAAACCGTTGAAGTTCGCGAGTTTTTCCTCGGGTGACCTTTTGTAGAGCGAGTTAAACTCACCGCTGAAGCGCGGCCCGTTGTTCAGCATCGCCCGGCGTAGCAGGGCATGCTCATATAATGCATGTCCGGGCTTGATTTCACCCTTTTCGACCGCCAATGCGAGCCGCCAGCCGATACTGTGAACTCCCTCGTGAAACAGGACGGTCAGCGGGAAACGCGGCGAGTCCAGTTTCAGAAGTTCCGGATCGAGCGTCACCCGGGTTTCCCATACGTTAAGGGCCTTTGAGACGGGTGGCGCATCGCAAGTACCATGAGCACCTTCCAAGTTGTTTATATCAAGCAAGGGAGCCGTGATCTGCAGACCGTCGCGGCTGAAGTAGATAGCCTGCGCCATATGAAACTCTTCGAGTATACTGCGTCGCTCATCAATTGAAGCAGAGCGCCACATGCCAAGGCAGGCCATTAAGTCTTTATCGTTTCGAATATGCTCCGCGAAGCCCTGCGTGTGCTCGGACATCCATAACTTGATCGGGTCGGAGTATTGAAAACGGGTACAGATGCGATGCAGGAGTTTCATCTCCTCCCTGTATCTGCCTTCTTTAACTTCGTACGCGCCGTTTTTTGTTCGATGCCAGGCGCTGCCTTCGTTCGACCAGTGCACTATCGCCTGTTCAAGGTAATGACCGATTCCTGCAGCGCTCGAAAGGGACAGGTTGCGGGTGTTGATCCGGCGGAGAGCCTTCATAACTGCCGCATGGCGCTTCGGCGAATAACCGTTAGTTCGGCTGTCGCTTACAAGCTCCCTTATCCGGTTGTAAAACCCTTTTTCTTCCAATGAAACGATTTTACCATATTCCGGAACATGCACTCAAATTCAATCAGGACCGGGCACTGATCGCAGCGACCTGTGCTTTATATTTGCAATTGCTGATGCACCAACTGACCGGTTGTTGTTTTACATAATCGACAATCAAAGGTAGAATAGAAGTAGATACAAGATGTGCGCGGGCAGACCGCGCACATCTTGAGGGGGCTCAAGCGCCGCCCCCGTGTGACCCCCGCTATTGTCGCCAGATCGACGCCGCCAGCATGGCGCTGGCAGATGATCAGGCGACGCGGGACTATCGATCCCGCACCCTGCGACCAAGGCATCGGCGGCCTTGGATGCACCCCGGATGATCTGCGAGCCGTGAATAGCGTAACTTTCACGGACATCCGGCAAAGGGCTTTTCAGTGCCCCTTGTACCCACGACCAGGGCTCACGGCCGCCCCTGGACACCGCCTGCGGCGAGCGCTGCTTTTATGCACGCCCGCCGACGAGGGGCTTTCGCGCCCCTCGCGACCACGACCGGGCCGGTGCCCGGGAGTCGCCACAGCGCGGGGAGGTCCGATGGCGGAGAGCGGCAGCGAAACACGGCAGCGGGACGAGCGGCACACTGTCCGCTTCACCCCGCTTGAGAACGCCCTCATATGCGCAAAAGCTAATGCAGCGGGCGTACCGGTCGCCACCTTTCTCAGGAACACCGCCCTCGCGTTCCCCATGCCGCGCGCAGCCAGGCGGCCGACCTCGAACCACGAGGACGTGGCGCTGCTGCTGGGCAGGATCGGCCAGCTGGCTGCGGCCTTCAGGAGCGCGGCATCGCTTGCGGACGCGCAGGCGCTCGATACGGCGCTGCACGATCTTTCCGAGCTTCGCCTCCTGTGTCTCACCGCCCTGGGGCGCAAGCCATGACCGTCGCTCGCCTGAAGAATTCGCAGGCTCCGGCCACGGCTATATTGCGCGGCACTGATGTGCGCGGGCGGTTACAGTGATTATCTCGGGGCTGCAGACCGGTAATACCCGTTGGCTCGCGCGCCATCTGCAGAACACCGTCGATAACGACACCATCGAGCTCGCCGAGGTATCCGGCACGGTCGCGACCGATATCGACGGCGCCCTGACCGAGATGGACGCGCTGTGCGCGGGCACGCGCGCGAAAGAAGGCGTCTACGCCGCCTTCATCAACCCGCCCCGGCCTCTCACCCGTGCACAGTTCACGCGGGTGCTGGAGCTGATGGAAGAGCGCCTTGGTCTGTCCGGCCAGCCCCGCATCGTGCTCTTTCACGTGAAGAACGGCCGGCACCATTGCCATGCCGTGTGGTCGCGCATCGATATCGAGCGGATGAAAGCCATCCATCTCGGCCATGACCGCCAGAAGCTGCGCAAATGCGCGCAGGAGCTCGCGGCTGAATTCGGCCTGACGCTCCCGGCGGGGCTCGCGGAAGATCGCGGCCCGGCCCGCTTTGACGACCCCGCCCGGACAAAGGCGCCTACCCGCGCCGACAAGGAACGGGCAAAGAACTCCGGCATCACGCCGGACGAACGCCGCGCAGCTGTGACAGAGGCCTGGCGTATGTCGGATGACGGCATGAGCCTGCAGGCGAGCCTGGAGGAGCGCGGCTACCTTCTCGCGAGAGGCGACAGGCGCGCCTACGTAGTCGTGGATCTCGCTTGCGACGTGCACAGCCTGTCGCGCCAGATAGAAGGCGCGAAAACCAAGGATGTCGCGGCTAAACTGCAGAACCTGCCCGTCGCACTCCTGCCAACGACGGAGCGCGCCAAGATATTGATGGCGCAGCGCGCGGCCGCCCTGCGCGACGCCGCGCGGGAGCATCTGAAGAAGGACGCGGCGGTAGAGGAAGCGCGTAACCGCCTGCTGCGCGCCCAGCGGACGCGGAAACTTGCCGTCGACCAGCAATGGCAGAAGATCAAGGTCCAGCAGATGCACGAGCGCAAGGTCATGCTGGCCTGGTTTTTTGCCGAACAGAAGCGGCATCTCGCGCGCCGGCAGTGGCAGGCGACTGGCCTTGCGCTGTATCTCCGCAAGGTTGCGGCCCTGCGAGAGCTAATCCGCCATTACGAGAAGCAGCGGCGCAAGCAGCTTCGCACGATGGAGGAATTTCACCGCGAGGTGAAGACCGCGATGAAAAGGCGGCATGATAATGAGGCCGCAGAATGCGAGCGGCTTTTCACGGCGCTCAGGCGCCTTGAGAAACATGAGTTGAGATGTCTGGACCGCGGACAACTTGGCCAGATAGCCTGGCATAAGACGTGGCTTGCGCATAACCGGGGTGATTACGACGGAGAAATCACGCTTGCTCTCAGCGTTGGTCTGAAGCGGGGCCAGAAGGCGAAGGATTTCGATCAATCACGGCATCTCAGGAAATGGTATGACAGCCGCTACGCGCCTTCGGTAGAAAGGCTCGCCCGCACCTATGCCTACATGAAGGAAAACGGTATCGAGATCACCAGCGACCCTGCATCGAAATGGCTGCCCCTGCAGCGTCAAGGCAGCAGCCGGGGCGGCGGCATCGCCGGTATGCCAATTTCCACTGCGTTCAAGCTGAACGAGAAGGAAGTAACGAGTCGCAGACATCGCTTCAGAGGCCGCATGCCGCACCGCGGCCCTGCGCCGCCATCAGGAAAGATTTAAGCCGAGAAGGTCTGCCAATGGCGGCCGGCATCGGAGCATGAGCAGCAGCAGCCCCAGCAGGTCGGCCCCCGGCAACAACGAAGCCGCCGGGCGGAGTATGATCGCCGGACGGCCTCGCCACGCTGATCCTGGACTAGGGCAATGTCCAGTGCCGCATATTCGTCGATGCGTGCGGCTCGGCAACTTCCTTCGCAAATTAAGCTTGATGCTGGTGGGATAGGTTAAATCCGGAACCAGCCTGAGTGGCGCCACGTCGGGAGTGCAATCGATCGATCACAAGTCGTCGCGACGAGAGACTCGTTTGATCTCTCGCTGCCCCGCGAGAATGTATCTTCCGGCAAGCAAGAAGGGGTGGCAGATCGGTGCGGCACGGGCGCAGAGAGAATGAGGCTGCGCCCGTACGGCGCGAGATGAGGCTTATTTTCTAGCAGGCGGGCCGCTCTTGTTTCCGGGCAGACCCTTCACCCCTGAACTATCCTGCTGCTGGACAGTAGAGTTGGAAATGCCCGTCGTCGTCGCGTTCGCGGGCGGTCCGTTCTTGTTGCCCGGCGCGCCGCTCACACCCGTCCCTGAATTCTGCGCACTCGGCTGCGTCGATGAATTGCCGGTCCCCATCTGGCCCGGCATGTTCGAGGAGCCTGCTTTCTGCTCGCCGACAACGCCGGACGCGCCGGAGTTGTGCGTCTTAAGGCCCTTGTCGGCTTCTTCCTGGACCGCCTTAGGTGATGACTGCTGCGCGTGTACCGGCAACGCTGTTGCCGCGAGAAGGACGGAGAACGTCAAGGTTGCTATTCGCATGGACTTTCCTCTCCTGGTTTTGTCGCCTGACAACCCGCGAGCTGCACGACATTTCCGCGAGAAGAAAGTTTATTTAGGAGACGCCGCTTGCCTGTTTGCGGCGCAGTATCAGGTGCAGGAGATCACCCGCGCGAGCACATCGCGCGGTGGCAACTTCACGCGGACTTCCGGAGCAGATCGAGCTGGGCCCACTCCGGCTCAGGCGCGCCGCGCAGGAGATGCGCCAGCAGAGCCCGGAGATCCTCAGCGACCGCAAAGCATCCGGCCTGCGAGAGAGTCTCTTCGCTGAAGCCGCCGGTGAGAACGCCAGCCGCTTTCGCGCCCGCTTCAAGGCCCGCCTCAGCATCGTACGGCGTATCGCCAACCATCACCGACTGCGCGCCCGGCAGCGCAAGCTTGCGCAGCGCGATGCCGACAAGGCGCGGGTCCGGTTTGCCGTGCTCAACGTCATCGCCGCAAGCCGTCGCCGTGATATAGTCATCAGCGTTCATAAGTGAGATATAGCGCTTGAAGGCGATGCCCTTGCAGTCGGTCGCAAGTGCGATCTTTCCGCCGTGTTCGGTCAGCGCCCGAAAGACATCCCTGACGCCGTCGACTGGTTTGACGCTCGCGAGATACTCGCGTTCGTAAATCGTCCCCTGTTCCTCCAGAATCTCCTTGCGCGCCGACTCGGTTGATTCCGGGAGGATAAGCTGCAGCGTCTGATCGCCATCAAGGCCGAAATAGAGCTGCAGCGTCTGGTACGGCACCCGGCAACCGAAGCGCTCCAAGGCGTCCTGCAGGCTGCGGAGATTCTGCGGCACGCTGTCCACCAGCGTCCCTTCCACATCGAAAATGAACCCTGCGAACATCTGGCGCTCTCTCCACTACCGCAACAAGCCTTTGATCTTTAATGGGTTCCTAGCGCGCCGCCGCGCCCCAACAGGTTCCCGCATTGGAACCTCGGAAGCCGAGAAATGTTATCGAGAGCCTAGACAAATCGTGGAGGTTTGCCATGAAACGTCGCCGCATCAAGCAGACCACATCCCTTGAAGAACGCCTGCAGCGCCAGGCTGAGCAGATCAGGCTCCGGGCCGAGAGCCTGCCTCCCGGTCAAGAGCGTGACGCGCTCCTGAAAAAAGCCCGCGAGACTGACATGGGAGCGCATATCGGCGAATGGCTGAGATCGCCCGGGCCGCCGCCCAAATGACCGCCAAATAGCAAACTTCCGGAGCGAGCCGCTGGTGTTGATGCAATTCCGGCGCGAGGAGAAGCGCTGTGCGAGCGGCAGCGCTTTGCGGGCGCTACTGCGGCCGACCAGGAGGAGCCAGAGAGGCTGCCCCTTTAACCAAGCGAAACGCCTCGCCAGTGCGGTCCCTGAGAAAGCTGCGAGTCTCCTGCATTCCACCAGGAACTTTTTCGAGCCATGAACGTTTCGTCCTGTTAGGCTGAGAAATGACGAACCCCGGGGCTAATAGTTTGGACCAACTCAACAAGTTCGAGGCCTCGCAATCGGCGGAGGGCCGTTACCGCATGCTTGTGGAGGCGGTGACGGATTATGCAATCTACATGCTCAACCCGGAAGGTATCGTCTCAAGCTGGAATCCTGGCGCGCGTCGTTTCAAAGGCTACGAAGAAAACGAAATCATCGGCGAACATTTTTCCCGTTTCTATACGGAGGAAGACCGCAAATCCGGACTGCCGCGGCGGGCGCTGGAGACGGCCGCCCGCGAGGGCAAGTTCGAAAGTGAAGGCTGGCGCGTTCGCAAGGACGGCACCCGGTTCTGGGCTTACGTCATCATCGACCCCATCTGGAATAACGCGGGCAAGCTCGTCGGCTACGCCAAGGTCACACGCGACCTGACCGAGCGCCGCGCGGCCGAAGCCGAGCTTCTCCGAAACCAGGAGCAATTCCGCCTTCTCGTGCAAGGGGTGACCGATTACGCCATCTATCTCCTCACCCCGGAGGGCCTCGTCGCGAGCTGGAACGCGGGCGCAGAGCGGATCAAGGGCTACACGCCGGAAGAGGTAATCGGAAAGCATTTTGAAGTCTTCTATACAGAAGAGGACCGAAAGGCAGGGCTTCCGGTCACCGCGCTCGAAACCGCGCGGCGCGAGGGCAAATACGAGAAAGAAGCCCTCCGGGTCCGCAAGGACGGGACGAAATTCTGGGCGAGCGTCGTGCTTGACGCGATCCGCGACGAAGCGGGCAAGCTGATCGGCTTCGCCAAAATTACGCGCGATATCACCGAGCGCAAGCACACGGAAGAGAAGCTCGAACGCACCAGGGAAGCGCTGGTGCAGTCGCAAAAAATGGAAGCGATCGGTCACCTCACCGGAGGCGTCGCCCACGATTTCAACAATCTACTGATGGCCATCCAAGGCAGCCTTGAGCTGATGAAGCGCCGCCTGCCCGGCGACGACACACAGATGCACAAGTTTCTCGACAACGCGCTGCAGGGCGCGCAGCGCGGCGCCGCGCTGACGCAACGCATGCTCGCCTTCGCGCGGCGCCAGGAGCTGAAACTGCAGACTGTCAACGTCACCGAACTCGTCAACGGAATGACGGATCTGCTTCAGAGTTCGCTCGGATCGGGCGTTCACATCGAAACCCACTTAACGGTCGGCCTGCCGAAAGTGTCGGCGGACGCAAACCAGCTTGAGCTTGCCATTCTCAATCTTGCAATGAACGCAAGAGACGCGATGCCGAAAGGCGGGACAATTGTCATCTCGGCGCGGGAGCGGACCGTACGCGAGGAGCCGGGACTTGCGCCGGGTCACTATGTCTGCCTCGCGGTAAAGGACACCGGCATCGGCATGGATGAAGTGACACTGCGACGGGCCACCGAACCCTTCTACACGACGAAGGGTGTCGGGAAAGGCACGGGTCTCGGACTGCCTATGGTGCACGGGATGGCAGAGCAGTCCGGTGGCAAACTTTGTCTCAAGAGTAAGCCCGGCGAGGGAACGACGGTCGAACTATGCCTGCCTGTCGCTTACACCCAAGAAGAGCTGAAGAAAGAGGATATCCCTGCCCCGCCCGCGCCTGCAGCGCGCGCGCTCAGGATCGTCAGTGTCGATGACGATCCCCTCGTCGCTTTCAATACCTCAGCGATGCTGGAGGAGCTTGGCCACACGGTGTTCGCCGCGACGAGCGGAGCTGAGGCGCTCAGCCTCATCAACGAGAAGGGCGATATAGATCTTTTAATCACAGACCAGGCCATGCCGGGCATGACCGGGTCCGAGCTCGCTGAAGCGGTGCGGCACGACTGGCCTAATCTGCCGATCATCATCGCCACGGGTTACGCAGAGCTTCCCGAAGGATCGGCTGAGGGGCTGCCACGCCTCGCGAAGCCGTTTTTTCAAGGAGACCTTGCGGAAGCAATCGCGACTTTTGGCCCATTTTTGCGCGAGCCTATCGGCTCAAAATGAGTAAGCCACGTCAGAAGCGCTTTTGCACGTATCCGTGATTTCAGGCGCCCTTGCCGGATGCGCTTGGTTTAAGCCGAGCCATCAATAACCCGCTCGTATTCGCATTCAGGAATGAGCGGCACTTCAAGCGAATACAGCAGCAACCGTTTTGCGAAGAAGCTTTAGTGGACCGCGCAAAGGTGGTACTAATAGTCCTGCCATACAACTTTGAATATCGTCGATCGCTAATGCAGCCCTGGTCACCATCCGGTCTTCCGACCGTCCCCCACCTTCAGTGGGGCAGCCACCTCGCCCATTTCTTCGGGTCAGGCATCGAGCTGCGCGATCTGCTCGTGCCCTACTTCACGGCAGGTCTCCGGAATAATGAGCAATGCCTCTGGGTGACTGGCCAGGCGTTCAACGCAGACGACGCGCGCTCCGCGCTGCGAGCAGCCGTTCCCGACCTCGACAAGCGCGAGCACGACAAGCAGATCGAAATCGTTAACGGCGATGAATGGTATGCGGCCGCCGAAAAGCTAAAGCCGCGCGAGCTTGTTACCGGCCTTTTGCAGCGCGAGCAGAACGCGCTCGGGGGCGGATACAGCGGTCTCAGGACGAGCGGAAACTGCGCCTGGGTCTCAAACGACCAATGGCCGGATTTTATGGACTACGAAGCCCTTGTCCAGAAAGCGGTGCGCGGGCGCCGCATGATTTGTATGTGCAATTACTGCGTCGACAAAGCCGACGGCGCACATCTTGAAATCATGGGCCGCCACGATCTGACGGTGCCGAGCGCACGCCCGCCCGCCGCGGCGCGGACGGGACCCAATGCTGCAAACAACGACCAGCCGGGGCTTGTTCAGGATCTGACGGATGAGCGCAAACTGCGCCAGTCGCTGGAGCGGGAGAAGCGCACATTCGATCTTGCGATGACCGCCTCTCAAATGGGGACGTGGCGATACACACTTGCCGACAATATCTGCACCTACGATGAAAACGCCCAGCGCCTCTACGGCCTGACCGACGCTCGGTTTCTCCACGACGATGCCGGTGTAAAGCTCAAATTCCATCCCGACGATATGGAGCTGATGTGGTCGCGCGTTGGCAAAGCGCTCGACCCGGAGGGCGACGGCCTTTACGACGTGGAGTACCGCGTAAAGCAGCTCGACGGCAACTGGCGCTGGCTTAGCGCCTGGGGTCTCGTCGAGTTCGAAGGCGAAGGGCCTTCAAGGAAACCAGTCGCGATTGCCGGCGCAAGCCGAGATCTCACCGAATTGAAGCAGGCCGAAGAACAGCAGCGGCTCCTTCTCAATGAGCTGAACCACCGGGTGAAAAATACGCTCGCGACAATTCACGCAATCACCGCGCAGACGATGCGGAATGCCCGGGACCTTCCCTCCGCAAGGCAGGCGGTCGAGCAGCGTATCCGTTCGATGGCGCAGGCGCATGACCTTCTCACCATGCGCGCCTGGACCGGCGCGAACCTGACCGATGTCGCGTCCCGCGCGCTGAACCCGTTCAGCCGCAATCAGGTGACCACGAACGGGACCGACATCACGGTCTCCCCAAAGCACGCGCTGGCCCTGTCGCTCACCCTGCACGAGCTTGCGACGAACGCGACGAAATACGGGGCCTTGTCGCGGCCCGAAGGCCTCGTCTCGTTAAAGTGGACCGTGGAGAACGGGCTGTTGCAGCTCGGCTGGAAAGAAAGCTTCGGGCCGGTTGTGACGCCGCCAACCCGAAAGGGCTTCGGCACACGGCTTCTTGAAGATATTCTTGTCCGCGACCTCGGCGGCCAGACAAAAATCGACTACCATCCATCCGGCTTGCGCTGCGATATCACGGCGGTGCTGTAGAGGCACCATTCCCGGCGCTCAAGCGGCGGGTCCGGGCAAAGCCCCAATTCCTTATATTAGCGGCATCGTGAAAGTGAATCGGGTTTCCTCGGCAGTTGAACTGACGCTTAATGTCCCTTCATGAGCCTTCGCAATTTGCGAGGCAATGTGCAGGCCGAGGCCCAGCCCCTGACGGCTCGCGCGTACTTCTCCCCGGAAGAACGGCTCGAACAGCTTGTCGATCGCGGCATCGGGTATCGGCTCGCCCTTGTTCGCAACGGACAGGGTGAACAGACCCTTACCCGTCGCCGCGCGCATACGCACAGGCTGGTTCGAGGCGCCATGGGTAAGAGCATTGCCGACGAGGTTGGAAACAAGTTGCCCTATCCGGCTCCGGTCGCAATCGACCGGTACATCTATCGCAAACTCGGCCTCGATCTCCCGCCCGGGTGAGGCGAGACGTAATTCATCGATCACGTGATGCAGCACGGGCTCAAGGGGTTTGCTCGCGTTGCGATCCAGAGTGATGCCACCGCCTAGCCGCCCCCGAGCGAAATCAAGCACGTTGTCGATCAGTCCTGCCATGCGCATGACCGTCGTCTGCATCATCGCGACGACCTGATGATCCCGCTCCGTCTGCGCGCTGCGGCCAAGTATGCGTGCCCCGGCGCTGATCGAAGCGAGAGGGTTGCGAAGGTCGTGGCCGAGGACGGCAATAAACTGTTCCCTGAGCTCGGAAGTCTCCCGTTCGCTCGCAAGGTTCGTTCGCGCCGTTTCGCGCGCCTGTAAAAGCTCCTGCTCGTATCGCCTGCGGTCCGTCGCCTTCAAGAGCGCGAACCGGATAAAGAGCGGCTTGCCGGTGGCGTCCCGGCCCTCAAGCGCGTTGCAGATCATCTGGATCGGCTCCCCGCCCGCCGATACCATCTCAATCGCGAACTCGTTGAAAAACCCCTGCATGCGCAAGAGCGGCGCAATGTGGGTCTCGTAATAAATGCGTCCCGCCATGTTCACGAAATCGCTGAAGCGCTTTCCGGCCATGTCATCGGCGGTGTAGCCGGTCCAGGAGAGGAGCGTCCTGTTCACCCGCGCGACGCGGCCGGTCGTGTGCAGCGTGATATAACCGCAGGGCGCGTTCTCGAACATATCCTCAAGATCGTCGATCAGGAGTTCGGTATTTTGCGCAGGCGTGCTCAGACGAATCCCCTCATGGCGGCGATCACTTCTTCGGGCGCACTCAGATTAGGGCAGTGGCCCGTCGCCTCAAGGATCACCAATTCACTGCCCGCTATGCCGCGGTGAACGAACTCGCCGACTTCTTGCGAAGCAATGATATCCTCGCTGCACTGGAGTATGAGCGTCGGGATTTCGATTTTGCCGAGATCCTTCCGGTTGTCGGAAGTGAAAGTGACCCGCGCAAACGCCTTTGCGATCTCGGGGTCGGTCCGGCAAAAACTGTTCGTCAGTTCCGCGCCGAGCTCGGGACGGTCCGGGTTGCCCATGATCGCGGGTGCCATTTGTTCCGACCAGCCCATGTGATTAGCTTCAAGAAACTGAAGGAGCTCCTCGATCTGCCTTGCGCTGAAGCCGCCGCGATAATCGCCGTCATCGATGTAGCGTGCCGAGGGACCGATCATGACGAGCTCACCGAACATGCCCGGGGCTTTTTGCGTCGCAAGCGCGCCTATCATGCAGCTGACCGAGTGACCGACAAAGACAGCATCTTTCAGACCGAGCTCCCGCCCAATATCAACCACGTCGTCCGCGTAACCCGCGAGGCTCGAATATTTGCGTTTCTCATATGCCTTCAGATCGGAGCCGCCTGCGCCGACATGGTCGAACAGCACGGTCCTGAAATCCCCTGCAAAGGCAGGCTCGACAAAGCGCCACATGTTCTGATCGCAGCCGAAGCCATGGGCGAACATCATGGTACGTTCGCCTGAACCGCGGACATGGACATTATTTCGTTCGATGACACCCACGGGGAACCTTTCAAAACCGGGGCATGCCGACGAGGCCCTTCCCCGTCAGTCTGACAGCTTTTTCATCCAAAGGAAACCGACGCCCGGCACAAGCCTGGCAATCAACCCGCATCTAAAGCCCAACAGTGAATTCGCCCGCGACAGGCCTGCCGCCGGCAAACAAAACTTTATCATCAGCTGAGCGGCGCGGCACCGCATTTTCCTGACCGGTGAAGAGACGCCTGCCGTCTCGCCAGCGCTGCCACACGGCAGCGCCCGCGGGCCTCGCGCCCGGCGGCCATCGCGAACGCGATAAAAGGTCAGGATCATCAAGCCGGTGTCCGCGCCTGAATGAAAAGCGCTTGAATTAACTCTCTGGCCGAATCCGCTTGAACCAGGTTCTGGCGGCGGGCAGAATTCATCTATTTCCAGTTGCGTGACCGGTGATGTTCCGGGGCTGATTTAAGCGTCGTCCCGGCTATCCTGAGCGAGCTTTTTTCATGAAGATATTGGGCAATCTGTTCTGGGTCGTGATCGGGGTTCTTGGCGTCACATTCCTCGCCTCCCTCATGTATCGGGCACTGACCGATACAGGCCGCGTGAATGTGCGCGAGGAGACGGTGCTGGCGACCCCGGTTTGCAAGAAGGCCACGGGCGGCGCAGTCACTTACAAAGCCCATGAAGGAAGCGAACCGGCGCGTGAGCCCGTTTTCGTGCGCGATGACTACACCATCATGTACGACCCGAAGATCGCGGGCTGGCCGAATGAGGCGAGAGAGTTTGCGTTTGCCGCCGCATGCGCGCGGATTTCCGTGGCCGATGCCGATGAGGCGGACTGCGTTGCCATCAAACGTCTTCGCGATAATCTCGATTTCAAAAAAGAGAAAGTTGCGGTTATCACGCAGCACCTCGCTGCTTCCTCAGGTACGAAGGACACGGATGCCCGCGTGCGGAATATCAATGCGTGCTTCGAGGCTCGCTGAAGAAAGCCGTCTTCGTGCGGCAGCGTCGTCGATGAGCGTCAGTGCAGGTTATCCTCGCCCTCAGATCAGGCGTTTGTATCTGTGGAGGCGCCTTTGCTTCGCGGGTTTGCCGTTCCACATGGTTTGAATTTACGTGCGTTTTGATGAGTTGCCCCTTTAATCGCAGAATGCATCGACTTTATACGCCGTAACCTGACAGGACGCGCTTCCGGTTCAATGCCGGGCCCGTTCCGGGTTTTGCAACGGTGTCCCCAGCTTCCGCGCTTCGCTTGTGCAGCCGGGCGATGCCCCTCCCTTTCAAAAGCAGTGATCCGGAAAGCTATTCCGCCCTGTCCAAGGTGAGGCGTGTCGAACATTCAGCAAAAGGAGCAAATCATGGCACGTAACTTCAAAAAGAACGACAAACAGTCCCGCGAAGCAAAGGCACCCTCACTGATCGCCTATCACGTCGAGGACAAGGGTCAGGATAAATCCTTCTGGACCCGCATCGGCGCAGCCTGGGATCACGAAGACGGCAAGGGGCTCACCCTGCAGCTCGATCTCGTTCCGGTGGCGGGCGGCCGTGTCGTCCTCCGCGAACCGTCAGAAGCAACCGAGGAGAAAGGCGCGTAAGCGCCTTTCTTTCTTTTGAAGGAGAAGATCATGGAAAGACGTTATCAGCATTACCGCCTCGAATGGTGCGGCATCGAAATCGAAGTGCGCTACTGCCCGCAATGGAGCACATGCTTCGCCCATCTTGAAATAGAATCCCTTTGCCGGTCACCGCTGCCCGTGACGCTCACGGGATACCGCTCGGTGCACACGCAGGCGGCGACGGTGGAGCGCCTTGGCGGCCCGGTGCAGCTGGTCGAGGACTGGTTTGAGCGGCAGCTCGATCCAAAGCTTCGGGGCAGCATGCAGCCATCGCAGTATTAGGGCGCGTCCCCGCAGCGCGGGGCCGGGCTCTAGGCCTGCGGCCCCGAACCGCGCTTCCCGCGTTTCGGCCCAAGGTGACGATCCCTCGCGCGAGGTAAGAGGGATTGCATCCCCAGAACCGTCAAGGGCTGACGCGAGCCGCCCTGAGTGGCGGCCCTTGACTGTCTTTCCCTGCTCATTGCCGCGGGGCTAGCAGGGTTGCAGGGCAACCCTTTTTCAAATTCCGTGTTCGTCAGCGTGCGATTGATAGGGATAGAGCGTGAGCTCGTTCTTGTCGTTGAGGCGAACGGCGTTGCCGTTTTCGTCGACCATGGTGACGTAGAGCGTCGCCGTTTTGACGCGGTAGCCGTTTTCATGCTGCTTGAGCAAGCGGGCGGTATCGAGAAGGCCTTCGGCCACCTGCTGCATGGAGAGCGCCGCGTTGTCGCGGCCGCGCAATTTGATTTTCAGAGCAGACGATTCGTCTTTCGGCGGCGCCTTCCGGCCCCCGCCTCGCGTGCGAATTCCCATGCTTTCATTATAGCAGTTTCGGGCAGCTCTTTGCGAATTCTGCTGCCTACCGTTGTATGTCGTTATCGTCCTTTCCCTTGTCGCGCGGGGGCGCCTTGCGCCGCGGCGCGCGCTTTGGCGCGGGAGACAGGACTTCCTTTCGCTCCTCATAAAGGCTCCCGCTGCCGCCGTCTCCGCTGCCGTTCTTCCTGCGGAGAACGGAAACCTCAGGGATATCTTCGGGAAGGATCGTTTTAAGGTCGTGGCCGCGTGGATTATCGATGCGGCTGACGCGGCTTGCCATGTTGGCAAGGCTCGCTTCGAAAACGTTACGCGTTTCGCGGGCGTTGCCGAAATGCTTTCCTTTCCCCGCCCATAGACGCGTCATGAGGAGAAGGACCTTCTCCTCGGTCTCGGGCGTCGCCTCAACCTTGTTCGCCTGGCAGAAGCCCGCGAAGATTTTGGTCAGGTCTTCCGGGCTGTAGTCCTCGAATTCGATGATCGTGCCGAAGCGCGAGCGCAGGCCCGGATTGGCATCGAGGAAATCATTCATCTCCCCGGTATAACCCGCCGCGATCACAGCGATGCGGTCGCGGCGGTCTTCCATCAGCTTCACGATGGTGTTGATGGCGTCCTGGCCGAAGACGTCGGCGGCGCCGTCAGAGCGTCTCACCGCCAGCGAGTAAGCTTCATCGATGAAGAGAACACCGTCCATCGCCTTGTCGAAGGCCGCCGTTACCTTCGGTCCCGTCTGGCCGAGATACTGGCCGACGAGGCCGCTGCGATCGACCTCGACGACATGGCCCTTCTCAAGAAGTTCGAGCTCCTTGTAGATCGCACCGACGATCCGCGCGACCGTCGTCTTGCCGGTGCCGGGATTGCCGGTGAAAACGAGGTGATAGGAGGTCGTGATGGGTGGCAGCCCCTCACGGATTCGGGCCGCATTGAATACAACCTGATCGATGAGCTGCCGCACCCTTGCTTTTACGTTCTCAAGGCCGATCAGCGCGTCCAGCTGCGCGAACGGATCAGGCTCCTCCGGAGAATCTTCGTCAGGTAGCGAACCGGAAATTTCCTCCTGAGGCTGCGCCTCATCTTCCTCTTCCGCAGGCTGCGCCTCTAAGGGCTCCTCCGCGAGAAGCTCCTTGCGCTGCTTTGCGTTCGACAGCGCCAGATCAAAATTGATGACGGGCGGCGGCGCCGATGTGCCCGGCTTGCCTGAGAAGGGATCGAAAGCTTTGGGCAACGCTGCGGCTTCCCGCAGCTTGCCGCTATCCACATAGTCGGGATCGGGATTGTACCAGTGCCGCGGAAAATACCGGTCATAGTCGATGCGGCGGATCAGCATCGGCAGATCGCCGTTGCGAAACACGAGCATCCGGCCGGTTTCACGCGCGGCTTCCCGCTCGACTTCGTTGGGGTCGCGGAACTTGTTCGCGTAACGCTGCTCGTGGCCGCCCACCTGTTCCTTCCAGACCGCATGGCCCAGCCGACCGGAAATATATTCTCCGGTCGTCCTGTCATTGACGCCGAATGCCTGCACCGCACCGGCATTCGCAAAGAAGGTTTCCCAGTTCGCGGGATACAGCTCCTTCAGCTGCGAGAGATTTTGGACGATGGGCCAGAGCGTCATGCCAAGGCCCGACATCAGGCCCGCCGAAATCTCGATCTGCCTTTGCCGTCCGAGGCTAAAGAATTCATCGAGAAGGAAGAGCACGGGATGGCGGGGTTTCCCCGTCTTCTGCGACCACATCGCGTTGATGGCGAGATTGACGACAAGGCGCATATAACGGGCGTGGAGTTCGAGATAGTTGCCAGGCAGCACGACATAGATCGTCATCCGCCTGCGCTTCAGGTCGTTCATGTCGAAATCCGACCCCGAGAGCGTTTCCTTGAGAGCGGGGCTGACGATCCAGTCCGTGTTGCGCAGGATCGTGGTCATGAAGCTGCCGCGCTCGTTCGGTCCGGCGTTCAGCAGCGGGGCGGACGCGCTGCGCGTCTGCTCGCCCGCTTTGTGCATCGCCTCAAGATGGGCGAGGAACTGTTTTGGCGGGGCGGTCAGGAGATCGCGCACATCAAGAAAGCTGGGCCGCTCCCTTGTCTGCATCACAAATATGATCGCGCCTTTCAGGATGTTCCGTGTCGTCTCATCCCAGTGCGGCGTGTCCCCGGCCGGGCCCGGCACCACCAGCGCATCGGCCAGCAGGCCGACCTGCTCGACGTAATCGTTTGCAGTGCGGTCGAGGGCATCGAGAGGATTGAACCGAGAGCTCTTCGCTTCCGGCACGCAGCCGAAGGGATCAAGAATATGCACGTCCTGCCCGAGGAAGGCCGTGACCCTCCCTCCACCGTGTCCCCGCCGCGCGGCGGTAACACGCGCGTTCGTGCCCTTCGGGTCGATCACGAGCGCTGAGCCCGGATAGACGAGAAGGTTCGGGATGATGAGAGAGCGGCCCTTGCCGGACCGGGTCCCGGCGATGGTCAGGAAGCCGCGATCGTCCTTCCAGCCGATCGGCCAGCTGAGTTCCTGGCGCGATACGCCGAGCACCATGTCGCCCGGACGGTAGCGGTAACGCCATTCCTCGACGATGGACGCGTAGGCGGCCGAGCCGCCCTTCCCGAATTCCTGCTCCTGTTTCCTGCGCCGGTACCACCAGCTCTTACGGGAGAACCACGCCTTGAAATCGTCGCCAAGCGGCCAGCCCGCCATAACGGACAGTGCGATCACAGCGAGCATGAGGGGATACGAGAGCCAGTCCGGCAGGAGGAAGATGAAGGCGGGAGGCGAGCCGGTGAAGGTGGCGGCGGGGCCTGCCGTGATCATCACATAGGCTTCGAACAGGAAGCACAGGGCGAAGATCGTCGTCGCAAAGGCGAGGAAGATCCCGGCGAGATTGAACGGCAGCCCTATCGTGAAACGCGGCATGGCCTGGCCCTGAAGGACGTGTCGATCCTAGGTCAGGAATACATGCGCGGTTAAGGGGCAATGAGGGCGGGAGCCCCGACTTAGGTCTTAGGGTTAAGCTGAGAACGCAGCTGGTACTTGAAGGAAAGAGGTAGAAGCGGCAGAGTAGCAAGATATGTTTTTGTGGCACGAAAACCCTTTCCGCATTCTGCGGAGGTTTCCCTGCCAAAAAACGTTTTGATCTTGTCAGCGTTCCGCCGCTGAACCACGGCAAGCCGCGCGTGGGTCGGTGACGGCGTACTCATTGCGACTACGAAGCGCCCCACCATTGCCGGGCGCCCCCGACGGAGCAGACCATGGCCCGGCCCCGTAAAGGCCGCGACGACCAGCTCAGCGAGATGCTGCGCTGCCGCCTCCGCCCTGCCGAGTACCTTCGCATCCGGCAGGCGGCGCAGCAGGCGAATATGTCCGTTTCGGACTATGCGCGCCGCATGCTTCTGTCGGGCACGGTGGTCGTGAGAAAGACCAGAAGCCTCGACCCCGCCGTTTACGACGAGCTCCGCCGGATCGGCGTCAATCTCAACCAGGCCGTCCACAAGCTGCATGCAACAGGCCTGATTCCTCCCGAGCTGGCAAGGGCGGCAGCCGTCGTCGAAGCGCTCGTGCTGGGCATCATCGATGGTTCCTAAGGTCGCAGGGAAAGGCCGCAGCTTCAAAGGTGCAGGCATGTATTACCTGCACGACAAGAAGGCTGAGACCAATGAGCGTGTGGACTTTGCCTACACGGTCAACCTGCCGACCCGCGACCCGGACAAGGCAATCCGGATGATGGCCTACACGGCCATGCACCAGTCGGACATCAAGGCAAGGGCTGGCGGCAGCACAAGGGGCCGGAAGCTCACGGACCCCGTTTATTGCTACAGCCTGTCCTGGGCGCCCGGTGAAGAGCCAAGCCGGGACGAGATGGTCAAAGCCGCCCGAGAGAGCCTCAAGGCCCTCGGGATGGAGAGCCACGAAGCGCTTCTCATCGGCCACAACGACGAACCCCATCCCCACATCCATGTCATCGTCAACCGGGTCAATCCCGAGACCGGCATCGCAGCGCCTCTCAAGATGGATTATCTCAAGCTATCCACTTGGGCGGAGGGCTACGAAAAGCAGCAGGGCAAGATCCGCTGCGAGCAGCGTGTCGAAAACAACGAGCTGCGCCGCAAGGGCGAGTTTGTGAGGGATTGGCAGAGCGTCAGGAAAGGAGAATACCAGCGCTGGCAAACGGACCGGGTGAATCGTCAGGTCGACCGGCGCATTCGCGAAGACGAACGTCTCGATCAAAAGCACGCCCGGGAACGCGAGCAGATCCATCTTGCGCGGGACAGCCGTATCGCGGATCAGCGCAAGCGCTTTCGCGAAGCCCATCGCGGCGACTGGCGCGACCTTTACAGCATTCAGAGGCAGGAGCAGCGCAGGCTTGCCGACGCGCAAAAGAGCGCGTGGAAGCGCGTGGGGTTCTTCATGCGCGCACATGGCGAGGAATATCGCGCAGCCGGGAAGGACGGCCGCAAGGCAATCCTCAAAGGTGCGGCCGCCGCGCTGATCGGCTCCAAATCCCAGAAGCAGCGTCTTGAACTCAAACAGACAAAGGAGCGTCTCTTTTTTGCAGGAAAGCTGAAGCGCGAGGCAGACCGGATCAAGCGCCCGATCGACGATCTGCATAAAAAGGAAATGGCCGGGCTGGCGCGGCGTCACGACGACGAGCGCCACGACCTCCGGATGGCGCAGTCGAAAGAAAGCCAGGCGCAGGCACGCGACATCACGTCCGGGCGCAGCAAGGAGCAATTCAAAAAAGAGCAGCGCGGAAAACTTCGCGAAGAGTTGAATGAGAACAAGCAGGAGGTGACGGAGTCCAAAGTCGAACCCAAGGCCCCTTCGCTCGCGGACAAGTTTGCACGTATCCGCGGGCGGCCAAAACAATCCGAACGGCCGATAGATCCGAAAGCCGTGCCGGGACACAAGGCCGGGCAAACTGACAGTGAGCACCGGAAGGAAACGGAGCCCAAGGGTCACAACCGAAGCGGCTCGCTCGCGGACAAATTCCGGAAGGCGCAGGAACGCGGCGTTGGTAACAAGGAGCCTGAACAAAAATTCAAGGATAATGCCGGCGACATCAGCAAGGACATCGGGCGGGAAATCACCAGGAAGCCGCCGAAATAGCGGTGCGCGTGGTTGCTCAGAAGTTGCATCAGCCGCGGTGATTGATCGCGCCGATGGTTCCAATTCAACCCATGGCCTATCGTCGCATTTTCCTCAGCTTTTCGGCCAGCCATTCTTCACAACATGCTGGAGGCTGAACGATGAGCGAAGAAGAGACGGATCGCTATCGCACAGAAGCTGAGGAATGCCGCCGTCTGGCCGAGAAAGCCGTCAGGCCGTCAGACAGAGAGGCCTGGCTGCGCCTTGCGGCCGATTGGCTCAAGCTGGCGGACGGTGCCGAGGTGAAAGAGAGAAAGCGCGGCCAGTAGCTACGTTTCAGCTGCCTGCTCAGACCCTTTCGCCGTCTTTTCAAGATCGTCGGCCAGCTTTCTGAAATGGACAGCCAGATGCTCGTAGAGCTCGCGTTTTTGCAGATCGGTAGCGCTTCTCGCGACACGATCTGAATTGTCGGCTTCGGCGCGCAACCGCTTTGCGCTGTCTTTCATATCCTGCATGGGCATTCACCTCCGCAGAGACATCTTTCGCCTTGCCTGACGGCGGCCGCCGGATTTACACTTCGCGCCATTCTCAAACGGGAGGCGGACGTGGCGACTGGTACCGTGAAATGGTTTAACGCGACCAAGGGTTTTGGGTTCATCCAGCCCGATGACGGCGGACAGGATGTTTTCGTACATATCAGCGCCGTCGAACGGGCCGGGCTTTCAGGCTTGTCCGAGGGACAGAAACTCTCTTTTGAAGTCCAGGTTGACAAAAAACGGGGCAAGAGCAGCGCCGAAAATCTGCGCGTCTGACGTCTGTGAACGCGCTTTAGAGCAGCGCGCCGGTAGCGACCTTATCTTCTTTTTCAGAACCGCGCGCGACGATTTTAAGATCGGCATCAGGTAGAGGACGCTGCAACGCCTTGGCTTCATCCCAGGGCGCTCTCATCCAGACGTCCCGCTCCTCATCCGTTGCGAGAATGACGGGCATCGCCTTTGGGTGAATCGGGCCGACGACCGCGTTCGGCTCGGTGGTCAGAAAGCCGTACACCAGATGCGGGCCCGGGACCGGCTTTGACTTCGGCCCGCGCTCACCTTTGAATTCCGTCCAGATGCCGGCGAAAGCAAACAAGGGACGGTCCTCGCTCAGCGCGAACCAGACGATATCCTTCTTGCCGGTCGCAGGATTAGGTTCGGGCGCGTATTCGGAGAAGCTCGAAGCCGGGACAAGGCAGCGGCTTTCAGGCTTGAGCCATCCGCGCCAGTGCGGCGATGACGTGTTGCGGATATTTGTAACGGGCGGGCCGCCGAATTTTGGCGGCGGCGGCATACCCCAGCGCATTTTGAGGAGCTCGCGGCCGTCCGGCCTGTTCCGGACAACCGGGGCCTCCTGATCGGGAAACACTCCGGTCAGGCTCGGCAGATTGCCTGCATTATCCCAGACGGCGCCGAATAATCGGCGGATAGCTTCCTGGTTGGTCGTGACGCTGTAGAGATTGCACATGGCGCAATTCTACCAACAGCATCTTTTCGCGGCAAACTTAATGTATCGGCTTCGGCGGACCGAACAGCTCGTACGCGGATATTCGCGCCCGCTCCTTTGCTTTGTACTCTCCGCCGCAAGTGCACTCCTGATCGTAGTACGACTTCACTGCGCAAAACCGTGTGCCGCCGGGACCGTTTTTCGTGAGGACAAAGATCGGCTGCTCGCGTCCCTCCCGCATCGCTGACATCATGGTGGCGTACGAATAACCGCCCTTGTTATCTACCAGCTGTCCACGGATCTGCTTCTCGCCAATCGCATTGTCAGTTTCGTTCGTCCCCTCAGACTCGCAGATAAGGGCGAAGCGCGTCGGCCGGGTGGCCGTCCCGAGGCGCTTGCCCGCCAGCTTGTAGGAGAAGACCGACATGGCATCGAACGCATCTGCTTTGAGCGACCGCAGCGTATAGCTGAGAAGTGAGAATGTCGGGCCGACATGTTTCAGGCCATCCACCGCGATCATAACCGCGTAGAGGCATGCCAATGCCACGACAACCGCACAAACGAAGCGGCAGAGGCGCGTCTCACGTAATCTTTCAAGCCGGGAGAGCATGGGCGGAGAATAGCAGCCTGGCGCGAAACGAGCCGAGTTTCCCAGGTTAACCGTAAACCCGGCCCGTGTTAAAGCATGAAACCTCGCCGAGTGCGCGGCCCGCTTAACTACTTAGTCGTATCCCTCCCTCCTTGCGCCCCACATGGCTTGATTTAACGCGGGCAGCGCGCGAAGCTTCGTTTTTTAAAGAGGTTTTGATTGGAGAAACGCCATGGCGGGCCCCGACGACCTTTTAGTCGGCCTCAATCCTTCGCAGCCGCGAAAGAAGATTTTCTCACTTAGAAACTGCCTGCTGATCGCGACTGTGCCGGGCGCCTTCCTCGGATTTGCCGGCACATTGGTTGAATCCAGCCGCAAAGAGCCGTTCGCGTTGCTGTCCCATGTCTGGGGATTGTGCACGGATTTCCTTCCGGTACATTTCAGCAAGTCGCTCGACATGCTTTGGTTCGGCATCACGAATTTCCAGCTGTACTATATCTTCGTGGGGCTGCTGATCTTCCTGCTCATGAGCGGTTTTGCCGCCCTGATGGTTGGCGTCGTGATCGGGACATTGCTCGGCGGGATTCTGTACTGGTTGATTTCGATCGCTCAGCCGTAAGGCCGCCTGTGCTATCGGAAGTTACGCGACTTTACGGTCAGTGAGTCTATATGCAGGTCGGGGATGAATATGTCTCTCGCCGCGTGTCTCAGCGCCTTCGCCTCACGGCTGTCAGTCCCCCCGCCTCCGCCATGGACGGCCTCGTCCCCGCGTCCTGACGGTTTGACGAAAGCCTCATCGAGCCCCCCTATCGCGCGCAACATCTCGGTATCGTCCGTAATGCTCTCGCAAATCAGATGGACAACGCCGTTCGCGGCCTGCACCTTGCCCCGGCAGGTCATCATGCTCGACCCGAGAACCGCCCTGCGGTGCTTGTCGAATACGGACGGCCAGACGATAAGGTTCGCGATGTCGGTCTCATCCTCCAGCGTGATGAACATGACGCCCTTGGCGGAGCCCGGACGCTGACGCACCATGACGAGACCGGAGACAGTTATCCGGGAATTATTCTTCACGACACGCAGTGCCGCGCAGGGACTGATCTTCCTCGCAGCAAGATCGCGCCGCAGAAAGGCAAGTGGGTGCGCGCGCAGCGTAAGGCCGTGCGAGCGATAATCCTCTACGACTTCGCGACCGAGCGTCATGCCGGGCAGCGAAACTTGTTGTTCAACCTGCTCCGGCACGATTTCATTTGCGCGCTGTTCGGCAGCTTCGAACAGCGGCAGCGCACTACTCCGCAGAGCCTTGATTGCCCACTGCGCCTGGTAACGCGAGAGGCCGAGCGAGGAAAATGCATCGGCATTCGCTATGTGCACAAGCGCGCCGGGGCCGATGTTTGCACGCCGCGAGAGTTCGGCGATGCTGTGATAGGGTTTTATCCCGCGCGCTGCGACCAAAGCGCGCCCGTCTTTTTCGGCAAGGTGCCGGGTCATGCGCAGTCCAAGCCGGACGGCCCGATATTTTCCATCCGAGGGTTCTAGCGTGCAGTCCCAGAGCGACATGTTGGCGTTGATCGGCCGCACTTCGACGCCGTGCTTCAAGGCGTCGCGCACGAGGTCCGAGGGTTCATAGAAGCCCATCGGCTGCGCGTTTAGTATCGCAGCGAGGAACACGTCCGGATGGTGGCATTTCATCCAGCTCGACGCATAGGCGATCAGCGCGAAGCTCGCCGCGTGGCTTTCAGGGAAGCCGTAAGAGCCAAATCCTTCGAGCTGGCGGAATGTCTTGTCCGCGAACGCGTCATCATAGCCGTTATCGATCATGCCCTGGATCAGCTTGTCCTTGAATTTATTCACCCCGCCCGTGAACTTGAACGTCGCCATCGCGCGGCGCAGCTGATCGGCTTCAGTAGCGGAGAAGCCTGCCGCGACCATTGCGACCTGCATGGCCTGCTCCTGGAAGAGGGGGACGCCAAGGGTCTTGCCCAGCACTTTTTCTAGCTCAGGCTTGGGAAACTCGATCGGCTCGCTGCCTTCGCGCCTGCGCAGATAGGGATGCACCATGTCGCCCTGAATAGGGCCGGGACGGACAATGGCGACCTCGATGACCAGGTCGTAGAATGTCTTCGGCGCCATCCGCGGCAGCATCGACATCTGAGCACGGCTTTCGATCTGGAACGTGCCGACAGTGTCCGCCTTGCGGATCATCTCGTAAGTGGCCGGGTCTTCGGCGGGTATTGTCGCAAGATCAAGCACGATATTCTTCGAGAAGCGCAAAAGATCGAAGGCCTTATTCATGCAGCCGAGCATGCCCAGCCCCAGCACATCGACTTTCATGAATTTAAGCGCTTCAATATCGTCCTTGTCCCATTCGATCACCTGCCGGTTCTCCATCGCGGCAGGCTCGATGGGCACAAGTTCGTCAAGCCGGTCGAATGTGAGCACGAAGCCGCCCGGATGCTGCGAAAGATGGCGCGGCGTTCCCATCAGCTGGCGAGCGAGTTGCAGGGTAAGCTGCAGGCGGCGGTCGGAGAGATTCAGATTGAGTTCCTTGAGCTCGGTTTCAGAGACCCCGTCCTCGCTCCAGCCCCAGGTGATGCGCGCAAGCGCCCCCGTAATGTCTTCAGGAATGCCGAGGGCCTTGCCGACGTCCCGGATCGCGCCGCGCGCGCGATAGCGGATAACGGTCGAGGTCAGCGCTGCCCGCGTCCGGCCGTAGTTTGCGTAAATCCACTGGATGACCTCCTCGCGACGGCCGTTCTCGAAATCGACGTCGATATCGGGGGGCTCGCGCCGTTCTTCCGAGATAAAGCGCTCGAACAGAAGTCCCTGCCGAACGGGATCGATGGAGGTGACGCCAAGCACAAAACACACCGCAGAATTCGCGGCGGAGCCCCGGCCCTGGCAAAGAATGCCTTGCGAGCGCGCAAACCGGACAATTGATTCAACGGTCAGGAAGTAAGGCGCGTATTTCAGGCGCTCGATAAGCCCAAGCTCATGGCGCAGCTGCATCGCGACGTTGTCGGGCAGGCCTTCGGGATAACGCTGCGCCGAGCCCTCCCAGACCAGTTTTTCAAGGCGATCCTGCGCGGACAGCCCGTCTTTCAGTTCTTCGGTTGGATAGGTATAGGTCAGCTCATCGAGAGAAAACCTGCATCGCTGTGCAATCTCTGCCGTGCGCGCCACAGCCTCGGGATAACGGCGAAACAGTCGTTCGACCTCCTCGGGGTCTTTGAGGTAGCGGTCGGCATGCTTCTCCTTGAGAAATCCCGCGCGGTCGATGATCGTTCCCAGCCTGATGCAGGTAACGACATCCTGCAGCATGCGCATTTCAGGGACGTGATAAAGAATATCGTTGGTCGCAACGGTCGGCACGCGCGCCCGGCTCGCTATATCCGCGACATCATGAATACAGGCGGCATCGTCCGGCCGGAAGCGGCGCGTCAGCGCGCAATAGGCGCGGTCTCCAAATGCATGTTTCAGGCGCTGCAGCTGCGAGAACAGATCATCCGTCAGCTTGTCGGTCACGAGGACCGCAATCTGTCCCTCGCTCCAGGCGACGACATCATCAAAGAAGAGCGTGCACTTGCCTTTGCCTGCGCGTGATTTGCCAAGGGTAAGGAGGCGGCAGAGCCTGCCATATGCTGCGCGGTCAGTCGGATAAACGAGGATCGACGGAAAGTCTTCAAGATCGAGACGGCAGCCCACGATAAGGCGCACGCCCGTGACGCTCGCGGCTTCATAAGCGCGCACAACGCCCGCCAGCGAATTGCGGTCGACGACTGCCATGGCTTCGATGCCGAGGGTAGCGGCAGTGGAGAACAGGTCTTCCGCGCTTGAGACGCCGCGCAGAAACGAGAAATGGCTTGTGGCCTGGAGTTCGGCATATTTCATGCCTCACCCAGCCCATGCAGCCACCATTTTCCGCCAGCCTGCGCAGGCGCGTCGCGAAACAGCCAGAAGCGCTCGCCAGTCTCGTTTTCGACGCGGTAATATTCCCGCTGCATGCCGAGCTCCTGATCTGAGAGCCACCACTCGCCCAGAATGCGTTCCGGCCCGTCGGCGCGGGCAATCTTGTGCCGGGTTTTGCGCCAGACAAAGAAAAGCGGCGGGCTGTCCGGGACCTCGGCGACAGCCTGGACTTGTTCGGGCGGTGCGAGAAGCCGCGCGGGCCGCGGCAGATCGCGCGGCCAGGACGCACCGTCCATCTTCTCCGTCGGGGCGATACGCCGTGTCGAGCGCTCGGGAATATCGCTCTCGACAGGTGAGAGGCGGTAGACGCGCTCGTTCCCAAGCCGCACGCGGAGCGTATCGACGAGCTGGCTGATATCGGCTTCCGCGCGGCCATCGCCGACATGACTGCCGACAATCTGGCGCTCGGTAAGAGCTTCCACCCAGGAGGCGGTAAGGGTTGCTTCCTCGATGCCAAAGCCCGGCTCGACAAGGACAAGCCGTTCGGACAAAAGCTTCGTCAGATGCTTCGCGTCGCGGTTTGGCCGAGAGGTGCCGATGCGGATGGCCTGTGCGATATTATCCACCCGCTGGAACACCATATCGAGACGGCGCGCACCGACACCGCGCGCGGCAAGGTCAACCATGAGCTTGTCGCACAGCAATGCGAGCACCCGCTCAAGATCATCGGGATTACCGATAGGCTCGACGAACCTGATGGTCATGCGCGGCACCTCGCGGGCGATAAGCGGCGCGAGCACCTCAACACTTGCGCCAAGCGCCTGATCGAGGCGCAGAAGGACGTCACCGGAAAACCGCTGGCGGAGCGAGGACCGGGGCAGCGCGGCAAGCTGGGCGATGCGCTCGACGCCCACCTCCCGGAGGCTGATGACATCGCGCCCCGAAATTCTCAGGGCAGCGACGGGAAGCCCCCCGAGTGCATCCGAGCTGCGCCCCTGCGAAACAATCTCCTCCTTCCCGAAATGCGCCACTGCCCACGCACAGCCGGGCGTGTCGGCGATTGCAACACGGGCTTTAAGATGCGCGGATGACAGGCGCGCATGAAGGTCTACAAGAAGCGCGGCCTCACCTTTGAACAGATGCGATGAACCGGCAACGTCGATAAAGATGGTGTCCGGCGGCGCTGGCGTGACAAGCGGTGAATAACGCGAGCACCAGTGTCCGAGCCGCGCAAGCGCGGCTTCATCCTCCTCCGGCTTCGCCTCCTCGACCAGAAGATCCGGCACGAGCGTTTGCGCGTGCGCAACCGTCATGCCTGCAGCAAGTTTGAGCTTGCGCGCGGCGTCATCAGCCGACGCGAGCACGCGGCGGCTGCCGTCCTGGATCGCCGTGACCATCGGCCGCTCACGCGGTGGATCGCCGCCGTTCCTCCGCCGAATCTGATCGGTAGGGAACGTCGGCAGGAAGAGCGCAACGACCCTCCGCATTGCATGCCTCCAAAATCCAGTCTTTAGGCGATGCGCCCCTGCATCGCATAAGTTCAACATGCCAGAGCGGGCGGCCCATCCTGATCGGGTCGATACGCGTCGGCGGCGCAGGAGAGATGCTCCAGCGCGTCATCGCGGCGTTATTCTCGGTAAGGTGCTCGGCAGAGCGCCTGATGATAAGGCACGGCACGGCGGAGGTCTCCGCGGCAAGCTGCAGCCGCCGTGACGGCGTAAGAGGCAGGCGCTTCAGTTCACCGACAACGCCCGCGAGGCCGCGCATGCGCAGCCCTTCTTCCATCGCAGGCAGGATCTCCGCGTCCTTGTAAGTTTCACAAAATATGATGCGGTCAGGATGCAGCCCGACGCGGGCAAGCGCGGGTGCGAAGAGGTCGCGGCTGTGCAGGCACCACAGGACCGGACCCGTGAGTCGCGCGAGAATGCCGGCGGCGAATAGCACGGCGCTTGCCGCATAATGTCCGCGGACGCCGACTTCACTGAACTCATGGAGCGCGCCGAGCGCGAGACCGCCGCCGGGCAGCGCCGCGTCGATGTCCTCGATACCGAACGGCAAGACCTCCTGGGGCGCAGCTGCGTCACCAGCAGCCGTCATCATCCGGCGAAGCTCGGCCAAAGAAACAGAAGATGGATTGGCCGCGCTTGCCATAACTTGTTTGTCCTCCTAATACTAGAACAAATAGTGAACACGTTCGGTTGCCATCGAGTCAATGAATTTTGGTGAGGCATTGATTCAGCTGGATTTTTGCGTTCGGCGGAAACGGTCGATAGCAGTCTGGGACGGGCGGGGCTGGAACCGCAAAAACCTCCCGTCGTTTGACTTACAGTCATGGCCAAAACCGACACGCAGACAGTCATCCGCCTCCTCCGCGAGTATGCGCTGAGGTCGTCGCTGCGCGGCGGCAACCCATACCGCGCGAAAGCTTATCTGCGCGCAGCGGAAAGCCTGTCCGCGCTCTCGCAACCGCTCGCCCGCATTATCTCAGCCGGCACGCTCACTGACATTCCGGGTATCGGCGATGCCATCGCGGACATCGTCACCAAGCTTCACGAAACAGGATCGCATCCCAGCCTCGACAAGCTGCGCAAGGAAGTGCCTGAGGGCCTCCTGGAATTATTCGCCATCCCCGGCATCCGTCCCGAGAAGATCCTGAAGCTGCACCAGGAGCTCGGTATCTCCTCGCTCGCAGAACTTGAGACAGCCGCGAAGGAGGACCGTATCCGCAGTGTGAAGGGCCTTGGCGCCGCACTGCAGACTAAGATCCTGCAGAACCTTGAAATCGCCCGCAGCGGAGAAACGCAGCTTCATCTGCACAAGGCGGCGGCTCTCCTTGAGCATTCGGTTGCGACGGTCAAACAGGAGCATCCTGAATATCCGCGTGTGGAGATCGCAGGAGATTTTCGCAGAGGATGCGAGCTCGTCACCAGGCTTGCGCTCGTCGCGGAAGCAAAGAAACCGCAGGCGCTTGAGGAGCCGTCCGGCGGGCTGCAGCTCGTCGTCACCGACAAGAAGCGCTTCGGCGCAAGCCTTCTCGACGCGACGGGATCGGCGGAGCATCTGGAGCAGCTGAAGAAATACGCTTCCGGCAAAGGCTTCGATCTCAAACCCGACGGGCTCTACCGGGGCAGAAAGCTGATCGCCTCGTCAACCGAACAGGATATTTACAAAGCCCTTGGCCTGCAGTTTATCGAGCCCGAACTGCGTGAAGGCCGGGGCGAGATTGAGCAGGCCGCGAAGCATAAACTGCCCTCCCTCGTGGGCGATGAGGATTTGCGCGGCATCCTGCATTCCCACACGACAGCCTCAGACGGCACCGAGACGCTTGAAGCGATGGCGGAAGCCACGCGCAAGCGCGGCTTCGAGTATTACGGCGTCGCCGATCATTCGCAGTCCGCGCATTACGCAGGCGGGCTTTCCTTAGAGGAAATCGCGGAGCAGCACCGTGAGGCCGACCGGCTGAACAAGCGCTACGGGGGCAAATTCCGCATCCTGAAAGGGATCGAGGCTGACATACTCGCGGACGGCTCGCTCGATTATCCGGACGATATCCTGGAAGACTTCGATTTTGTGGTTGCGAGCGTTCACAGCCGGTTCAAACTGCCGAAGAAGGAACAGACCGAGCGCATTCTGAAAGCGATCAAAAATCCACATACGACGATTATCGGACATATGACCGGACGACAGCTGCAGCGCCGTCCGGGATACGACGTGGACATCGACAAGATTCTAAAGGCCTGCGCGAAACACGGCGTAGCGGTTGAAATCAATGCGCATCCGTGGCGCCTCGACCTTGACTGGCGGTGGCATCAGAAAGCGCTCGGCTATGGTTGCATATTCAGCATCAATCCCGACGCCCATTCCATCCGGGAGCTCGACCACATGCACTGGGGCGTCGAGATGGCCCGCAAGGGCGGCGTGCCGGCCGATCGCGTCCTGAATGCCATGCCCATTCCGAAACTGCTTGCGCATCTCTCGAAACGAAAACGCGCGACTGCAAAAGGCTCTCGCCGCCGCGCGCCGTCGCGGGAAGCTACCGTGCGATAGATGGGCAGCTCGCGCGCAGTATCATTGCCAAAGACTAGCGCAGGCATTCTCCTGTTCCGGCGCAATCGGGGAAGTGTGGAAGTTCTCCTCGGGCATCCGGGCGGACCGTTCTGGAAGAAAAAGGATCATGGCGCCTGGAGCATTCCGAAGGGCCTGATCTCGTTCGGCGAAGCGCCGCTCGATGCAGCTAAACGGGAATTCGAGGAAGAGACGGGGCACAGGCCCCGCGGAGAGTTCACCCCGCTTGGCGAGGCAAAACAGCCGGGCGGCAAAACCGTTCATGTCTGGGCCGCGGAGGACGACTGGAATCCGGATGAGCTCAAGAGCAACATGTTTGAAATGGAATGGCCGCCGCATTCAGGCAGGCTTCAGAGCTTTCCCGAGCTGGATCGTGCCGGGTGGTTCGACATCGCAGAAGCCCGTGAGAAAATCCTGAAGGGCCAAGCCATATTTCTTGACCGGCTCGTGGAAGGGGCGCGGTCGCACCAGCCGACAGCGGAACTGTAATTCGACACAAACGTTGTTCCGCATCTTAACAGGAGGCTCAAATGGGATTCGGCAAAGGCGCACTTCTCTGGCTTATCGGAATTCCGCTTCCGATCATCCTCCTTCTCGCCCTCTTCATGCATCACTGAGGCGGCTATGTCCGGTTTGACGCACAAGATCCAGCCGGACCGCAGCAAGATCAACCTGCATGATCGCAAGGAGCTCGATTACTGGCTCAGGCATTTCCACGTTTCGCAGCAGGACCTGCAAAACGCCGTGGACAAAGTAGGAAATTCGGCGGCCGCCGTCCGCAAGGAGCTGGCAGTCTAGCCGAGCGCGTGCGGTATACTCGCGATCTTCTGGAGCGAGGCCCGCGCGCTGCGCTCATGTTGAACGGCTCATTTTTTTTGTTGGGGCGAGCCCGTTTGCGCGAGGATTTGAAAATGGCACATTCCTTCCGGCATGCCGGGCTTCGATCCGTCAGAGCCGGCATTCTTCACGACCGTCTTACCGATACCAGGCAGACATGGACCGGTGACGACGTGGAAGACTTCAAGAGCAATTCGAGGGCGCTGCCGGACGGCGCCATTGCATGGCGGGATTTCGAATTCGACGGCTGGGGCAACGTGCTCGGCGGCTGACAGATCTGCACCTTACGAGCGAGGCTTCTCGCGCTCCAGGACGACATCCTTCGCCTGCTTGTCTGTTCTCAGCCCGAGATAAACGGGATGCCGCATCTCTCCTGAACTTGTCCATTCGGTAAACTTTATTTCAGCGACGAGCTCCGGCTTGACCCAGGTGGTGACCGCTTCATCCTTTACCTTCTTGCCGAAAGGCGATTTGACGGTCTTCAGCTTGATAAGTTTTTTGTGGAGCTCTTCCAAGGTTTCATGACTGAAGCCCGTCCCGACATGGCCGATATAACGCCAGCCGTTGCCTTCGCGCAGCGCGAGCGTCAGCGCCCCGAAAAAAGGCCGCGTCTTCCGCGGGGCCGTAAACCCCGCTATGACTGCTTCCTGGCGTTTCGACGTCTTTATCTTGAGCCAGTCATTGGTTCGCGCGCCTGACAGGTATTTGCTGTCGGCGCGTTTTGCCATGATCCCTTCGAGACCCTTGCGCTCCGCCTCCTCGAAGAATTTGACGCCGGATGTCTTCCGATCCCGGCTGTACCCAACGAGCCTGTGCTTCGGCAGGATGGCCTTGAGGCGCTTCTTGCGCTCGGTGAGGGGCAGGCCACGAAGGTCTTCCCCTTCGTGAAACATCAGGTCGAAGGCGAAGTACTGCAGCTTTGCTTCATGGCGCAGGGCGTTCTGCAGGAGCTGGAAATGCGACACGCCGTCCTTGCCGATCGCTACAAGCTCTCCGTCAATGACGGCATCGCCTTTGACAGCTTCGAGCGCCCGGGCGACTTCGATATAGCTGTGGCTGATGATCTTGCCGTTACGGCTATAGAGTGTGACCTTGCCGCCGTCGATCTTTGCGACCATGCGGAAGCCGTCATACTTGTCCTCGAATATCCAGCCCTTGTCGTCGAACGGCGCGTCGGTCAGTGTCGCGAGCATGGGCTGGAGCCGCTTCGGCAATGTGGATACGCGCGCCACTAGGATGCAACTCCTTCGAGGAGGTTACGAAATGTCAGCGAGTAGCGCAGGCTTTCGACGCCGGGAATGCTGTGCTGCCATTCGGTGCGCGACGACCCGCGCAGAAGGTAGATGGAGCGCGGCTCGGCAACGAGCGTCGCCCTCTCGAATGAAGTGGCCGTTCGCCTGCGCAGCCTGAAGCTACATGGGGCAAGCAGCGAAATGCCGGCAACATCGCCGAAGACCGAGCGATCCTTATGCCAGCCGATCCCGGCGCCGGGCGCGTACTCGGTCACGAGAACCTGCTGGAAGCTGCCGGGCGCAATGCGGGCGAACGCCTCGGCACGCGCCCGGACCGGGGTCAGGAATACAGGCATGTCCTCGGTTCTGGTGAGACCACCGCCATTGAAGTCGTAGCGCCAGCCGAAGGAAACGGTACGGCGCTTGCCAGTGAAGCCGCGGAATTCGAATTCCCTGAATGGAAGCTTTTCGATGTCAGTCAGAAGCGCACGCTCTTCGTCAGACGAGAGAAACTCCGGCTGGTACTTCATGCCTTCCGGTAGGAAAGCGCCTCCGAAGAGATCGAGGGTTGCGTTACTTGCGGGCACTCGATTTTTTCCGCGCCTTGGATTTTGCAGGCTTGCGGTCGCCCCGGTCACCCTGCCCCGCTTTGACTTTCTTCTTGGCCGTCTTGCGGCGGTCCTGGGATAGCGAGCGGCTTACATCATCGCTTTCCTCGATGCGGCCTTTCGCATCGCGGCGGATATACCGCTTGTCGCCGCGCGGCGCGATCAGCTCACGTTTCGCCGCCGCCCGCCATTTCGTAACTCGCTTCATGTGCTTCCCCAGCGTTAATTTCCTGCTCTACCAACTTACCCTGCAGGCTCCCGGTTCCGTGTTGGGCGCGTCCGCCTGCTGCGCAGCCGGCCGGGCTCTAGCGCGTCCCGCGCCCGGGTCTTCGTCCCGGCCATCCGGTGACGATCCCTCGCGCGAAAGGGGCTGCCGCCCCTTCAGCCGTCAAGGGCAAAGCCCGCGCGAGCGCGGTTGCGTCGCCGCACCCTTGACCGCTTTCCCCTGCTCATTGCCGCGTGGCTAGCCGGGTTGCTGGCCGCAACCCTTTTCAGGCAGGAACCAAGCCCGGGCCGCTCCGTTGGAGCTCACTTTCGAGGACGGCGCCAATGGCAAAGAACGATGAGCTCCGCTACGGGGCACCCGGAGAAAATGCGGTTTCGCGCAGCGCAAGCATGAGGCTTGTGTCGTGAGCAATTCCTATCTCGTGCAGATTCTGCTGCCGAAACAGAAAGGCGGCGGCGAGCCGGTTTCGCAACGCTGGTTCGAGGACTTCCTGGAAGAGCTGACCGGCCGGTTCGGCGGAGCGACCAGCTTCGTCCGGGCCCCGGGCCAGGGTCTATGGCGCAGCGGCAACGAGACCGAGCGGGACAATATCGCCGTCATCGAGGTCATGGCCGCGAAGCTTGCACCCGAGTACTGGCGCAGCCTGCGCGAGCGTCTCGAACGCGAGCTTGCGCAGGAGGAGATCGTCATCCGCGCCCAGGAAATCATCCCGTTGTGAGCTCTCCACGGAACGCTCGTCCCTACCGGTTGTTTGAAGGTGCGGACCCACCCAAGGAGGATACGATGGGCTTTTTCACCAAGGACATAAAAACACTGGACGACCTCTTCGTGCACACGCTGAAGGATATTTACTACGCCGAGCAGCAGATCGCGAAGAACCTGCCGGACATGATCGAGAAGGCGAGCGATCCCGGCCTCAAGAACGGCTTCCAGACGCATCTTTCCGAAACCAAGGGCCAGATCACCCGGCTTGAGAAAGTGTTCGAGATGCACGGCGTGCAGGCGAAGGGCGTCGATTGTCCGGCCATCGACGGCATCCTGAAGGAAGCGAGCGAAGTCGCGGGCGATATCGATGACAAGCAGGTATTGGATGCGGCGCTGATCGCGGCCGCCCAGGCCGTCGAGCACTATGAGATCACGCGGTACGGCACCCTGATCGCATGGGCAAAGATGCTTGGCCGTGAGGACTGCGCCATGGTCCTGCAGCAGAACCTCGACGAGGAAAAGGCGACGGACGAGAAGCTGAATACGATGGCGCTGCGCAGCGTGAACCGAAAAGCCGCTTAACCGGTTAGCCACATGCAAGCGAAAGGGCCGCCCCGGGCGGCCCTTGTTTTGAGAAGGGACACATGAGCCTTGAAGTATTAAGAACCGTGGCAGCCGCCATGACGATAATCGCGGCCGCCATGGTGGCGGCGAACTGGAACGCGCGCATAACCGTGTGCGGCTTCGTCCTCTTTATCGCGGCATCCATTGCGTGGATCGCCGACGGGATATTGGAGCCGAAAAGTTCGCTCGTCATCCAGAACGCCGTTCTTCTCCTGATCAACGTGCTCGGCGTATGGCGCTGGCTGCCGCGCGCCGGCAAGGAAGCCGCCGCATCCGGGGATCGCGCGACACGATAGGATTGGGTCAGGCCTGTTTTCTGTCGGAGATAGCCCACCGCGCGAGGGCAGCTTCCCCCGCTTCAGTCAAGGCACCGAGCGTAGTCTGACCCTTCTTCGCGCAGGCGACCATGGCGTCGGCGATAAAGGATCTCAGTCCGTGATCGGCACCGTCCGGTCTGCCGTCGCAGACCCGGTCAAGCGCGGCTTCCAGGTTTGCGATAGTGCGGCGATCAAAGCTTTCAAGGATCATGGGCGCATCTCCTGTAGCGGCCGAACGAACTCCAAAGCCGTAAGTTCCATGGCCGGAACCGAATGTTCCGTCCTAGGGAACAAAGCTGCATCGGGGAACATTTGACCATGATGCCGCGCAAACTCAAGGTTTTTCAAACGTCCCAAGGGTTTTTCGATCTCGCGATCGCGGCGCCGTCCATGAAAGCGGCGCTGGAGGCATGGGGCGCAAGCAGCAACCTCTTCCATCAGGGCTTCGCAGAGGAATCCGAAGACGGCGCGGTGATCGCAGCCGCCATGGCGAAGCCCGGCATCGTGCTGCGAAGGCCAGTCGGATCAAGCTCCGCTTTCAGGGAGCACGCGGACCTGCCGTCCGCCGCATCGCTTGACGCACGCCCGCACAAGGAAAAAGCCAGGGCGAAGAAGGCGGCTTCCGCAAAGCCTTCGCAGCGGGATGAAAAATCAGAGCGTGAGGCCGCCGCAAAATACGAGAAGGAAGAGCGGCAGCGGGAAAAGCTGCGCGCGAAGGAAGAGGCTGAAGCCGCGAAGGCCCGCGAGAAGCGAAACGCCGCGGTTGAGAAAGCGCAAACTGCCCTGCTGCAGGCGGAGGCGGAGCATGAGGAAAAGGCCGACGCTCTTGCGAAGGATCTGGATGCGGTACAGCGCCGCGTGGAGGCCGAGGAAGAACGCTGGCGTAAACTCAAAGAGCGTCTCGACACAAACTTGCGAAAGGCAAAGGACTGACCGATGCCCCGCTCGCCTGCTCCTGAGATCAAAGAATTGACGATAGAGGAAAGACGCGAACGGCGCCGGCTTCGGCGTGAGAAACAGCGCGAAAATAATGTCGCACGCGCAGCGAAGATGCACCGAACCCGCCTTAAAATGGAGAGCGAGGGACTGAAGCCCGCGACGGCTTTGAAGAAGACCGTCTTCGTAGGCTGTTCCGGCTGGCGCTACTGGAAATGGCGGGACTCGTTCTATGCGGACGTGCCGCAACCGGACTGGTTCGAGCATTACGCGTCCGCCTTCGACACGGTCGAGATTAACGCGTCCTTTTACTCATGGCCGACCGTCGCGAATGTCCAGGCCTGGCGCCGTCAGCCGGGCGGCAAGGATATCGTCTACACCGTGAAGGTCTGCGAGCTCATCACACACGTCAAAAAGTTCACAGGTACAAAAACGCTGATCCGCGATTTCGGGATCATCGCCGATATTCTTGGCGAGCAAATGGGCTGCTTTCTTTTCCAGCTGCCGCCGAGCTACCGCTATACCAAAGCCCGGCTGAATTCGATCGTCAGCCAGCTCGATCCGGCCCGCCGCAACGCGGTCGAGTTCCGGCACAAAAGCTGGTGGAATGAAGATGTCTACGCTGCCTTCCGCAAGGCCGGGATTATCTTCTGCTCCTGCAGCGGTCCGCGTCTGCCGGACGAGCTCGTCCGGACGGCAGACGAGGTGTACGTGCGCCTGCACGGGCCCGAGCGCTGGTATCGGCACAATTACTCAGACGATGAGCTATCGAAATGGGCCAGCAGGATCAAGGAGAGCGGCGCCAAGCGCGCGTGGATTTATTTCAACAACGACTACGACGCCCATGCGCCCCGAAACGCGAAAACCCTGCACCGCATGCTCTTGCCTCCGCGGCCCAAACGACGAAGCACCCGTCCTACTTAGGAACTGCGGCGCCCGCGCAAGCTTAACCTGCGCGGCCCGCCAAATGCGTCAGTGCCGTCCGGCAGGGTCGTGCATCCGGCCGGTGCCATTCCGAACCCGGAGGTCGCATGCTTTTCTGGTATTCAGCCCTAATACTGATGGCCGATGCTCTCCAGGTGATGGATATGCGGCTTCGCCAGATTGCGGCGGGCAATGGCACCTCCGATGAAATGTTTCTTATGGTGACGGAAAAGCTCGATGCTGCGGCAGAGGCCCGCACCATTTTCGTTCGTGGCGGCGATTACAGTCACGTCCTTGATCACTACCGGAAAATCGTCGCCGCGAATGTCGAGCGCTTGTCGGCGAGGTAGACGTTGGGTCAGCGCTTTTTCTGTGTTTAGGAACGTGGCGTCTGCAAAAGTGACGACCGTCTTGCGATCACGAGGACAAATCTCAAAGGTCCTCAGTCGACTGCAAATACCCGCTCACATTCCGACTTGTAGAGGCGCCATTGGGTTTTCCGGCAGGCGGTGGGCTCGGGTTCGGTAAGCCGTACTGCTCAGCCCGTTTAATTGCCAGCTTCCGATAGGAAGCCGCTTGCTTGAGCAACTCCGTTCTGAACGTGCTGTCGGATTCGCCGTCCGCAAGACTTTCCAGTTGCAGCGCCCTTTCAAGATACTCGGTGAGCAACTTCATCTGTAAGCCGATCTGGTCGTTCCGGTCACGAACGTCGGGCACCTGCCAAAGGTTCCTGTCAAGGAACCGTAGAGCCGTTCCAACGCTCGTATATTAGAAATTGCCGCTTTATCCCAAGATTTTTCTTGCCGAATAATTTCGCTCTGGCATGCTCTCCAAACCGGGGGCTGGTTCATTTCGTATCTATTTTCACCCGGGCCGGTGCGGCAGCAATGCTGCACCAAATGTTTTGAGTACGCATTTATCACGGCTGGTTCTACTACTCGGGCCGCCTTCGGGCGGCCTTCCCTTGCAAGTTAAGAGCGCAGCGATCGAGTTTCTTGCTAGCTTTTCCTTCTGGAAATCGGAAGACATCCGCTTTTAAAGTATCATTCTCGGGGACATTGCGATGGCAAAACCTGCCGTTTCCCGTAATGCGTTTCGCGGGCTATTCGCCTTCTACGCCGCGAAGGCCCATCACGACCACAATAGCGAGGGCGAACATCGCCTTCTGAAGCTGTTCGGCTCTGCGAACGACATTCCCGACGGTTTATTGCAGCGATGGTCGGATGGAGTGGATCCACTCAACTCAGAGACGGTCGGTAATATCTTGGGGCCTCGCGCCCATCAAATTGCCGAAGGTAAAGCGCAGTACGATCACGCTAGCGATTTTCTTCGCACGCTCCTGAGAGACCTCGGACAAAAATCGCAGTGATCGAACTGAGCGGCGCGTTGTCGGACCTGGCGCTCGGGCATTGGGCAAGCTGATCGCGGCAGCTACCGCGAGAGCGTCGCTATGCACCGCTGCAGCTCGTCCAACTTGAAAGGCTTCATCAACAAGGGCCGACCGTGAAAACCTTCCGGCAGTCCGTCGGCTCCGTATCCACTTGCGAAGGCGAACGGGATTTTGCGGCTCTCTAAAGCTTCAGCGATTGGCCTGCTGCTGTCCCGGCCTAACTGCACATCCAAAATCGCCAAGTCAAAATCCTTACCGCCTTCCGCGAAGGCGAGCCCGGAAGCCAAATCGCCAGCTTCGGCCACGACCTGATGCCCAAGCTCAGTGAGCATGTCATCCACCATCATGCGGATGAGTGCTTCATCCTCGACAAGGAGTATGGAAGCCATCGCCTTGTCCCTTAGCTAGATTTGCGTGTGCTTGTGACAGGTACGAGTGCCTGAAGGGCAGTAGCGCGCAATTCTCCCAGCGCATAGGAAAGGCGTTCCGCAGCACCAAATGTTCGACGAGTAATTTCAGGACCACGATGAGGAAGCTCGCGGCATAGGCCTTCCAGCACCAATTCCATCTGGACGCGTTCAGATAGGGTCATCGCACTCACCAGGCGCAGAAACAGCAGCAGGGAACTTTATGGAACCCTGTCCCGATTGTCGTCAAGCTGCCGTCTAGGAATTGCTGACCTGCTCTGTGCCCCGTCTTCAGTCCGCCCAAGCGACATCGACGCCTCACGTTAGGCGAGCTCGGCAACCAGATGGAAATACTCTTGGTTTAGTCTGGGCGCACTTCGGCAGGCGCGTATCAAAAGCCAGCCTGACAAGTGTGCGAGGTCGTTTGCCTCTGTCGAGGCCGCTTGGGCCTCATCGGCGGAGTCGTCTGACTCCTTGTTTTGTCTGGGGCGCAGGTCCCTCTAGGCGCGATAGATGCGACGTGTTTACACAGAATAACTACACATAACACATCGTACAGCAATATAACCATAAATTTCAATTAGTTAGCTTTACGCTCAAGGGACTTAAAATCCCTCAACGGCAACGTTATCCGGGTTCGAGTCCCGGTGTCCGCACCAACCATTTCAACGACTTAAACTGGATTTTTGTTTCAGGTTTCAAATTTCGATTTGGTGTCGTCAACAGACCGTCAACAGCCCATACACTGCTTGATCGCACACGAATTCACGTCGAGCCGATGACCCCCTACCCCGTCAAGATCACGTTCGGCGAGATGCGCCAGATGGGCGTGCGCGGCGTCCTGATCTACTGCCGCCACCGCTGCGGGCATCACACCGATCTCAATGCCGAGCAATGGCCCGACAACGTCCGGCTCAGCGACGTCGAGCCGAAGTTCGTCTGCACAAGATGCGGTCGACGCGGCGCCGAGATCCGGCCGGATCATCAGCCGGCGCGGATGGGCAGCAACGCTTGACGCCGAAGGACTGCCGCTCTTTTTTACCGCTCTTCAGGTTCGGATCGGGATGCCCGATACGAAAATCTTGTCTCCGGCATCCGAGACACCGGCAGTAGTAAGCGCACCCTTGAACGCCTCATACATTGCCAGAGGATAAGGTGAAGGACCGATAATCAGACGGTCAAACATCGCCGCGAGATCAAGCTCTGCGAGAACAGGCGAAACCGAGTCATCGAGCGGAATTTTACAGATCATCTGTGGGACACCGCCGATGACCGCCGTCGATTGCTCCATGAAAGCGGAGGGCGCTCGCTTCGGCGAGTAAATCGCCCGCCATTCCAACTCCTCGCCGAACCCCTCGTGCTTAAGACAAGTAACACCAGCCAAAAGCATCTGGAAAACGTAGTTTTTGATGACCTGCCGATCAACACCGCTTAGGAGATCACACTCGCGGCCTACGTTCTTAATGACCTCGCCGATGATGTCGTGAGTTTCAGTTTCGGTCAGATACGCCACCGGACTGAACAGCAAATTCAGAGCGTCCGCTCCAGCCGAAGCGTACGGAACGCGAATGACCAACGCGACACGGGCGGACGTGTTTCCGAACGCGCGCCACATCGATAAACGACCATGGAGGTCTTCCGTCGCTTTGTGTTCGGAAATCGATGCAATATAGGTGTCGTCACGAATGTTGTTCCACCACCCATTAAACAGGTTGATGGCTTCCATGGCCGCGCCGGGCGCGCACTGATCAAGCGCGGTCGTAAAAGCATCCAGACGCGGCTTGTCGGAAAAAAACTTCGCAAGAATGTCGAACCCATGATGCACCTCGCGATAATCCGACATGCACGTCGTGTTGCGCATCCACAACCGCTTCGTGTTGATGATGTTGAGCGCGTTTTCTGCTGACGTGTAATGAACAAACCGTGGGTCTGGATTTGGCCCGCTGAAGAGAGCATCGCGTTGCTTCCGGGCTTGAGGCATGAAGATGGCCTCCATCCGGTTTGCGAATACAATCTGTTCTGGCGTCCGCGCAGCACTTGGTGGTGATGCCGTCATTTAATCACTCCCCGTTATTATTTTTTCGGACGCACTCAAGGCGACTTCGGAGCGGTGACCGCAGGCGTCGACGGATAGAAATGCTCTTTCACCACTACGCCCGCAAAAAACGCAACGATTGCGCTGACCATCATTAGGATCAATTGATCTCGGTTTCGTTGAAAGAAACCACGTCTTTCGGAGCGGCGCTGCATCTTGATCACAGATACCCGGCGCAGGTTCACGTAGCTAACCCACGGTCCCCACAGCGACAGTCCATTCAAAACGCCAGAGGCTATCTGAGCGGCCAATTCAGGCCGAGCGTTCAGAACGAAAATATTTAGCAACACCGATACCGTGGGGAGGAGCATCGCGAACCAGAAACGGTATGCCCAAGGAAACGGCCTTTGACATCGCGACAGAATGCCGTCGAGTTCGAGCCGTAGCTGCGCCGCTTGTGGACCCGGCGAGATGAAGAGCCGCGCCTCCATGCGACTGAGTTTTATCGAAACGGACGGCTGAGTGGTGTCGACATCCAAGACGAAGATTGTCGCTTGCTCACCAACATGTTCTTTCAATTCATCAAGACTTTTGAACTCGTAATCCGCCGTGCTGATGGTGACCTCGGCGTGCTGTTTCAGAGAGTTGACGATCTCGGTTAGATCCTCCCACCAAAGCACGACCGGGCCATAGCTGCGCCAAAAGGACTGTTGCTTCCTGACTTTTTCCAATGTTGATCCCGCGCTCAGCTTGATGCGTGCCGGCGGGATGCTAATCGACTATAGATTGCCGGCGATATGGGACTGTGCCGGCTATCCCCAGCCAAAATGACTGGCAATCGGCTCAGCCAAGCGCATCCATCACGCGGGCAAAGGCCGGATGCTGCCGGTTTTTCACCTTGATCCAGTTCGGCGACCGGCCGGCGCGATACCAGCTGTCGGAGCGTTTCGACACCAGCCCCTCAAGGCCGAGCTTGCAGGCGTGCCTGAACAGATCTGGGCCAACCTCGCCCTGTTCGAACGGCGCGAGGTGGACGCCGTCAACCGGCCGCGCCAGCAGCCGCTGCAAATTTGTCTTGCGCAGGGTCAGCGGCAGCTTGCGCAGATCCTCGCCATCCACGATCAGGACGTCGAAGGCGTAGAGCTGTACGGCATCGTCGTGCTTCCTCGAATGCAGGCCGTCGAAGTCGGAGACGCCGTCAACGTTGAGCAGCACCGCCTCCCCATCGATCACGAAGTGCGCAGTCCTGACACGCAGCGCCGCCTCGACGATCCGCGGGTAACGCGTGGTCCAATCGTGGCCGTTGCGCGTGAACAGCCGCACCCGGTCGCCAACGCGCTGGACGATCAGCCGATAGCCGTCATGTTTGATTTCGTGGATCCAGTCGGGACCGGTGGGAACCTTGGTGCTGCGCGTCGGCAGGCACAGCTGGAACGGGGATTTCCGCATGCGGGCTATCTAGGCAGTTTCGCTGCACTGAACAACGGTCTCAACGGGCTCACTCGCGCCACTCAAAGGCGATCAAATATTTTCTTGCAGCTCCGATCCCAACGGAACCTTGGATCCTCTTCGCGAGGTTCAGCTTTTTGCCCTGAAGCAAGGTTGCATACGCGATGGTTGCGTAATTTACAAATGCTCGCGGACGGATTGTGATCACGTCAGGCCCTGGCAGAGCCCCCAAGCAATTCGAACACGTCGCGCCGCAAGCCCCCAAAGCCCCGGCATGACGTCTAGGCGATCCGGTCTCTTCTGACAGGGCGACCGGGTCGCTGCTTGTTTGGAGGGAAATGATGTCGGACATGCCGAGTGCCAGCCGCATTTTTGCCGACCGCTACTGCCGCGACCTGAAGCGGTTGGAAGCCCTGCACGCCAGTAACATCTCGCCCGGCACCACAACATGGCGCGATGCCATGATGTCGCTGGTCGCACGGGTAGCGCAGGCACGCAGCCCGATCAAGCGGGCGGACATCCTGCGCAAGGCCAGCGCCTATCTCGACAGTATCGAGCCTGAGAACCACACCCATCTCAGGATGGCCACCCAGATCGCATCGAGGTCGGCCCGTCTTGCCCTTGCCACCTTCAACGTCGATCTGCATCCACTGATCGGCGTCGAGGAAGTTGGCATCAAGGTCATGCATCATGCCTGCCAGTGCGAACGCAATGGCCGCTATGACGGGATGTGCGATGTCGATCTCGCCTTTATCTCAAAGCACGCTATCGGTCGCCTGCACGAACGCGGTCATGAGCCGAGCAAGCTCGGTACGACCCGCGTGATCGCCTTCATCGGCATGCTCGGCTATCTGACCAAGGCCAGCGACAAACACTTCATGGGCCAGCTCTGCCTGCACTTCGATGACACGCTGGTGGTCGGCTCCCTGAAGCATTCGCGGAAGCTGCTGCTGGACGGTCAGCCGATCAACGGCACGTTCTATGACGTTCGCACCGTGCTGCCGGCCGATGAGGTCAAGAACACCGACATGATCGAGCAGGGCCGCATCGCCACCGGCGTGGTCGCGTCGTGCTTCACTGACCCCACCAAGGTCTTGCACAAGCTCGCCGATCAAATCCCGTTCCTGCCGCGGCGCCCGGATGACTACACGCTGCGCGTGGCGGTGGTGAGACATTGATGACGACGTGGAGGGAACAGCAATGACCGAGAAGCCGTCAAATAAAGTGACCGATGCTGATCTGATTGCCTTCGTAGAGAAGGCACGGGAAACAGCGCAACTGGATCTAGGGTACGAGGTCAAGGAACGCTACGCGCGGATTTTCACCAGACGAGACCAATTTGGCGAACAGGTCAGATCAGTTTTCCGCTTCGTCGACCTGACCAATGGCAATGTCCTGAGAGCCGATGGCTGGAAGCGCCCGAACCTGAAGGTGAGCAATTCGATCCAAGGCAACATCTACGATGCTGATCGAGGCTGCGCTCTCATGCTTCCTGGCGGCGGGCACCGCCGAGAAATATGACTGTCCGGAAACAACCGAAGCTTCGCCACAACGCGCGAACGTATGAGCAGCAATGCATGCGTGACGCCGAGATGCGCAAAGCGGAGAAAGCAGCGGAAATGTCTGCACCATATAGATTTGGGGTGGATGCGCGCGCTGCGGCGCGCAAGATCCTGCGCGGGCAATGGGCCATCGAAGATGCCGAGCAAGCCTCGCAGGCGGTGTCGCTGCCGCCGCACATCAGCCGACTGGAGCCCGGCGAGCTCGACTCCGACAAGCTTCAGTATCTGCGCCGGCCATATCTAGCGGCGATGCGGTTGCTGGAGCCTCGCGACCGTGAACGCGAAGTGCAGCGGCTGATGCGGGAGCTGGCACTGGAGTGAGCCGGAGGAGAGATAAACTGACCGCTAAGCAGTGAGAGATACTGCAATTAGAAGCCGGAGAAACTTGCTGGACTGAGCGGCGTGTGATCGGACATTAACCCAACTTGCAGGAGGTTGTTTTTGAACCCGCAGCTGCCCTAATTTGCCTTATTGGCCGCCCACTTCTGGACGTTGCCCAAAAACAAAAACGGGGCGCGGAAATGGTCCGTACGACCGGAGTTCCTAAAACTTCTACCATTTGGTTGAAACAGGACGAAGATCAGCTCTTGCAGATGCGCGAGAGCGGAGTCTCATTCAGAGAGATCGCGAAAGCCCTCGGTCGCAGCCAAGCATCGGTCGAATCTCGTTTTACCTTTTTGAACAAACGGATCAAATCGAAAGCTTGAGCCACTCACGGGCTTGATGGGTGCCCGAAAGGCCGCACACCGTCTCTTGCTTGCGCTGATATTGGAGCCGCCAGTTGCTTGCTACCGTGGTGGTCCTTCTGACGATTCCGAAGCAAGTGCCGCCAGCGTCAGTTGTGTTGGCTGCCCGCGCGAGCCACCGGCATTGGCACAAAGTGCAGTAGCCAAATACGGGCATTCTGTTTGTCTAAGGTGGCGCCTTGCCAGTCTTTAAAGCCCCCAAGCTTCCGACGATTGGCGAGAGCGTCGAAGGCCCCGGCGCGGCCAGCTTCGCCGGGGCCGGTCAACGCGGGATAGCTCAAGACGATGGACGCTGAGGCCGAACGGCAACGTGGTTTGGAGTTGGGCCGGCGGTGGGCGGAGCACGCTTCGGCACACGAGCTGGCCACCATGGTGAGCGGCTCATTCGATGACCTTAGCCAGATGCTGCCAGCGGACCTGTCAGATCATTTCGTCGGCGGCTTTCGCGAAGGCGTGTTGCACGTCTGGCGTGGAGCCTAGGCCCTCATCACTGCCCCCCGATGATTATCATTTCCGGGCGCAAGGCGCTTGCCGCTCCACTTCTGATTTTACGGAAACTTAATAAGTCATTGCCAACGTCTTGAGCATTGCAACGCGTCGCGGCAGCGACTCCGTTTCCGCCAGTTATCATCTAGGACCTGCTCGGTTGGCAGTCTCTTCATGGGAGAGGCCGATGCTCAAAGGATGCATGATTGCTGCTTTCGCACTGCTTTTTTTGGCGTTGTGCGATCATCAAGTGTCAAACGGAAAGTACACTGACGCGGTTCTGGTCATGACGAAGCAGATAACTCGCTCGTTTGGCGTCTGACAGAGCGGCGAATCCATTCAGACGGACGAAGCATAGACAAACGTGAAAAGTATCGGCTAGTCATTTCGCATGGGCTGGATTCCGAATTGGCTGCGACGGGCAGATGTCACGCTGCGGCCTAGGGCCGGCGCTCAGGTCGACTTACAACCGCTGTCGGAGCGCAGCGGCCGATGGCTGAAGGCGAACTTGTTTCGCTTTCCGGGCGCGGTGTGGTCGCGGAAGCGTGGCTGTGTGGAGCTGTCAGAGGGCGACGTGATCGCGCTGCATCTTGTTGTCGAACGGATCACGGAAGCCGGGTTGAAGGTGCGGCTGTCGGGGCGCCTTCGCGGCTGGGACGGCGCATCGCCTGTCTGGACTTTGCTGGTGCGCAAGCGTTAGCGGCGCAAAGGGGCGCTCCTAAATTGAAGTAGGATACTTTGGGCCAGAGGCCCACCGCCAGCAAGAGAGCCGCCTGCTTTGGCGGCCTTACTCTTTGGTCTCGGGGTGTAGTTCAGCCTTCCTTGCGATCAGGTCGGCGACGAGTTGGGCGATTCCGGTAGCGGCTATCTGGTCGTTCACGCGAGAAGCCATCTCGCGGTATCGTTCGATCTTCTTGTTGAGATCGATGCACTTCTCACACATGGGCCGCCCCGCTGCGGGTGTACGCGGTTCCCAATTGACAAATGATCAGATGGTTCCCCCGCTAAGCCCAAAGCAGGGGCCTTGCCGCCGAATGTTGCGCAGTCCCACCAAGGAACATTCGCCACGTTGCCCCATTGTCCCGACGACGTTTCCCCAACGTCAAAACAAGTACAAACGGCCTCAGCTTCTCGCCTTGCCCCCCGGAGCTGAGGTCGTTTCGCTTTGCCGCTATGTCACGTCTCTTTGGCACAGGCATTGCACATCGATTGGTGACTGGGATTGCTGGTCCCCAGTTCGGTACAGGGCGCCGCCGGGACGCTTCATTTCGAGCCCGGCGGCGTATCTTTGTGGAACATCAAAAAGCGCAGCTAACAGGTCGGTATCCTTGTCGCGGATGCGGGCGCCCCTTGAGCGGTGGCGTGATGGCTTCCCGTTTGTTAGCGCAACAGAGACGCTAGACAGCGCTCAAGCTCCTCGATTGGGAACGGCTTTTCGAGGACCGGATAACCCTTAAATCCTTCAGGCACGCCGCCCGCCCCATATCCGCTCGCAAAGGCAAACGGAACGCCGTTGCTTTGCAGCACTTCTGCGATGGGAGCAGAGCTATGTGCTCCAAGCTGTATATCGAGAATGGCGGCATCAATGCCCGGCATGGAGGCGAGCAAAAGCCCATCTTGCAAATCATTAGCCTCACCAGCGACGCTATGACCTAGCTCGACCAACATATCCGCCATCATCATGCGTATGAGCGCTTCATCCTCGATCAGAAGCACGGACGCCATAACACTACCCCCGAGCACGTTTTGCGCGAGTCCTACATCGTTCCGGCTACGGAACGCAAGTTCCGATCCTGCGTTAATAGCCGGTGCCGGTGCGTCTTCGGCTTTGTTGCGCCAGCCTATGAAGCCGAGCGAGAAAGTTTACTCTTCGTGAAATTGTTAACCGAATACCTCGAACGAGCACTTCAGCTAGAACAGCTGGCTTTGGGCGAGGCCGACACCCGCTTCAAAGACCAATTGTTAACCCAAGCACGCGCCTACCGGAAGCTCGCGGCCAACCGGGCAGCGGAATACGGGCTTACGCCACCGAGCCCGCCTGATCCGAACGCGTCCGTTTGAATAGACGCCGAGATCTCGGCGTTTCCTGATTCCCACCGTCGCGACTATGCTGTCTCGAAACTGATGGGAGACCAAAGCGAGACCAGCGTCAGTTTGCTTTCCTCGGGACAGGCGCGTGGCGATCACTGGAATTGGTTGTTTTGCTTGGCCCTAGCAAGAGTTTGGGAAGGTAGTTCACGAAAGGCGCGACGGTAGATGCGCGAGAAATCGCCCAGGTGCCAGAAGCCGTTGGCGAGTGCCACCGCCTTGACGCTACACGCGCCCGTCGAAAGTTGAAGCCGCACATTCGAGAGCCTTCGCGAACGAAGGTAAGCATGCAAGCTCATGCCAAGCACGGAGACTGAGGCCGAGTGCAACTTGCGCACGGATGTACCGATTTGCTCCGCGAGATCTCTGCTGTAGAGCGGTCGTGAAGGCGGCAGTACGCGAACGAGCGCGTCTAGCTCGGCAATAATTGCACGTTCACGTCGTCGCAGCTCATCGGTGGCGCTCATCGGTCCCTCGAGCACCATGACCGGTCAGCTAAATGATCGAGTGATGTGGGACAGCATGGTAGTCGCCGCTCGTGAGTAGCGGCCATGGTTATATTGCTCGTCCACGAAATTAAGCGCGAGGAGAGCGACGATAATGGCGCCTGCAACTCTCATACCGAGACGATGGTCCTTACCCATTAGATTTCAGTTAACAGCTCGCAATCTTCGTGCCTTTCGGACCGGTCGACCTGAAGCAGGCGTATGAAAATACCTGCATTACAACTAGCAGCGGGACGGCGGCTGCCGCCGAAAGAAATTTCGCTCGGTTTGCAGCGACACCGAAATCACGGCGGCAGAGGCGCTCGTCGGCTTCGGCCACACGCGCCGGCGAATTCGGAAAAATCCCCGTCAGGCTTCGCGCACGCGCACGAAACGCTTCTCGGGCGGCGTCTCGCGCTCGACCTCCTGCGGGACCGGCATCGCAAAGAACTCTCCAGCCCAACCCGGACGTGACCGCGTGACGGTTGTCGGCTTCGGCTTGACCGGCTGCGGGCCGGTGACGGTGGCCTTGGCGACGGCCTCGGCATCGTAATCGTTTGGGCCGCGCTGCCACGGGTCGGGGCAGACATAAGATCGCACAGGCTCGCGGTTTTTGGACCGAAGCAGATCCTGTTCGGCGTCGAATTCGGCGCTGATGTCCAGCACTTTGGTCAAGGGGTGCTTGATCGCCGCAGGAAGATCGTGGCCGGCGATGAAGTTTTCCAGATCGCTGGAGTTGACCCGCGGTCCGCTGTGGTCCGGAAGATTGCCAGCAAAGCTCTTGGCGAGCGCGGCAGTAGTGGCATCGTCAGCGTCGTCGCCGGCCATGCGGCGGGCGATACCGAGCGCGGCGGTCCTGTTGCTGTCCTGATCGAGGAGCTCGTTGATGTCGCGCGCAAACACCGACAACGCGCGCCTGCGGGCGCGGGCTTCCAAGGTCCGGCGCAGGATCATGGTCCCGGTGATCGGGGCCTCTTCAGCTTTCTTGGCGAACATACTCATGGCTTGGGATCTCCTTTGATGCCGAGAACACGCGCGATGGCGACGTATTGCTTGTCGGTGAGACGGTCAAAACCGAGCGCGACCTGCTGTCTGGCGACGTCGATGCCGGCTGCGTTGGCGACTTCCGGCGACAGTGCGTAGACCAATCGTCGTTTGACGGTGGCGATGAGATCAGCGGACATGATCGTCGCCTCCGGTCGGGAGTCTCGCGACCAGCGTCGAGAAAGACGTCGGTTGCCGCTTCAGGCGCGCGGCGGGCAACGTTCCGATGATGTAGGCCGGCGCTGCGGCAATCGTTAGCTGAGGCGGCGGTGGCGGTGTCGGGGCCTTCACGGTGTTGCTGACGAACACCTCCAATCCGTCGCGGAGGCGCCCAATCGATGCCAGCAGAGCATCGTGCGAGCTCAATTCCGCTTGAGCGGAATTCATGTCGCGCCGGTTGAGGACGACCGCGTTGGCGTTGGCAGGCGACGGCGTCAGAGAGATTTCGGTGATGACGGCACGGCGGATCAGTGCGTGGAATCCCGATGGGCTGTCGGGATAGACGATCTCAGCCTCGAGGACGGTCGCGCTGATCGAAAGCCCGCCCATGCGGCAAGCCTCGAGGTCGTTGACTTCGGCCTTGATGGCGAGCCGGCCGCGGTCGTCCTCGGTGAGCTCGAGGATCCGGCCGGCCGGGCGAGCGGCATCGTGCCGGACGAGCAACGGCAATGTCTCGAGCCTTGGCCAACTGAGTGCACCCTTACAAAAGGCCATCCGATCCGAATCGGCGTCGACGGTCGACGCGAATCCGGTGATGAGTTGCGGACCGGTGACGGGCTCGAGCGGCGGCAGCGACGGACGCGCGACTGGTTGCACGCGGTGTCGCTTGCACAGTTCGGCGAGCTCGATTTTCAACTGGTACCCGCGCAGCATCGTCATTTCCGCTTCGTCAGGTTGAGCCTCGCCGTCCTCAGCCGACCCGCGATCTCGGCGACCGCCTGCTCGAGCGCGGTCCCGGTTGGCAGATCCCGCGAACGACGCTTGATGATCGGGCTCGAGGTCAGGCGCATGCCTTTCTTGATCTGGCTGCGGCGCGGATCGTCGGCCGGGTGCGCGACGCCTGTGAGGAATTCGCCGGCCATATGAATCCGCTGCGTCATCGTTTGTCTCCGTCCTTTTAGGGCGAGGAAGCCGGACGCCTTCACTCGTCCGGCCTCCCGCCTCCTGACCGGGGCCGATGGGTGCAACACCGGGAGCCTGTAGCCTAGCACTTCACCGCTTAGTCTTCGCCTTCGTCCTCCAGAGCGCTGCCAGTGCCTGTAAGCCGGTGCGCAGGCATTCGAGCTCGGCAAGTCCGGTCGGGACATAGTCGCGGACGACGATCTGGTCGACGGCGGACTCGGCGCAGCGGCCCGCGGTCTTCAAGGCGTGTTTGCCGGCGATGAAGGCGGCGCTGGCGCGCTCGTGGCGTCTGGCCTCCCGGATGCCTGCGGGGGAATCCGGATCGAGCGGCGAGCCGCCTGCTTTATCGAGCGCGACGGTGCGCGGTCCCTGCGGCGCCTGCGTCGCGACGGAGTAGCTGGCCGTGAGCTCGGCCCATCTACGGCCCGCGGAATACTCCCCCTGCGAAATCTTGCCGGCAAGCAGCAGCCGGCCGGCGATGGTTGCCCATTCCGCGCTGCGCAAGCCGATCTCGGCCGCGTCAACGAGGCGGCGGACCTCGCCGGGCGGCAGCATCTCGCTGGTGCCGGCGGTGGAGATGCGACCGCTCGGCGTGCGGGCCCGGAGGACTTTGCGGCGGGACATGGGCGAACCTCCACGGTTCGCGCAACAATCAGCCCGGATCGTTGCCCTGGCAACTGTCAGTTTCGAGCTCGGGGTACAGTCGAGGTCGGGGTTTCTATCAAACGGGAATGTCCCGAATGTCAGAGCCCGCCCACTGAGGCGGCCTTACCCACATGGCGGAACGTGTTCACGGTGGGAGAACTATGCGGGGTTTTGTCTCTAGTCGGAGAACTACGGTCCCCCTGAGGCGACCTTAGGTCTTGTCTCGGCGCGGCTTTTCCCAAAGGAGCTTTTTACAGTCGGGGCAACGGAAGATAACAATCGGCCCCTCGGGTGAGCCAATCGCGTCAACAAACGTCATTTGCTTACTGCACGCCGCACAAACCGGCGTCAGTTTAGTCGCTTGCTCCGCCATCGAACCCGAACGCGGGAACAGTGGGCGGGGTTTCTATTCCTTCGAGTTGCTCTAGATGCCACATCTTGGGGGGGCGGCTTTGAAGCAGCGCTATCGATGCTGCAATCTGCTCCTCAGACCGGCGAATCATTTCCGCCGACATTTGCTTGCTGCCGAACTGAGGCTGCACGACCGGATGCGTGTCAAATTGCTGGTCTGTGTGCATGGCGGAGTTCCACCGGGTTGTTCCATAGGTCTAGGTTAAGAACTCGATCTGAACAGCCCAAAAGTGAACTTAAGCCACTGCGAAAAGCAAACTAGGCAACTAGCGTCGGAAACAGGCCAGTGCCAATCCGTTCGGGACGCCTGCGGCTCGGACCAGATCGTACACCAGGACGGAAAGCCGCCGCGCTCCGAGCGCACAACGCCCGCGCGGCCGCAATGATTGGCCGGCGGACGTTGCTCACGCACTGGCCCCGCGAAATGGCAAGGTACCCCAGCCCTTCAACGTACGTGACTGCCGGGCTGAGGTTTCAAATGCCGCCGGGCTGGCAGCCCCAGCGCCGGACCGACCGCCAGATCGTCAGCGGGGCGGCTGGGTGCGTCGGCCGGGCTGGCCGCTATCGGACAGCGGCCAATGCTCGAGGGGCTGCGGGAAAGCTTGGGAGAGCCGGTTCCCCGGTCGATTTTCGGCGAAAAACTCCGCGGGATTTCCGGGTTTGGCTGGAGATTGTGCTTTATTTTGGCGTTTATTGCAGGTTGAGTAGCGGATTTTGGATAAATGTCTGAACTCGGTGCCGCCCTCGCGAAGTTCGAGGCCCGGAGGTAAACACCCCTCCCCCCTGGTGGTCAGTGGTGTTCGAAACCGGTTGACCTCGCTTCAATCAAGCGTCACATACTCGTCAACGTTCGTTGACCGATTTGTTACGGTGATGAGTAGAGGTACTGAGATGACGTCGCACGGCAAATTTATTGCGTATTTCCGAGTCAGCACCAAGCGACAGGGCCGAAGCGGGCTCGGTCTGGCTGCGCAGCGTGAGGCCGTTACAAATTATTTGAACGGTGGCAAGTGGCGGATCGTCTCCGAGCACGTCGAGGTCGAGACCGGCAAGCGTTCTGATCGGCCGCAGCTCGATGCAGCGCTGGCCGCAGCGCGTCTGCATCGGTGTCCGCTGGTGGTGTCCAAGGTCGACCGCTTAACCCGCTCGGTGGCGTTCTTGAGCCGCTTATTGGAAGCCGGAGTCGATGTCCGCTTTGCCGATCTGCCGCAGATCGAAGGGGCCACCGGCCGATTCATGTTGAACCAGATGGCGGCGGTCGCACAGCTGGAAGCCGACTTCATCAGTTCGCGGACGAAGGCAGCACTGGCCCGCTCGAAAAAGCAACTCGGTGGTGATCGTGGTCAGGTGCCGTCTCGGCGCGCGCATAAGGCTGCACAGGAGGCGATTCAGGCGCGCGTCGCGGCGCGGGCTGCGGATCTGGCGCCAGCCGTGCGCAAGCTACAGGCGGCCGGCGCTACGTCGCTGCGGGCCATCGCAGCGGGACTCAATGCTGAAGGCATCTCGACCGCGCGCGGTGGAACGTGGAATGCACAGCAAGTGTCGCGGCTACTCGAACAGATCGGCTGAGCTACATTCCCCGCGGGAATCTTTTCGGCGGAATCGGCGACGGCCCTCGCATCGGTGCGCGCTGCTCGCGCAATCGCCGCAAATAAAGCGGCTCTTCTTCCGGCTGGTCGAACGACGTCGCGACCTCTTCGACCGGCTCGAGCTCGCGCGAGAGTTCCGGCTCTTCGATGACCGGCGCCGGCTCGGGTGACGTCGGGCGATATTCCAGCAACTGCGGTTCGCGCGATTCACTGGCCGGCGCGCTGGTGATGTTGACCACCAGCGGACCGGCAGTCTCAGCCGGCGGTGCGACCGCGAGTTCACTTTCGAGCGTGCCGCGGATCTCGCGCAGGCAGAAAAACAACCTGGTCGCTTCCTCGGACGGCAACCGACCACGAACAACAGCCCGATAAAGCCGGCTTTGCTCGATCCGGATCGCCCGGAAACTGTCCAGCCGCTGCGTATGATGCGGATTCAGTGGAGAGAGAGCCTCCGCTTTGGCTTTCCGTGGCAAAAGGATGCTCCCGCTATGCTTGGGGGAATTCGGTACCTTCCGAACCTACACCGGTCCGGTCATTCGTCCAGCACCGGTTCGAGCTCGGGGTTTTTTCGTAACTCCGCCGGGATCGTCGGGCGTCAGACCTCGCACGGCCTGCCACCGCGTGGTGTCGTCAGACCGCGCTCCGCATAGGCCTCTCGGGCCGCTGCAAGCAGCTGGAGTGAGTCCCGGATCTCGGCGGCGCTGCGGTTGCGATTGAACAGCGCGCTGATCTCCGACCGCCGCAAGCCGTCGGGTTCGGCCTGTAACGCGGTCAGGATGATGGTGTCTGGCGGCATCGGCGGTTCCTCCGACCCGTGGAAGCTACACCCGACCACCGAAAAATGTGCGACTACCGCCTAAAATGTTCAGCTGAGAGACCATTCGTTCTGACCTTTTCGTTGAAATCATTGAGATGTTCACGAGTTCGGCTTGTTCGGCTCCAAAAACCGCCAGCCCCGGAGACCCCATCCAAAGACCGCCAGCTTCCTTTGGCTGCTATTCTTATTTTTAAGTAGAACAAGTAGAACAATAGAACACTGGTGATGGATCAAGGGGTTGGAGTGTTCGCCTTCACCCGCGCATGTCCCCCCAAAGCCGAACACGATTTTGGGGACTATTAGTCATCCTCTTCGTCGTCCACCTCCTCGGCCTTCCTCCGTCGCAGTGCCGTCAGCACGTCCTCGGCCTCCAGATGCTTCAGCTCGGCAAAGTCCTCGAAATCGGTGTGCTCCGGTTGCCATTCCGCGAGATCGGGATTGCGCCACGTCCATCCCGGATAGAGCGCTTCCCATGCGGCCCGGCACTCGCTCAGCGGCGGAAAGCTCCAGCCTTGTCGGCGCATCACCTTCCTGGTGTTGCTACACCCCTTCTCCTTCAGGAAGCGACCGAGCATATGATCGCTGGTGTAGTTGCGCAGCCGCGGCTCGATCTGTCGTGCCTGATCGAAGATGCCAAGCTGGGTGAAGGTCCGCGGTTGCTTGCTGACCGTCGTGCTGTAGGTCACCGTCTCGACCTCGACGATCCGGACATACGCATTGCAGACCGCGCGATGGGGATAGCGCGGATCTGATCCGCGCAACGTGCCGCTCTCCAGCAGCTCGCACCACCATGCATCAAGCGGCGACAGGCTCTGGTCGCGCTGTTGTCGCAGCGCTTCGGTCTGCGGCACTCGGCGCACGTTGAAGCCGGTGAGGTCGATGTCGTACAGCAGATGGTGCAGCAACGCCTCGTACCCGCCATTGTCGAGCTCGGCCTGCAAGCCGGTGAAATAGGCATGATCTCCAACGCGCGCTGCTGACATCGTCGGAACGAAGAACCGCCGCGCCGTGGTGCTGATCGGGATGAAATGCTCGGAATTGCTGAGGATGGTCATGTTCAAATAGTTGGGCGCGGCATAGACGCCGCAGCCCTTCGGCTCGATGGTCAACGCAGGTTCGGTGATCAGGCCGAACAGCGCGTTGCGATGCCGGGGATCGCCGACGAACAGCGCTTCGTCGGCCGTCAGCCGCAACAAAACCTCCAGATGCGGATTGAATTTGCCGGTGATGTGGTCGGCGTTGCCGAGCTGCATCGCGTGATTGCCGAGCAGCCGGCTCATGGTGCGCTCATAGAAACCCTTTCCTGCGCCTTCCTCCTTGGTCTGAAGCGCCAGCGCGACCTCGCTGCGGGTACGCTTCTGCACGATGAAAGCCTCGCGCCTGATCAGATAGTCGAAGTGCTCCTCGACGCCGTTGCAGACGACGTCACGGGCGAAGCCGAGAAATTTCGAGCAATCTCCCCTCACCGGTTTGACGCCGAAGCCGCGCCACAAATTCAGCTTTGGGCCGGTGTCCGCTTCGCGCTGTGGCATGAATGCCATGCCTTCGTCGTACTGGCGGCGCTTCGGATTGGTGATCCAGTAATTGCCGAGCGGGATTTCCTCGATCTCGCCCTTCGCATTCTTGTAGGTGTGACGATAGCGGTTCATTAGCGCCTTGAAGTCGTCGATGGTCTGCATCATCACGATGGTGGTGCGGCCGGGGAATTCGGGCAGCTCGCCGAACGTGACGACGCGGGTCTTGCCGCCAATCGGCAGCACCGCGTGCTTTCGATTGAGGTGATCGATACTGCTTTCTCTGACGGGACGGGCCTGATCGGGGTCGGCGATCAGTTCCTCCGCGCCGCCGACCAGTCGTGGAATATCGTCATAACGGTCCAGCCAGCGCTGATCTCGGGCAGCGGCTGACTTGTCCATGAACCCGCGCAACATGTTGGTGGCGGCGCCACCGCCCATGCCGGATCGTACCAGCTTGGCTGCGAGATCGCGCAAGCTGTCGTGCAACTCCTCGCCTGCGAGAATGCGAGCGATCAGAAAATGCCAGTCTTCGGATCCGTGAGGATCGATGTCAGAACCGTTGAGGCCGTTTGACTTCTTTCGGCCACTGCTGCGAACATAGCCGAATTCGGTTACCAGCAATTCCGCGGCGGCTTCCATCAGCTCGCCGGCTTCAGCTTCCGTGATCGGCGGCAGCTCCGAGCGCTTCACCTTGTCGGGCTCGCCGCCGAACCAAGCGTAAGCTTTCTCGGTGTCCGGATGGACGCCATCGACGATGACCTGCTGACCGTCACCGAGAAACTCGATCTTCTCCTCGGTGCCAGCGAAGTTGATGATGATCTTCTTGAACGGCGCATCGGTCCGAAAAAAATACGCGCGCTTTGGCGGCTTTCCAATCCGCACCATGAGGTGACCGAGCTCCTCGAACCGCTCGCGGACCAAGGCCTCGACGGCTTCGGCAGCTTCCGGATTGAGGATATCGACGTCGAGCGTGGGCACGTCACGGGTCAGGATGCCGGTGTTGATCGCACCGGGCCATGTCCTGCCCCACAGCTTCAGTTGATCCGCAGTGACAGCTTTCAGCTCTGACCAGTTGTTAGCCGAAGGCTTCTTGCCGAACGCCGGCAACGGTGTGTAACCACCGCGCAGCAAGTTGAGCCGCAGCGCCGACACGTTCACGGGCGGACTGCGCTCGCTCACGACTTCGTCTCTCTTGAATTTGCTCATGGTCGCTGGGCCACGCTGATGTCGAATTTATTTTGTTCGGCTCGACGTTGCTTCGTCATCACCAATCCGGCGAGCGTCTCGGTGGCGGCAAACGTCGCGTGGTAGCCGCCCGTGAGTTCGTAGAATCGCCCGGTGCGCTTATTGAGCCAGCCGCAACCGCACGCATCGCCGATCTTGGCCCGGATCTTGGCGTGTGAGACCACGGCGCAATTGTGCCGGCGGCCGAGCGCAGTCGGCGAGACGACAACCGAGACGAAGATCTCGTCATTATCGGTCCTGACGGCGGCGATCACGGGCAAGCCGACGATCTCGAATTCAAAAAACCGGAGCTTGTCGTCGTAGACGATCAGCCCGCGCACGAACGCGGTATCCAGTGTGGCCGTCAGCAGATTGAGCTTGGCCTTTTCACGGATGGCTGGACGTTGGCCGTTCATGACAACGTCCTCCGCAGGCTGGTACTGTCGGGACTAGGGCCGTCGCCAGCGGGATCGCTGCTGCGCCCCTTGATCGTACCGCTACGGGAACGGGAGCGGCGGCGTCGTGCCCGTGGCCGGCGCCGTGAACAGGCGCCGTTGTCCGGGCTCATCGAACACGGGCAGACCGTGACGATCCGCGCGTCGATGTCGCGCCACGGTGCGTCGTCGGGAAAATCGTCGCGGAAGATGAGGCCGCTCTTGGTCTCGAACATGGGCGCAGACTCCACACTGGAAGGAGCGCGGCACCGGGTGCCTATTGAGAAGGGACCGTTCGCGTGATAGTAGGAAGCTTCCGACATCCTACTCGCGCTGCCTGACAGTCTCCGCTCGGTGGCGCCCGCTACCGGGCGGTTTCGTTCTTAAATAAGCGTCATGTTGCGCGTCCCTTTGTGCCGCCAGCCTTAAGCCACCTTGTGAGCGCTTGTTTAGAATAAATGATACGGCGGGCCACCTCGGCGTAATCGGGGCCGACGCCTTGCTTGCGATATTCGATGAGAGTTTTGGGCTGAACATCGATGGCAGCCGCAGCTTCGATTTCATCGAAGTAGCCAAGCTCAGCCAGTAGATATCCGGGCGGCGGAGGATCGCGGGGTTTGCTCATCGGGACAACTCCACTTGCTTGAAGCGCCCTACTCAAATGCCCCAAAATCGACTGTCATTAATAGCCGGAATCTACTGTCATTTAATCGGCAGGTCCTCTGGATCTACAATAAGGTCATAGAGTTTGAAAATGTTGTATTCGTAGAAACCGAGCTTCCCTGTCGATAATGGGGTCTGTCGCTGGAACGCGCTCTCGATTTTTCGGAACAATTTCTCTTCGGCTGCGCTCAATTGATCGGTTGCTTTATCAATGTGCCCGATCATCCATTCAATTTTCCTCAGACGGTTCTCTAACTCGCGGTCGCGGCGACGGGCCTTATCCTGATTGAATGCTCGCCAGAGGCGATACATTTTCGAGAGTGACCCCCACCGCTTGGCGTTACGCCGATGCACACGAAAGAATGCCAATTCAAGGTTTCCGTGGCGCTTCATGGAATCGCGCCCGCGCTCACGCTCGACCATACGACCGAACGTAACGGCCTCATCAATCGATGACGCCGGTCGCCCGCGTTTCTTGGCCGTCATTTACGAACGCTCGACCAGATCGACCAGATCGCGGTCAACCAGATGCGAATAGCGCGCTGTCGTTGCCGGTGCAGTGTGGCCGAGCACCTTGCCGATCTGCATCAGCGACGCGCCGCCACGGGCGAGCGCACTGGCGCGGCTGTGCCGGAGGTCGTGGATGCGCACGTCAGGGCGGCCAATGATCGCTTTTGCGCGATCCCAAGCACGACGACAGGCGTCGTAATCAGGTAGCCCAATGCGCAACAGCTCCCTGGCGATGGGCAGCACTTCGGCCTGTAGCGGCACAATGTGTGTTTTCTTTTGCTTGGTGTGTGCGCTTGGCTTGATCCAGATCCGACGCTTGGCGTCGATCTGGGCAGGCTCGATCAGCAACACCTCACCAATGCGGCATCCGGTGAGAAGCGCCATCCTGAGCGCCAACGCAGCGTTGCGGGTACCGTCTGCATCGAGCGCGGCATGGGCGGCTGTGATCTCGTCGGCATCGAGAAACAGATGGCGCTGGTTCTCGGTCCGGCGGCGCACCCGCTTGCACGGATTGGCAGCGATCTTCTCGTCGTGCTCCAGCCATGACATGAACGCCGACAAGGTCGCCAGCGCGCGGTTGGCTTCAATCGGCGCGCTCTTCGCGATCTGGCCGTGCCACTGTTCAATGGCGTTGCGGCTAATCGCCCTCGGCTCGCCCTTGCCAAAAGCAGGCAGGATGTGTTTGTCGATCAGGCGCAGATAGCTCTTGGCGGTGCTTGGTCGCCGCGTCAGCTTGACGACGTTGCGCCACAGCGTGTTGTCATCCTCATCCCGCCCCCATTCGCCGATCAGGTCGGCGACGCGACTGCCACGGCCGGGTGTGACGACCTCGCCTGTATCGGCCTTGAGACGCATCTTGCCGGCGGCGGTGCGGGCCTTGCCGATGGTCCACGCGGGGTGCTTACCGATGGTGGTGCGGCGCTGCTTGCCGTTCTCGCGCCAATCAAAAACAAAAGTCTTGCCGCCGGTCGGGTAGACACGGACGGCCAAACCGCTAACCTCGCTGTCGAAGAAATACTGGTCCGCGTCGGCTGCTTTAATGGCGGCGATGCCGCGATTTGTAAGGCGTTCGGCCATGAAATCTCGCGGTTGTCCCTTGGTGAAACCGTCAACAAACCGTCAACACTTGAGATTTAATTCAGAGGGTTTTGAAGGGCAAGTGAAAAGGCAGGCAAACGGTAGGGAAACCGATTAAGCCACTGATCCTGTTGAAGTTATCCGACACAAACCATTGACGCTGCTGAGCAATCAAAACGCGCCCAAGAATGACTTAAAATCCCTCGGTGCGCAAGCGCTGTGCCGGTTCGACCCCGGCTGCCCGCACCACGATCAACGGGGCCAAGATCAGGCCCGCGCTCCTGTTGATTGCTCTGCGGTCACGACCGGCCCTCCGGTAGCTCATCAAAATATCGAGAATAACCCATCCAAAGGAGCCGATGCGATCTCCATGAGGCCCTCTGCAGTATCGTGCAGATCGCACCGTGACTGAACGTCCTGGTCGGCCGGTTCGGGTTGAGCTTCAGCAGCGTGTTCATTACGCGAGCTTTAGCGCACTGCCACCGAACCCTGCGTCCTCCGGACGTAAAGCAGACTTTACTACCGCCCACGGTTGTGCAACCTTGAGACGTATTATTTTAGCGATTTAAGCTCTCCGTTGGGAGATGACATGCCCGGGCGCCAAGTTGACAACGAGACTGATTCCTATCCCGCCAAACTAGCAAAGCTAATTCCAGCCGAGGTGTCAGCGGCGTACTTGGCGATCAACTCGCTCGTACCTGCAGGAGAGGGCTTCAGCCCACCCATCTGGGCCTCGCTCGTCGTTCTGACGGTGTTTTGTGCCTTGTACCTCTGGAAAATACAGAATGTAACAAACGTTCTCCAGATTGCTTTCACAACAGCGTCCTTCCCGATCTGGGCATTGAACATCTCATCGACCCGCAGCGAGATGATTAACCCGGTCGTCCTTGGCGTCGTCTTGATTCTCGTCACCGTCGCAATTCCGCTAGTACCCACGTCTCGCCAAGACTGACTGTCATACGAGGTCCACCATGCGCTTCCTTCTACGAGCGTTTCTGATAGTTGCGGCCGTCTGTGTCTCCGATGCGGTTCATGCGCAATACGGCGCCGCGTTCGTATTCAATGAGCAATCCACCTATGGAAGCGAGTTTCTGCGGCAGCCCGCGGCGCAGTCTGGTCTGATCGTCAAAAGCGGCTGCGGCACAACGGGCCTGACCGGTCGACGGTCCTACTTGGTCAAGAGCGGCGCGATCTATTGGGGCCTCGCCGATGAATGCGTTCGCGTTATCGTCAATCACCGCGCGACAGATACAGATACCGCCGTGCCCACCTACCTCGGCGTTCAAGTTATCGGCTTCTACGACGACCCGCAGAGCAGCTCGATTGTTCTGAGGCGCAAGGGCGCGTTCGTACGCGACGGAAAGATCCTTCCCCCGTATGACGACAAGAGCCTATCGTCCGATGAACTCGATCACGACACGTGGGATAGCCTGCATACCGATGGCACTCTCCAAAACGTTGATGACAAGGTTGGCAAGTGGCACGGCACTCCGCAGGGCGGGATTCACGATTCCTGGGACGATCGCCGCTGGTTTCGAACGTCCCGTGCTTACGATCCGCAATTGCAGGTCAAATACAAGACGCTCGACAACCGCCTGATCCGCTTCACCCCGTACCCGGCGAATGGTTCGCCTCAGGACGGCCCGCTCAGCTTCAATGTAAATCGTCGTGGCGCTCGCGTAGTGGTCGTACGGGTATTTTCGCCCTCGAATGCAGATTATGAAAACAACTTTGCGTTGGTCTATGAATCCGACCCGGACCGGGTTGCGCAGCTTGTGAATAATATACAAGTCGTGCAGGCGGGCTTGCTGTGGCGCATCTTTAGATAATCGTCGCACCGATCGCGACCTGCATGAGACTCGCAACCTGCGAATGCCGCATCATCGACCGAATGTTCGACTACAATCCCAACACGGCGCGGCGGATACTGTTTCGACACGGCGAGCGCTTCAAGATTGGGAAGCCGGCATCGCGCGCTCTACACGTCGGCCCACGGCTGCCGACCTCTCCTACAAGATCGAAGACGCCAGCCGTCTTTTGCTTTCGATGACCCGTCGCGGGTCGATGGCGACCTCAGCAAGGCTTGTCCGCATCCGCCACGCCTGCCAGCTATCCCGAAACATGGGTTGTGCGACGCAACATCGGCAATAGATAAGACCTCTGAAAATCAGAGGTGCGCTTCTTGTCCGACGTCAATGCCGACGATTGGGTGTCCTCGGGACACCGTCCGATGGGTTTTCCCGAATTCGTCATCGTGATCGCGTCGATCATGGCGCTGAATCCGCTTGCGATGGACATGATGCTGCCGGCGCTGCCCAATATCGGGGCAGCCTTCCAGATTCCCAACGCCAATCATCTTCAACTGGTGCTGTCGACCTTCCTGATCGGCTTTGGCGCGGGTCAGTTCGTCATGGGCCCGTTGTCGGATCGCTTCGGCCGCCGCCCGGTGCTGCTCGGCGGGATGGCGGTCTATGCGGTGGCGAGCGTGCTGGCGATTGCCGCGCCTTCGTTCGAGACGCTGCTGCTGGCGCGAGCACTGCAGGGCTTCGGCACCTCGGCGACGCGCGTGATCGCGACCTCGATCGTGCGCGACTGTTACGTCGGCCGCCGCATGGCGAGCGTGATGTCGCTTGCGATGATGATATTCATCGCGGTCCCCGTGATCGCGCCCTCGTTCGGACAGGCGGTGCTGCTGGTGACGGCGTGGCGCGGCATCTTCCTCGTGCTGATGCTCTACGGTCTGCTCGCGCTCGCATGGTCCGTGCTGCGGCTTCCGGAGACCTTGCCCGAGAGCGAACGCAGGTCGCTTGCCCCGGCCGACGTGCTCACGGCCTATTGGCAGACCGTGACCCATCGCCAAACCCTCGGCTACGCACTCGCAGCCGGCAGCGTCATGGGCGCGCTGTTCGCCTACGTCTTTTCGGCCCAGCAAGTTTTTGTCGGCATCTATCACCTCGGCCATTATTTTCCGCTGGCCTTCGCCGCGATCGCGGCCGGCACCGCCATTGCCGGCTTTCTCAACGCAAGATTCGTCGGGACCCTCGGCATGCGCGTGATCTCGCACGGCGCCCTGACGCTCTACACCACGGTGGCAGGCGTGATGCTGCTGACGGAAAGCCTTGGCGCGTTGCCACTTCCCCTGTTCATGGTGCTTTCGGCGCTGATGATGTTCTCGTTCGGCATGATGGTCGCGAACTTCACCGCGCTCGCCATGGAGCCGCAGGGCCATATCGCCGGCACCGCGTCCTCGCTCTACGGCTCGATCACCACGCTGATCGGCATCGCCATCGGCATGGCGATCGGACAAAGCTTCGACGGCACGCTGCTGCCGTTCTCGGTCGGCTTTTTCGTGTCGTCACTCGCCGCGCTCGCGATCGTGCTGGTGGTGGAGAGGGGACGGCTGTTCAAGCCGCATCATCGCGCCATCGGGTGAGGAACTTCGCGGCGCTCTCGATGTTGTACTGCAACATTCGAGAGGAAGGCGAGATGGAACCCGAGAGCAGATTCGACCAGCCCGCGCGCGAGATCGAGCGGCCCGCCCCACGGCAGCCGGTTTCTGAGCAGCAGCCGGACAGAAGCCTGCCGTTCGCAGGTGAAGGGCTCGAGCAGCTGCGCGACAGCCACTGCTAGAAGAGGTCGAGCCAGTACCGCTTCATGGAAACGGCGCCGCGGAGGGATCCACGGCGCCGTTTCGCTTTTAGACCAGGAGCCTTCGCCCTACTCCGACTTGTCGACGTTCCAGAACAACGGGGTCGCGGGACCGTCGAGCACGCCGGTCAGCGATTTGCGCCAGCCGCTCGGCAGGAGATACTGCCCCAGCGGGATGTAGATCACCTGCTCATAGGCTTCCTTCTGGATGTCAGCAGCGATCTTCTTCTGATCGTCGAGCGAGGCGGCGCGAACGAAGTCGTCCTTGAGCTTTTCGATCTTGGCGTTCTCGGCCCAGCCGAACCAGCCCTTCTTGCCCTGGCCGCCGATCGAGAGATTGGCGATCGGGTTGGAGACGTCGGCCGCGACCCAGTTCGTGAAGAACATGTTCCAGCCACCCTCCTTCGGAGGCTTCTGGCTGGCGCGGCGGCTCACGACCGTCTGCCAATCGGTCGCTTGCAGGTCGACCTTGAAGCCTGCCTCGCGCAGCAACTGAGCCGCAACGATCGGCTGTGCCTTCAGCGTGGTGACATCGCCGGGGGCCATGATCACGATCGGGGTGCCGTCATAGCCGGATTCGGCGAGCGCCTTCTTGGCTTCGGCCATGCCGTTGCCCTTCACCAGCGTCTCCCCGCCGACTTCGGTCGCGAACGGCGTATCGCACACGAAGAAGGCACCACAGATCTTCTGATATTTGGCGTTGCCGACGAGCGCGTCGAGAACGTCCTTCTGGTTGATCGCCAGCAAGGCAGCACGGCGCACTTTGACATTGTCGAACGGCGGATGAAGGAAGTTCATTCGGCCGAGCGTCTGGAAACCGAACTTGTTCGAGACCTCGATCGTGATCTCCTTGTTCGCTTCCAGCAACGGGAGCATGTCGTAGGGCAGATTTTCCACGAAGTCGATGTCGCCCGACTGCAACGCGTTCACCGCGGTCTGCGAGTCCGGCATGGTGATCCACTCGACGCGGTCGACCTTCACCACCTTGCCGCCGGAGGTCCAGCTCGACGGCTCCTTGCGCGGCACGTAATCGGTGTTCTTGACGTAGACCGCCTTCACGCCTGGCTGGAATTCCGACTGCACGAACTTGAAAGGACCCGAACCGATCTGCTCGGGGATCTGCTTGTCCGGCGGCGTCTCGGCGAGGCGCTTCGGCATCATGAAGGCAACGCGGGAGGACGGCTTGCCGATCGAGTCGAGCACGAGGCCGTAGGGCTCCTTCAGCTTCAGCGTGATGGTCTTGGCATCGGTCGCCTCGATGCTCGCGGTGAAGTCGAGCAGTTTCTGGCCCATGCCGTCGACTGCGGCCCAGCGCTTGAGCGAGGCAACGCAGTCCTCCGCCGTCACCGGCGCACCGTCATGCCACTTCAGGCCGTCGCGCAGCGTGAACGTGTAGGTGAGCTTGTCGTCGGAGATCTTCCAGTCCGCCATCTGCGGCTGGATCTTGAAGTTCGAATCGGGCGCCACGAGCGTGTCGTAGATCATGTAGCCATGGTCGCGCGTGATGTAGGCCGTGGTGAAGATCGGATCGATGATGCGCAGATCCGAGTGCATCACCGCCGTGATGGTCTTGCCGGCCGCAAGCACCGGCGAGGCCAGTGCGGTCGAAAGCGCGACGACCGACAGCGCAAGTTTGGAGGCGAACGCGCGAGGCCCCCGGCGCATCAACTTAAACATAAAAAGTTCTCCTGACGTGAAACTGTTCAAAGGCAGGTTATCGATTGAGCATCCGGTTCGTTCTTTAGGCGAACTAACCTCATGCAATGCCTTTATCTTTTCGAGACTTGCAGACAGTGCCGAGCGCGTCAATCCGGTTTCGCTGCAAGCCCAAGCGGCGCGCGCACGGGCTCCACAAGGATCGGTTTGGCTCTACAGTGCTCTCCGCCTGTCCTGCCCTGCCCTGCACCGATGCAATGCGCGTTCCATGTTCCGAAGCCCAAGAGACATTGGAGAGACATTGAGATGAATCCAGCCAATCTTCCCTTCGATTCCGAAGCAATGCTCCAGGGTCTGCGCGGCTGGGTGGAATGCGAAAGCCCGACCTGGGACGCGAACGCCGTGAACCGCATGCTCGATATCGCAGCGCGGGAGATGGCGATCATGGGTGCGACGATCGAGCGCATCGCCGGTCGCCAGGGCTTTGGCGGCGTAATCCGCGCCCGCTTTCCGCATCCGAAGCAGGGCGAGCCGGGGATCCTGATCGCCGGACACATGGATACCGTCCACCCCACGGGTACCATCGAGAAGCTGAAATGGCGCCGCGAGGGCAGCAAATGCTACGGACCCGGCATCTACGACATGAAGGGCGGCAATTATCTTTCGCTGGAAGCGATCCGCCAACTGGCCCGCGCCTCGTTCACGACGCCGCTGCCGATCACCGTGCTGTTCACGCCCGACGAGGAAGTCGGCACACCCTCCACGCGCGATATCATCGAGGCGGAGGCCGCGCGCAACAAATACGTGCTGGTGCCCGAGCCCGGGCGCGCTGACAACGGTGTCACCACCGGACGTTACGCCATCGCGCGCTTCAATCTCGAGGCGATCGGCCGGCCCAGCCACGCCGGGGCGACCTTGTCGGCGGGCCGCTCTGCTATCCGCGAGATGGCGCGGCAAATCCTCGCCGTCGACGCGATGACGGGCGAGGACTGCACGTTTTCGGTCGGCGTCGTGCACGGGGGTCAATGGGTCAATTGCGTTGCCACGACCGCCACCGGCGAAGCGCTTTCGATGGCCAAACGCCAAGCCGACCTCGATCGCGGTGTGGAGAGGATGCTGGCGCTCTCCGGTACAACCAATGATGTCACGTTCAAGGTGACGCGCGGCGTGACACGTCCGGTCTGGGAGCCCGATGCCGGCACCATGGCGCTTTATGAAAAGGCGCGCGGAATCGCCAAATCGCTCGGCGCAGAACTGCCGCATGCGAGCGCCGGCGGCGGCTCCGATGGCAATTTCACCGGCGCAATGGGCATCCCGACTCTCGACGGCCTGGGCGTGCGTGGCGGCAACGGCCACACGCTCGAAGAGTATATCGAGGTCGAAAGTCTGGCCGAACGCGGCCGGCTGATGGCGGGGCTGCTCGCGACGCTCGAGTAATGGCGCGAGCCACGTCACCAAAACCGGGCCAGGTCACCAAAGCGGGGTGACCGCACTGCAAAAACCGCGGCCCGGATGGCATGGGAATTGCTGAAATGTTAGGCTGGTGGCAGAACCCCAGGCTCCAGCCGCTGTCTCTGATTTGACTCTAATCTGACGGGATCCAACTTGCTCGGATATCTCCTTCGCCGAATTCTCGCCGCCGTGCCCGTGATGGGCGTGGTGGCGCTGTTCGTCTTCCTCCTGCTCCGCCTCACCCCGGGCGATCCGGCCGCGATTCTTGCCGGCGACAACGCCACGCCGGAGCGGCTCGAGCGCATCCGCACCTCGCTGGGCCTCAACGAGCCGCTGATCGTGCAGTTCATCACCTGGCTGAACAAGCTGCTGCATGGCGATCTCGGAACTTCACTCATCTCCAACCTTCCGGTGATGAAGATGATCGGCCAGCGGGTCGAGCCGTCGATCTCGATTGCGCTGTCGACCATCATCCTCGCCGTCATCGTCGCTGTTCCCCTGGGCGTGATCGCGGCCTGGAAGCACGGCACCTGGATCGACCGTTTCGTGATGGGCCTGTCCGTGCTCGGCTTCTCGGTGCCGGTGTTCGTGGTCGGCTACATCCTGATCGAGGTCTTCGCGATCGACCTGCGCTGGGTGCCGGTGCAGGGCTTCCGCAGCATCTCGAACGGTTTTGGGCCGTTCTTCGAGCGCATCATTCTGCCGACCTGTGCGCTGTCCTTCATCTACATCGCGTTGATCGCGCGCATGACGCGCGCGGCGATGCTCGACGTGCTCGGCGAGGATTACGTCCGCACCGCGCGCGCAAAAGGCATCAACGAAGTCGCCGTGATGATGCGCCATGCGCTGCGCAACGCCGCCGTGCCCGTGATCACGGTGATCGGTACCGGCTTTGCGCTTCTGATCTCCGGGGTCGTCGTCACCGAGAGCGTTTTCAACATCCCCGGCATCGGCCGCCTCACGGTGGATGCGGTGCTGGCGCGCGACTATCCGGTGATCCAGGCGATGATCTTGCTGACGTCGTTGATCTACGTCGTCGTCAATCTCCTGATCGACGTCGCCTACACGCTGCTCGATCCCCGGATCCGGTACTAGGGCTAAGGATAACAACAAAAAATGTCGGTCGATACCCTTCCCCAGTCGTCCATCCCGATCACGTCGCCGCTGCGGCCGCGCTTCGGATTCCTGACCTCGACGCCGATCATCGCGGCAGCGACCATCTGCCTGGCGTTGGTTGTGCTGATCTCAATCCTGGCGCCGTTGATCGCGCCGTATGATCCGATCCAGCTTGCGCCCTCGCAGCGGCTGAAGCCCTCTTCGGCGCAATTCCTGCTCGGCACCGATGCCTATGGCCGCGACCTGCTGTCGCGCGTCATGTATGGCGGGCGCATTTCGCTTCTGATCGGCATCGGCTCGGCGATCATGTCGATCGTCATTGGGTTGGCGATCGGCCTCGTCTCCGGCTTCTTCAAGCTGGTCGATTCCGTCATGATGCGGATCATGGACGGCCTGATGGCGATGCCGAGCATCCTGCTGGCTATCGCCGTGGTGTCGCTGTCCGGCGCCAGCCTCTGGACCGTGCTGATCGCGATCACGATCCCCGAGGTTCCGCGCGTGGCACGCCTGGTGCGCTCGGTCGTGCTGTCTGCGCGCGAAGAGCCCTATGTTGAAGCGGCGATCTCGGTCGGCACATCCCTGCCAAAGATCATGTGGCGGCATTTGATGCCGAACACGATCGCACCTCTGATCGTGCAGGGCAGTTACGTCTGCGCGTCCGCGATCCTCACCGAGGCCATCCTCTCCTTCCTCGGCGCCGGCATCTCGCCGGAAACGCCGACCTGGGGCAACATCATGGCCGAGGGCCGCCAGTACTTCCAGCTCAAGCCGACGCTGATCTTCTGGCCCGGCCTGCTGCTCTCGATCGCCATCCTCAGCATCAATTTGATCGGCGACGCCGCCCGCGACGCACTCGATCCGCGCATGAAGCAGCGGGAAGGCAAATGATTTGTCTCGCCGGCCGTGCCCCTTGTTCCGTCATTGCGAGCGAAGCGAAGCAATCCAGTCTGCATCCGCGGACAGATTTCTGGATTGCTTCGTCGCTTCGCTCCTCGCAATGACGACGGAGTAACCTGATGACCAGCCCCATCCTCGACATCAACAACCTCGTCGTATCCGTCGGCCAGAAGCCGAATGCTGCAAACATCATCGATCGCATCTCGATCCAGGTGCACGAGCGCGAGACGCTGTGCCTCGTCGGCGAAAGCGGCTCGGGCAAGTCGGTGACCTCCCTGACCACGATGGGTCTGCTGCCGAAGGGCACGCTGATTCCCACCGGCGGCAGCGTCAAGCTGGTCGGCGAGGAGATTCTCACCGCGACCGACCGCCGCCTGCGGCAACTCCGCGCGACCCGGATGGCGATGATCTTTCAGGAACCGATGACGGCACTCAATCCGGTGATGCCGGTCGGCCGCCAGATCGACGAAGTCCTGCGCGCGCACACCAAACTCGATGCGAAGGCGCGCAAGAAGCGCATCCTCGACATGATGGAGCAGGTCCGCCTGCCCCAAGTCGAGCGTATCTTTGCCTCCTACCCTCACCGACTCTCCGGCGGTCAACGCCAGCGCATCATGATTGCGATGGCACTCGTGCTCGAACCGAAGCTGCTCATCGCCGACGAACCAACCACCGCGCTCGACGTGACAACGCAGAAGCAGATTTCGACCCTGATCCGCGATCTCCAGCGCGATCACGGCACCGCCGTGCTGTTCATCACCCATGACATGGGCGTGGTCGCCGAAATCGCCGACCGCGTTGCGGTGATGCGGCAGGGCCGACTGGTCGAGACCGGAACGCTGGATTCCATCCTGCGCAATCCGACCATGGAGTACACCCGCAACCTGCTCTCCGCAGTGCCGAGCCTGGTGCCGCGCGCGGCACGGCCTGAGACCAAGGAACCGGTGGTGCTGGAGGCCAACGAACTCGGCAAGGTCTACCGCGAGCGCGCGTTCTTCGGTAAAGGCCGTGAAGTCGTCGCTGCCGACAAAGTCACGCTGACGCTGCGCAAGGGCCGCACGCTCGGCATCGTCGGCGAGAGCGGCTCAGGCAAATCGACCGTGGCGCGCTGCATCGTCCGCCTGATCGACCCGACCTCCGGCGGCGTGCGCCTCTCCGGCCGCGAGATCTCGGACATCTCGCGGCGGCTGTTGCAGCCGCATCGGAAGAAGATCCAGATCGTATTCCAGGACCCCTACCGCTCGCTCAACCCGCGCGTCACCGTCGGCGAAAGCATCGCGGAAGGCCCGATCAATTACGGCGTGTCGCATGCCGACGCAATGAAGCGTGCCCGCGAGTTGCTCGAGCTGGTCGGCCTGCCCGCCGATGCGGTCGCGCGCTATCCGCACCAGTTCTCCGGCGGCCAGCGTCAGCGCATTGCGATCGCCCGCGCGCTCGCGCTCGATCCCGACGTGCTGGTGGCGGACGAGGCGGTCTCCGCCCTCGACGTCTCCGTGCAGGCGCAAGTGCTGGAACTGTTCGACGAGATCCAGAAGCGGCTCGGCATCGCCATCCTGTTCATCACTCACGATCTGCGCGTCGCAGCACAGATCTGCGACGAGGTCGTGGTGATGCAGCACGGCCGCGTCGTCGAGCAGGGTCCGGCCGCCGAAGTGCTGACGCATCCGAAGGAAGCCTACACCAGAGCCCTGCTCGAGGCAGCGCCAGGCCGCGGCTGGGATTTTGCGAACTTCCGGCCGGTGTCGGAGGGCGTGGCGGCCACTCTGTAGCAACACTCTCCGCTGTCGTCCCGGCGAAGGCCGGGACCCAAACCGCGTGATCTATCGATCGCGTGCGGCGCCAATCCCAAACATCCAGTCTTCGCCAAACTGCTCCCTGTGGCTATGGGTCCCGGCCTTCGCCCGGCCTTCGCCGGGACGACACCGAGAGCGTGGTGGCGTCTTTAGCACCAACACCCACGCATCCGCAGCAATCCCAAAATGGCTTGACCCTATGCGCGGCGCGATTGCTTCCCGGCTTGCTCTCGCCGCAAGCACGGGGCTAACGTCGCGCACTTTCAATTGCTGGACTTGAGTTGATGACACGTATCGCCGTCGGCGGCTTCCTGCACGAGACCAACACCTTCGCTCCGACGAAGGCGACCTTCGCGGACTTCCAGCACGGCGGCGGCTGGCCGGCGATGACGCAAGGTCCCGACGTGCTGAAGGTGATGCGCCGCATCAATGTCGGTCTCGCCGGTTTCGTCGACAGCGCCGAGGCCAACGGCTGGGAACTCGTTCCGACAATTGCCTGCGGCGCGAGTCCTTCGGCGCACGTCACCAGGGACGCCTTCGAGCGCATCGTCAAAGCGATGATCGACGGCATCGCGGCCGCCGGCCCGATCGACGCCGTCTATCTCGATCTGCACGGCGCGATGGTCACGGAACATCTCGACGACGGCGAAGGCGAGATCCTGGCGCGCGTGCGCCGCGTCATCGGCAAGGACATTCCGCTGGTCACGAGCCTCGACCTGCACGCCAACGTCACGCCCGAGATGATGGAGCACGCGGACGCGCTGATCGCCTACCGCACCTATCCCCATGTCGACATGGCCGAGACCGGCCGCGCCTGCGCGCAACATCTCGCATTGCTTCTGAAGACAAAGCAGCGTTTCGCAAAGGCCTTCCGGCAATTGCCGTTCCTGATCCCGATCAGCTGGCAGTGCACCAACGACCAGCCCACCAAGGGCATCTACGAGAAGCTCGCTGCCCTGGAGAGCGATGCGGTTCCGACCCTGTCTTTCGCGCCGGGCTTCCCGGCTGCGGATTTTCGCGACTGCGGGCCGAGCGTGTTCGCCTATGGCAAGACGCAACAAGACGCCGACCGCGCGGTGGATGCGATCGTGAAACTGATCGAAAGCCACGAGGACGATTTCGACGGCAAGATCTGGTCGCCGGACGACGGGGTGCGCCACGCGATGGAACTGGCGAAAGGCGCCAGTAAGCCGATCATCATCGCCGACACCCAGGACAATCCCGGCGCCGGCGGCGATTCCGACACGACGGGCATGCTGCGCGCGCTGGTGCGCAACAAGGCGAGTGCTGCGACCGGCGCGATCTACGATCCGGCATCGGCGAAAGCCGCGCATGAAGCCGGCGTCGGGGCGACCGTCTCGCTGTCGCTCGGCGGCAAGTCCGGCATTCCCGGCGACGAGCCCTATCGCGAAACCTTCGTGGTCGAAAAGCTCTCCGACGGCCGCTTCATCGCGCCCGGGCCTTATTATGGCGGCCGAGAGATGGAGATGGGCCCCTCCGCCTGCCTGCGGATCGGCGATGTCCGAATCGTCGTCTCCTCGCACAAGGCGCAACTCGCCGACCAGGCGATGTACCGCTATGTCGGCATCGAACCGACCGAAGAGAAGATTCTGGTCAACAAGAGCTCGGTGCACTTCCGCGCCGATTTCGAGCCGATCGCGGAAAAGCTGATGATCTGCGCCGCCCCCGGCGCGATGCCCGCCGACACAGCCACGCTGCCATGGACGCGCCTACGGCCGGGCATCCGCATCAAGCCGAACGGCCCGGTTTTCACTCCCTCCTCACGCTAACTGGACAGAACACATGCCCACGATCGACCGCATCGACGGCTATGCCGACGAACTCACAGCTATCAGGCGCGACCTTCACGCCCATCCGGAAATCGGCTTCGAGGAAGTGCGCACCTCCGGAATCGTCGCGGACAAGCTGAAGAGCTGGGGTATCGAGGTGCATCGCGGTCTCGGCGGCACCGGCGTGATCGGCGTCATCAAGGGCAAGGGTTCGGGCGGCAAGCGTATCGGGCTTCGCGCCGACATGGACGCGCTGCCGATGGAGGAGAACACCAATCTGAAATGGAGTTCGAAAATCCCCGGCCGCTTCCACGGCTGTGGCCATGACGGCCACACCACCATGCTGCTCGGCACCGCGCGCTACCTCGCCGAGACCAAAAACTTCGACGGCACAGTGCACCTGATCTTCCAGCCGGCCGAGGAAGGCCTCGGCGGCGCCCGCGCCATGATCAAGGACGGGCTGTTCGAGAAGTTTCCGTGCGACGAGCTCTACGGCCTGCACAACGCGCCCGACCTCAACCACGGCGAAATCGCGATCCTGCCCGGCCCGGCGATGGCCAGCGCCGACTTCTTCGATCTCCGCATCACCGGCTATGGCGCGCACGGCGCGATGCCCGAACGCTCCAAGGACGCCGTGATCATCGCGACCACGCTGGCGCAGGCGATCCAGACCATTGTCAGCCGCAACGTCGAGCCGCTGCAGGCCGCCGTCGTCTCGATCACGCAGATTCACGCCGGTTCGGCGTACAACGTCATCCCCGGCGACGCGCATCTTTGCGGCACCATCCGCACTTTCTCGAAAGAAGTCCGCACTCTGATCAGCGAACGCATTCGCACGATCTGCGCCGGCATCGCGAGCGCCTATCAGTGCGTGATCGACGTCGACATCCGCGACACCTTCGATGTGCTGGTCAACCAGGTCGAGCAGTCCAAGGTGGTCGAGGAGGTCGCGCGCACCATCGTCGACCCCGCCAACGTGATCACCCGCGCCCAGCCGAAGATGGGCAGCGAGGATTTTGCCGACATGCTGCAAACCATTCCCGGCGCCTATTTCTGGGTCGGCCACGACGGCTCGGTACCCGTGCACAATCCCGGCTTCGTGCTCGACGACAAGATCCTGCCGATCGGTGCCAGCATGTTCGCCCGGATCATCGAGACCCGTATGCCGGTGGGTGCCCATGCATAAAAAGGGTGTCGAAGAGGAAGTCACCTCGCTGCACGATCTCTCCGCGGTCGACCTGATCGCGGGCTATCGCGCCAAGCAGTTCTCGCCGAGCGAGGTGCTGGAAGACGTACTCGCGCACGTCGCCGCGTGGGAGCCGCACCTCAAGGCGCTTTATGCATTTGATCCCGACGGTGCGCGCGAGGCCGCGAAGGCCTCGACCGCACGCTGGTCCGGGGGCGAGCCGTCCGGCGCGCTCGACGGCGTGCCGGTGACGGTGAAGGACAATATCGCGACCAAGGGCGTGCCGGTGCCGCTGGGCGCGGCCAGCGTCAAGCTCGTGCCGGCCGAGAAGGACGCACCACCGGCCGCGCGCCTGCGCGAGGCCGGTGCGATCATCTTCGCCAAGACCACCATGCCCGATTACGGCATGCTGTCCTCGGGGCTCTCCAGCTTTCATGCGCTCGCGCGCAATCCCTGGGACCTCTCCAAGAATCCCGGCGGCTCCAGCGCCGGCGCGGGCGCTGCGGCTGCGGCCGGCTATGGTCCGCTGCATCTCGGGACCGATATCGGCGGCTCGGTCCGGCTGCCCGCGGGCTGGTGCGGCCTTGTCGGGTTGAAACCGAGCTTTGGCCGCGTGCCGATCGATCCCACCTATGTCGGCCGCGTCGCCGGTCCCATGACCCGCACAGTCGATGATTGCGCGCTGATGATGAGCGTGATCGCAAAGCCCGATCGCCGCGACGGCATGAGCCTGCCCGCCGAGCCGCTCAACTGGAAGGGGCCGGAGAAATCCCCGCGCAAACTCCGCATCGGATTGATGCTCGATCCCGGCGTTGGCCTGGCGCTGGAGAAACCAGTGCGCGAGGTCGCTGTGAAGGCGGCGAAAGCGTTCGAATCCGCAGGGGCCGTCGTCACCGAGGTCGACGGCATCCTCACGCGCGAGATGCTCGACGGCCTCGACAACTTTTGGCGCGCACGGATGTGGGATGATCTGTCGAAGCTGACGCCCGCCGAACAGGCAAAGGTGCTGCCCTACATTTTCAAGTGGGGCGAATCCGGCGCGAAGCTCTCGGGTATCGACGTCATCAGGGGCTTCAACCAGACCATGGCAATCCGCGCTGCGGCATCAAAACTGTTCTGCGAGCTCGACTATGTGATCTCGCCGACCGCGCCGAACGTGAACTATCCGGCGGAGTGGGCCTCGCCGACCAACGATCCCATGAAGCCGTTCGAACACATCGCCTATACCGTGCCATGGAATATGTCGGAAAATCCGGCGATCTCGATCAACGGCGGCTTCGACGCCAGGGGTTTTCCCATCGGCGTGCAGATCGTCGGCCGCCGCTTCGACGATATCGGCGTGCTTGGCATGGCCAAGGCATTTGAGAGCCTGCGCGGGCCGCAGAAGCCCTGGCCCAGCCCGCCGGCGAAGTAATCTACATACTCCGTCATGGCCGGGCTTGTCCCGGCCATCCACGTCTATACGCTTGCACCGAAGCAAGTACGTGGATGCCCGGGACAAGCCCGGGCATGACGGCAGGCTGCGTAGCAACACCAATAACAAAGAAAAGGAAGGAAACCACCATGGCGTATGAGACGATCAAATACGAGGTCGCCGAGCAGATCCTCACCATCACGCTGAACCGGCCCGACAAGCTCAACGCCTTCAACGCGCAGATGCAAGGAGAGCTGATCGACGCGTTCGACGCCGCCGACAAGGACGACGACGTCCGCGCCATCATCGTCACAGGCGCCGGTCGCGGTTTTTGCGCGGGCGCAGATCTTTCGTCTGGCGCCGACACCTTCGATCGCGACGCACGGCGCGGGCCCGTCAAACGCTTCGCCGACGGCAAGGTCGACTACAGCGATTCCCAGGTGCGCGACGGCGGCGGCCAGGTGACGTTGCGCATCTTCAAATGCCTGAAGCCGGTGATTGCCGCGGTAAACGGTCCCGCGGTCGGCATCGGCGTCACCATGCAGCTCGCGATGGACATCCGCATCGCGTCCGACGCCGCGCGCTTCGGCTTCGTGTTCTCCCAGCGCGGCATCGTGCCGGAGGCCGCCTCGAGCTGGTTCCTGCCGCGCATCGTCGGCATCTCGCAAGCGCTGGAATGGTGCTATTCGGGCCGCGTCTTCCCGGCCCAGGAAGCCCTCGCCGGTCGCCTCGTCAGCAAGGTCGTAGCCCCTGATGATCTGCTGCCGACCGCCCGTGCGCTCGCCAAGGAATTCGCGGCGAAGACGGCGCCGGTGTCGGTGGCGCTGATCCGCCAGATGATGTGGCGCATGATGGGCGCGGACGATCCGATGGAGGCCCACAAGGTCGACAGCCGTGGCATCTACGCCCGCGGCCGCTCGGACGATGTGAAGGAAGGCGTGGTGTCGTTCCTGCAAAAGCGCCCTGCGCAGTTCAAGGACAAGGTGTCGAGCGATATGCCGGACTATTTCCCGTGGTGGACGGAGCGGGAATACAAGTAGCGCACCGTCATTCCGGGGCTCGCGAAGCGAGAACTCTGGTGCGCACTTGCGCACCTGAGAATCTCGAGATTCCGGGTTCGCCCTTCGGGCGCCCCGGAATGACGGTGGATGGAGGTCACTCCATCAACAACGCCACGCGCCCGATCGCCTTGCGGTCGATCAGCAGCCGCATCGCCTTCGCAAACTCCTCCAGCGGCAGGCGATGCGAGACGTTGGGGCGCAGCTTGCCCTCCTCGGCCCATGTGAGCAGCGCCTTCAGCCGCACCTCACCGAGCGCGGGATTTTTCCGTACCGCTTCGCCCGCGCGCACGCCGAGCACGCTCGCGCCCTTGATGAGCAAGAGATTGGTTTTCGCTGAGCCGATGCCGCCGGTGAAGCCGATCACCAGCAGCCGCGCGCCCCAGGCGATGCAACGCATCGAATTCTCGAACACTTCGCCGCCGACGGGATCGAACACGACGTCGGCACCGCGACCGTCGGTGATGCGCTTGACAGCATCACGAAACGGCTCGCGGTCGTAGCGCACGAGATGATCGGCGCCGCGCGCCTTGGCAATCGCGAGCTTTTCGTCGCTGGACGCCGTCGCGATCACGGTCGCGCCCAGCATCTTGCCGATCTCCACGGCAGCAAGGCCGACGCCCCCGCCGGCGCCATGCACCAGCAGCACCTCTCCCGGCGCAACCCGGCCGCGGTCGATCAGCGCGTGATAGGCGGTGCCGTGCCCGGCGAGATAGGTCGCGGCTTCCGCATAGTCGAACGTCGACGGCATCGGCGTGAGCTGCGATGGGATCGCCACCGCTTCATCGGCGAAGGCGCCGTGCCGCATCTTGACGATGACCTTGTCGCCGACGGCGACGCCTCTCGCCTCTGCGCCAACCTCGGTCACGTCGCCGGCTGCCTCCATCCCCGGCGTAAACGGCAGCTCCGGCTTGAGCTGGTATTCGCCGGCCGCCATCAGCACGTCGGGGAAATTCAAGCCGGCGGCACGGATCGCGACGCGCACTTCGCCCGGCTTCAGGGCGCGCGACGGAAACGCTTCAAGCTGCAATTTTTCGGGCGCGCCGAGCGCGCGGCAGACGACAGCCCGCACCATCAGGCCGCGCTCGCCTTGCGCAGCAGAGCCTCGCGGATCAACGGCAGGCGGTCATTGCCGAAATACATGTCGGTCTTGCCGACGAAGATCGTCGGCGACCCAAAACCGCCGCGGGCGACGACCTCTTCGGTGTTGGCCTTGAGCTGGTCCTTAATCCCCTGCCCCGAAATGCCCGCAAAGAATTTCTGCTCGTCGAGGCCCACCTTCCTGCAGATCTCGGCGAGCACTGCGTCCTGCGAGATGTCCTTGTCTTGGCCCCAATAGGCCTCGAACACCGCCGTGGCGAAAGGCACCGTTTCCTGCCCGAGCCAGATGCAGCCGCGCATCGCCTTCACGCTGTTGACCGGAAACACCGTCGGCGGCATCTTGATCGCGAGACCGGCCGAGCGGGACCAGTCGGCAAGGTCCTTTTTCATGTAGCGTGCCTTCAGCGGCACCGGTGTCTCACGCTGCGCATAGACACTTGGGTTGACCGTATTGAAGATGCCGCCCACCAGGATCGGCCGCCAGATGATCTCCACGCCAACCTCCCTGGCCAGCGGCTGGATGTTGTGGAAGGCGAGATAGGTCCAGGGGCTGGAACAGTCGAAAAAGAATTCGATCATGGCGTTTCCCGTCCGGCGCCGCCGGTTTCGAGGCGACTTTTGTTGTTCTGTACCTCGACGTTAAGACATGGCAGGAAGGGGCGCAATCATAACCCGCCGTGAGGGCCGCCATGCTGTTTCCAACCACGATCGCCGGCTCCTTGCCGAAGCCGGAATGGCTCGCCGAACCCAACATGCTCTGGGCGCCCTGGAAGTCGCAGGGCGAGGAGCTCGTCCGCGCCAAGCGCGATGCGACGATGCTTGCCGTCAAAGTCCAGGAGGATGCCGGCATCGACATCGTCACCGAGGGCGAGCAGGCCCGGCAGCATTTCGTCCACGGTTTCCTGGAGAAGATCGAGGGCATCGACTTCGCCCACAAGGTCGAGATGGGCATCCGCAAGGATCGCTACAAGGCGATGGTGCCGCAGGTCGTCGCCCCGCTCCGGCTGAAGAGCCGCGTCCACGCCGACGAGGCGCGCGTCGCCCGCGCGCACACGAGAAAGAAGCTGAAATTCACCCTGCCCGGCCCGATGACCATCATCGACACCATTGCCGATCGCTACTATGGCGATCGCGTCAAGATGGCCTTTGCGTTCGCCGAACTCCTGAACGAGGAAGCCAAGGCGCTCCAGGCCGACGGCGTCGATCTCGTGCAGTTCGACGAGCCCGCCTTCAACGTCTACATGGACGAGGTCAACGATTGGGGCATCAAGGCGCTGGAGCGCGCCGCGCAAGGCCTGACCTGCGCCACCGCCGTACACATCTGCTACGGCTACGGCATCAAGGCCAACACCGACTGGAAGGAAACGCTCGGCGCGCAATGGCGGCAGTACGAGCAGATCTTTCCTGCGATCGACGCCAGCCCGATCCAGCAGGTCGCGATCGAATGCCGCAACTCGAAGGTGCCGCTCGACCTGCTCGCCCTGCTCAAGACCAAGATCGTGCAGGCTGGCGTGATCGACGTCGCGAGCGACACGGTCGAGACCGCCGAGGATGTCGTGCAGGTGATCGACGCCGTTTCGAAATTCGTGCCCAAGAGCAACATCATCGCCACTACCAATTGCGGCATGGCGCCGATGCGGCGCGAGATCGCCGAAGCCAAGCTGATGGCGCTCGGCGCCGGTGCCGCGCTGGCCCGCGAGAAGCTGGGTTGAGGCGGTGGTCCGTCTGACGTTCACCATTGCAGCGCTTGCAGCGTTCGCGCTGCCTGCGCATGCGGAGGATCGTTCCGTGCTGCTCAATTGCAAAGCCATCGTGGAGCGTGCGTCGAAGGATGCGAATGTTGCGAGCGAAGCCGAGCTGACACGGTGCCGCCAAGTGATCCGCGAATGGGCGTTGCGCGATGCGCGGACGACAGTGGATGAAAACGGTAAGCCGCTGCGCTAGCTGCGCGCGGTCGGATGCAGCACAGGTTGATATCCAGCGATGATCGCGCGCAGCGTGGAAGGCGGCGTCAGCAACATCGGATGATCGAGGGCGCTCGAATGCGGGGCGTAACCCGCGGATGACCACAGCAGCGCCTTGCCCTGCGCGATGAGGAAGCAGTCGTCGCCCTGTTGCACCATCGCGCCGGCCGGCAATTCCGCGAGCGGCATCGGCAGCGCGTGCAGTCGTTTCTTGCCACGATCGAGTCGTTCCCGATGCAGTACGGCATCCATCGCCTTGGCGCTGGTGCCGCGGGCATCGTTGCCCATCTCCCATGCTGCGCGAAAGCGCTTCGCATCATCGCGGCGGCAGAAGAAGCAGGGACGGTGTCCCGCGGCAAAGGCGGTGGCCTCGTCAAGGAAGAACAGCTCGGTCCAGCTCCGCCGTGCCATCACGGGCCGGCGCCAACCGCGGAATTCGCACAGGCAGGTGATCCAGGCCGGCGACGACCAGCGCTTTTTCAACAGCGTCTTCGTCGCGGGATCATGGATGATGCCGCGGTTGCCGGTGAACAGGCCGCGGTGCGGCGTGGCAATGATCTCGCCAGTCGGCGTGACGCGGTTTTGCAGGGGCATGGTCGCCTCCGCCCGTCATTGCGCGGAGCGAAGCGACGAAGCAATCCAGACTGTTTCCGCGGACACATTTCTGGATTGCTTCGCTGCGCTCGCAATGACGGCGATGATTACGCCGCCCCGTCGCGAAGCGGCGGGTGATAGGACAGCGCGGTGTCCCAGGGGAAGAAGATCCAGGTGTCCTGCGAGACTTCCGTGATGAAGGTGTCGACCAGCGGACGTCCCTTCGGCTTGGCGTAGACGGTTGCGAAATGCGCGTCGGGCATCATCGCACGCACCAGCTTGCCGGTCTTGCCGGTGTCGACGAGGTCGTCGACGATCAGGAGCCCCTTGCCGGTGCCGCCGCCAAGCTTCATCACGTCTTCGGAAATGCCCTTCAGCACTTTGAGGTCGCCCTGCTTGTCGTGGTCGTAGCTGGCGATGCAGACCGTATCGATCACGCGCACGCCGAGCTCGCGCGCCACGATCGCCGCCGGCACAAGGCCGCCGCGGGTGATCGCGATCACCGCATGAAACGGACCAACCTCATTGAGCCGCCAGGTCAGTGCCCGGCAATCCCGGTGGAACTGGTCCCACGAGACCGGAAAGGGGCGGCCCGCCCGTTCTTCCGCACTTAGTTCCGGTGCTTCACCAGCCATCCTCGTCTCCTGCTTCGCCTGCCGGCAGCTAGGTTGCTAGCGGGTGATGTTCAATCCCGCCAGCATTTCCTTCACCGCCGCCATTGCGGCTGCGAGCTTGTCCGCATCGCGCGAGCGCACCACCAGATTGGTGTTCGGCTTCTGCTCTTCATCCATGAAGGGATAGCTGCCGATGATGGTGTCGGGATGTTGAGCGGCAATCGCCCGCAGCGGGCCGCCGATGTCGCCCTCCCGCGCATTGGCGCGGACCGATTCGGAAAGCATGCGCACGCCCGATTTCAGCTTGGGCGAGACGATGTCCATCATCGCCTGCATGATCGAGGGCACGCCCGCCATGACGATGACATTGCCGATCTTGAAGCCCGGCGCGAGGATGGTCGCGCTCTGGATCAGCTCGGCACCATCGGGAATGCGGGCCATGCGCAGGCGGGCCTCGTTGAGGTCCTGCTCGCTCCAGCGCTCGCGGAAACGGGCGACCACCTCCGGGTGATGGTCGATGCCGACGCCGAACGCCTTGGCGACGCTGTCAGCGGTGATGTCGTCATGGGTCGGCCCGATGCCGCCTGTGGTGAAGACATAGGTGTAGCGATGCCGCAGTGCATCCAACGCCGCAATGATGTCGGGCTCGTCGTCGGAGACGACCCGGACCTCCTTCAGGTCGATGCCGATATTGGTCAGGTATTCGGCGATGAAGCCGATGTTCTTGTCCTTGGTCCGGCCGGACAGGATTTCGTCCCCAATGACCAGAATGCCCGCCGTGACGATCTCGCTCATACCTCAAGTCCCTCACCTATCGGCCCGACTTTGCCGAGGTAACGCGTTGAAGTCACGCGGTTTTGCTGCCGAAATAAGCAGTCCTCAGCCATTTTTTCAGGCAAGCCGCCGGCCATCCCCGGCAAATGTCCTCTCCCCATGCTTATCGCGCTGGCCCGGCCCTTGCTACCGCATGAAAGTCATGCACTCTTGCCGCATGGCCAGGACGTTGCGGTCTTCACCAAGGCCTGGCGACCTGTCGAATGGCGCAACGCCTTGCGGAGACAAGTCGGGATCTATGGCAGTCGCGTTTGATGAAATGAACATTCCCGGTGGGGACCTTCGCCCCGCCTATCAGGAGCTGGCGCGCTGGCTCAAGGAGACGCCTCCCGAGGCGCTCGAATATCGCCGCCAGGAGGCCGAGCTCCTCTTCCGCCGCATCGGCATTACCTTCGCGGTCTACGGGGACTCCGAGTCCACGGAGCGCCTGATTCCCTTCGACGTGATTCCGCGGATCATGTCCGGCAAGGAATGGGCGCTGCTGGAGAAGGGCCTGAAGCAGCGCGTGCGCGCGCTCAACATGTTCTTGCGCGACATCTATCACGGCCGCGACATCCTCCGCGCCGAGATCGTACCCGACGACCTCATCTTTCAGAACCCGGTCTTCCGTCCTGAGATGAACGGCCAGCAGGTGCCGCACGACGTCTACGTGCACATCGCCGGCATCGACATCGTCCGGGTCGATTCCGAGGACTTCATCGTGCTGGAGGACAATGCGCGCACGCCCTCCGGCGTGTCCTACATGCTGGAAAACCGCGAGATCATGATGCGGTTGTTTCCGGACCTGTTCGCCCGCCACAGGGTGGCGCCGGTCGAACGCTATCCGGACGAGTTGCTGTCCGCTCTTCGCTCTGTGGCGCCGCAAAGCGCCTCCGGCGAGCCGACCGTCGCGTTGCTCACGCCGGGCGTCTACAACTCGGCCTATTACGAGCACTCCTTCCTCGCCGACAAGCTCGGTATTGAGCTGGTCGAGGGCCGCGACCTCATCGTCAAGAACAACGAAGTGTTCATGCGCACGACCGAGGGCGTGAAACGGGTCGACGTGATCTACCGCCGCGTCGACGACGACTACCTCGATCCCCTCACCTTCCGCCCCGATTCCGCGCTCGGCGTGCCCGGGCTGATGTCGGCCTATGCGGCAGGCAACATCACGCTCGCCAACGCCGTCGGCACCGGCATCGCCGACGACAAGGCGATCTACTCCTACATGCCGGACATCGTAAAATTCTACCTCGGCGAGGAGCCGATTCTGAAGAACGTGCAGACCTGGCGCTGCCGCGAGCCGAAGGATCTGGCCTATGTGCTGGATAATTTGAGCGAACTCGTCGTGAAGGAGGTGCACGGCTCCGGCGGCTACGGCATGCTGATCGGTCCTGCCGCGACCAAGGCGACGATCGAGGCCTTCCGCGAAAAGCTCAAGCGCGAGCCCGAAGGCTTCATTGCGCAGCCGACGCTGGCGCTCTCGACTTGCCCGACATGCACGGCATCCGGCCTTGCGCCGCGCCACGTGGACCTGCGGCCGTTCGTGCTCACAGGAAGCAAGAGCACCACGATCGTGCCCGGCGGGTTGACACGCGTTGCCCTGAAGGAAGGCTCCCTGGTGGTGAATTCGAGCCAGGGCGGCGGTACCAAAGATACCTGGATCCTGGACGAGTAGAGAGATGCTGTCGCGTACCGCCGAAAACCTCTATTGGCTCGCCCGCTACGTCGAACGGGCCGAGTATCTCGCGCGCACCATCGATGCGACGCTGCGCGTCACCGCGCTTCCCGCCGCCTATATCGGCAAGACCAACGAATGGGACTCGGCGCTTTTGACCGCCGGCGTCGCCGCCAGCTTCTATCAGCAGTATGAAGAAGCCAACGAGCGCAACGTCGTCGACTATCTCTCGTTCTCGGCGGATAATCCGTCGTCGATCAGGAATTGCATCGAGGCGGCGCGGCTGAATTCGCGCTCGGTGCGCACGGCACTGACGAGCGAGATGTGGGACACCATCAACTCGGCCTGGATCGAATTGCAGGAGGTCTGGAGCAGAGGGACCTCCACGCGCGAGGACCTCGCGAAATTCCTGCGCTTCGTGCAGGAGACCTCGTTGCGCTTCGACGGCTCGGCCTACCGGACCATGTTGCGCAACGACGCCTACTGGTTCTCGCGGATGGGCCTGCATCTCGAACGCGCCGACAACACCGCGCGCATTCTAGACGTGAAATACCATGTGCTGCTGCCCGAGGAGGAGCATGTCGGCGGCCCGCTCGATTTCTACCAGTGGACCTCGATCCTGCGCTCGGTCTCGGCGCTGACGGCCTATCACTGGGTCTATCGCGAGACGCTGAAACCCTGGCTGATCGCGGATTTGCTCATCCTCAACGATTCGCTGCCGCGTTCGCTCGCAAGCTGCTACGGCAATCTGGTGCGCAATCTCGATCAGATCGGGGTCGCCTATGGCCGCCAGGGCCCGGCCCAGCGCCATGCCCGCGGCATCCGCAACCGGCTGGAACACAGCAATATGAACGACATTTTCCAGCATGGCGTGCATGAATTCATTCAGGAATTCATCTCGGACAATTCCAGGCTGGGCGAAATCATCACGAAGCAGTATTTGATCTGATCTTCTGTCATTCCGGGATGGTCCGTAGGACCAGACCCGGAATCTCGAGATTCCGGGTTCGATGCTGACGCATCGCCCCGGAATGACCACCTAGAAATCACGGTCCCCCATGCGCCTGCGAATTCTGCACACCACGACCTATCGCTACGAGCCGCAGGCCACGAGCGTGATCCAGATCCTGCGCATGACGCCCGGCAGCCATGACGGGCAATATGTGGCGGAGTGGCAGATCGACGTGTCGACCGACACCAAGCTCGACACCCACGAGGACGCGTTCGGCAACGTCACCCATGTGCTGTCCTGCGGACCCGTCGGCGACATCAAGATCACCGCCGAGGGCCTGATCGAGACCCACGACACCGGCGGCGTTCTTCGCGGCGCCGACGAGCGCTTTCCGGCCGGCATGTTCTTGCGCGCCACCGACCTCACCACGGTCAATCCGGCGATGAATGCGGTCGCGCGCCAGCTGCGCAGCGAGGCCGAGAGCGACACGCTCGGCTTCCTGCACACGCTCATGACGCAAATCAGCGATCACATGACCTTCGACGAGGACCCCACCAACAGCGGCACGTCGGCGGCGGAAGCATTCACGCTCAAGCGCGGCGTCTGCCAGGATTACGCGCACATCTTCATCGCCTGCGCCCGCAGCGGCGGCGTGCCGGCGCGCTTCGTCTCCGGCCACTTTCTGCGCTCCGACGGCACGGTGCATCAGGACGCGGGCCATGCCTGGGCGGAGGCCTACGTCGACGGCCTCGGCTGGGTCGGCTTCGACCCCGCCAACAGCATCTGCGCCACCGACGCCCATGTCCGCGTCGCGATCGGGCTCGATTATCTCGGCGCAGCCCCCGTGCGCGGCACCCGCTATGGCGGCGGCGCGGAGACGCTTTCGGTGGCGGTCAAGGTCGAGCAAGCCGGCCGCGGCGGACAGTCGCAATCGCAGTCCCAGCGGCAGAGCTGAGCCGCGCGGCGCGCGCCCCTCAGCCACGGCCGGTTTCCACCCTGCCGCCCCGCGGCAATCGGGGGTTGGAGCGGCCCTTGAAATTGGCTAGTAATTCCGCGCAAACGCGTTCGGGGACAGGAAATGACCTATTGTTGCGGAATTCTGGTTCGGGACGGTCTGGTGATGATCGCCGACACCCGCACCAATGCCGGCCTCGACAACGTCTCGACCTTCCGCAAGCTCCACATCTTCTCCAAGCCCGGCGACCGCATCATGGCGATCGCCAGCGCCGGCAACCTCGCGATCAGCCAGTCGGTGCTCTCGACGTTGACCGAGGGCCTCGAAGACCCCAACACGGGTGAGATCGAGACGCTGATGAACGCGCCGACCATGTTCCAGGCCGCCCAGCGCATCGGCCGGGCGATCCGGGCCGTGCACACGACCGAAGGGCCGGCGCTCAAATCAGAGGACGTGTCGTTCGACGTGTCCTTCCTGTTCGGCGGCCAGATCAGCGGCGCGCGCATGCGCCTGTTCATGGTCTACACCGCCGGCAACTTCATCGAATGCACCACCGACACACCCTATTTGCAGATCGGCGAACACAAATACGGCAAGCCGGTGCTCGACCGCGCCATGCATTACGACGTCGAGCTCTACGAGGCGCTGAAGACCGGGCTGATCTCGATGGATTCGACCATGCGCTCGAATCTCGGCGTCGGCCTACCGATCGACGTGCTGGTGGTGCGCGCCGACGCCTGCGAGGCCGATCTCAACCACCGCATCGAGGCGGGGGAGCCCTATTTCCACGATTTGCGCTCGCGCTGGTCGGCGGCCTTGCGCGCCGCGCATCAGAACATTCCGCGGCCGCCCTACAAGAACGAAAAAGAATCCAAAACCTGACAACTCAAGAGAAAAGGCAGGAAACGATGAGTGAAGCGAAAAAGATCGCGGTGGTGACGGGCGCCGGCACTGGAGTCGGGCGCGCGGCGTCGCTTGCGCTGATGAACACAGGCTTCACCGTGGTACTCGTCGGGCGCCGGCCGGATATGCTCGAGGAGACGGCCAAGCTCGGCCCCGCCGGAAAGAGCCTCTGCGTCACCGCCGACATGACCAAGCCGGACTCGATCGCCGCGCTGTTCGACAAGGTGAAGGCCACCTATGGCCGGCTCGACGTGCTCTTCAACAATGCCGGCATGGGCGCACCGCCAGTGAATTTCGAGGATCTCAGCCTCGAACAGTGGCAGGCGGTGGTGAACACCAACCTCACCGGCCCGTTCCTGTGCACCCAGCACGCCTTCCGCATCATGAAGGAGCAGAGCCCGCGCGGCGGCCGCATCATCAACAACGGCTCGATCTCGGCGCATGCGCCGCGGCCGTTCTCGGCGGCCTACACCTCGACCAAGCACGCCATCACCGGCCTCACCAAGGCGTCCAACCTCGACGGCCGCATGTACGACATCGCGGTCGGCCAGGTCGACATCGGCAATGCCGCAACGCCCATGACCGACCGCATGGTCAACGGTCCCGGCGTGCTGCAGCCCGACGGCACGTCGAAGCAGGAGCCGCGCATGGATGCGAAAGCGGTCGGCGATGCCGTCGCCTACATGGCCGGCCTGCCGCTCGATGCCAACGTGCTGACCATGACCGTCATGGCCACCAAGATGCCGTTCGTGGGACGGGGCTGAATCAAAAACGCGAAAACAACCCCATGCACAGTAGGCGGCATGGGGTTGCGACCTCGCTCTGCAAGCGGACGTGAGGTCGGCTAAATCTCACCACTGCTTCAACAATCGTCATTGCGAGCGCAGCGAAGCAATCCAGACTACCACCGCGGCAAGATTCTGGATTGCTGCTCCTACTCCAGCCTCTCCACCTGCCGCAGGCTCGGGAACAGCTTCATCCACAGCAGCGCCACCGCGACCGTGCAGACGCCGCCCAGCACGGCTGCCGGCATGGCGCCGAACAGTGCGGCGGCAACCCCGCTCTCGAACTGGCCGAGCTGGTTGGAGGCATTGATGAAGAGGAAGTTCACCGCACCGACCCGGCCGCGCATCTCGTCGGGGGTCGCGAGCTGCACCAGCGAGAAGCGGATCACGACGCTGATCGTATCGGCCGCGCCGAGAACGGCGAGCGCGAGCACCGACAGCCACATCCAGGACGACAGCGCGAACACGATCGTTGCGACGCCGAACACGATCACCGCCTGAAACATGCGCAGGCCCACATGCCGCGAAATGGCGTGACGGGCCAGCACCAGGGTCATCAGCAGCGCGCCGACCGCGGGCGCAGCGCGCAGGATCCCGAGCCCCATCGGGCCGGTCTGGAGGATATCTCGGGCATAGATCGGCAGCAGCGCCGTGACGCCGCCGAACAGCACCGCGAACAGATCGAGCGAGATGGTGCCCAAGATCGCCGGATTGCTGCGGATGAAGCGCACGCCGGCAAAGATATTGTCGGCGCCCGCCATATCCTTGGCGATGGCCTGCGGTCGCGGCCGGATGAAGCCGGTCAGGATCATCCCAAGGATCCAGAACAGCACCATCACTGTGTAGGCAAGATGCGGCGCGACCGCGTAGGCAAAACCGCCGAGCGCCGGCCCTGTAATGGTCGCGACCTGCGCCGCACCACTGGAGACAGCGGTGGCGCGCTGGAGCGAGCCCTGCGGCGCAATCGCCGGCAGCAGCGCGGCAGTGGTCGGACTTTCGAAGGCTCCGGCAATGCCGAGCACGAAGGTTGCCACGAAAATCTGAACTTCGCTGACCAAGCCGAGATAGGTGATGATGCCGAGATAGAGTGCGGTCGCCGCCTCCACCAACTGGCAGAGCTGAACCACGCGCTTGCGCTCGTAGCGGTCGGCGGCATGGCCGGCGACGAACACCAGCAGCGCCGTGGGCAAGAACTGCACGAGACCGACCATGCCGAGGTCGAAGGCCGAGCCGGTGAGGTCGTAGATCTGCCAGCCGATCGCGACCGCCGCGATCTGGCTGGAAAAACGCGACAGGCTGCGCGAGAGCAGGAAGAACAGGAAGGCGCGATGGGAGAGGAGCGCGCGGGCACTGACCGGCGGGTTTCCCGATATTGGCTGGTCTGGCATCGCCTCTTCGGTCACGCTCGGACTATCCGGCTCCTGATGTCGACGTGCTCCGCGTGGCTGACGCGGACCTGCTTGTCAACAGCGTGACGCCCCGCCAATCTCCCGGCATTGCGTTTGCAACGCAGGGGTGGCCATAATCATCGGGGTTTGGGGGCATCATGCTGCGGCTGCAATCGGCACTCGGCGTTTTCGCATTGCTGTTGATCGCCCTGGCACTGAGCGAGAATCGCCGCGCGGCCTCGCTGCGCCAGGCGGCGATCGGCCTCGTCGCCACCTTCGTCACCGCGATCGTTCTCCTGAAGGTGCCAATCGTCGCGCGCGCCTTCGGTGCCATCAACGACGCCGTGGGCGCGATCTCGGCGGCCTCGCGCGCCGGCTCCTCCTTCGTATTCGGCTATGTCGGCGGCGGTCCCCTGCCCTTCGACCTGAAAGCACCGGGTGCCGATTTCATCCTGGCTTTCCAGGCGCTGCCGATCGTGCTGGTCATGAGTGTGCTGACGACGCTGCTGTTCTATTGGCGTGTGCTGCCGCCGATCGTGCGCGGCATGGCGTGGCTGCTGGAGCGGACGCTCGGCGTCGGTGGCGCGGTCGGGCTCTCGACCGCCGCCAACATCTTTCTCGGCATGGTCGAGGCGCCGCTGTTCGTGCGGCCTTATCTCGCGCGGATGACCCGCAGCGAGTTATTCCTGGTAATGACCGGCGGCATGGCCGGCATCGCCGGCACGGTGCTTGTGCTGTATGCGACGCTCCTTGCTCCCCTCATTCCCGACGCAGCGGCGCATTTCGTCATCGCCTCGGTGCTGGGCGCGCCGGCCGCGATCCTGGTCAGCCTCATCATGGTGCCCGAGACATCCGACAAGCGCACCGGCGGCGCACTGGAAGATCCCGACATGGAAGTCTCCGGCACGATGGATGCGATCGTGAAAGGGACCGGCGCGGGGATCGAGCTGCTGATCAACATCGTCGCCATGCTGCTGGTGCTGGTGGCGCTGGTCTACCTCGTCAATGCGATCCTCGGCCTGCTGCCTGATATCGGCGGCGCCGCGATCTCGTTGCAGCGCCTGCTCGGCCTCATGATGGCGCCGGTGTGCTGGTTGATGGGATTGCCGTGGGACCAAGCGATCACCGCCGGCAGCCTGATGGGCACGAAAACCGTACTCAACGAACTGATCGCCTATGTCGACTTCTCGAAGCTGCCGCCCGGCACGCTCGATCCGCGCTCGCGCCTGATCATGCTCTATGCGATGTGCGGCTTCGCCAATTTCGCCAGTCTCGGCATCATGATCGGCGGTCTCGGCGTGATGGCGCCGGAACGGCGCGAGGAAATCAACGCGCTCGGGCTGAAGTCGATCGTGTCGGGGACGCTGACGACGTGTCTGATGGGCGCGGTGGTGGGGGTGCTGACGTGAAGCTTGTGTGAGGCTGGCGTCCTCGTCGCTCCGATGGGGCGCAGCGCAATCCGAACAATCCTTCCATGTTAATCTCGTCGGGAGATTCGGGTGGAATTGATTCATGAGCGACAGCGTCGGCCAGCGTGCATTTCAAAACTCGCGGCTTCAGAAACGGCAAAAAGCAGAGGTGGGGCCGTTGCTAGCGGGCGCCCTCCAGCTGCATAAGGCAGGACTTCTCCGCGAGGCCAAGACGGCCTATCGCGAACTCCTGGAGCTTGCGCCCAACCAATTCATAGCGCTGCATTTGCTGGGCGCCCTGGAGTCTGAAGCCAAAAACTATCGGCAAGCCCAAGTTCTGCTGAGCCGAGCGGTTGCCGTGGATCCGCGATCTGCCGAAGCTCATATGAGCCTGGGCGTCGCGCTCAACGGGCTAAAACGTCACAATGAGGCCCGCGAGAGCTATCGAAAGGCCCTCGCCTTGCGACCCAACTACGCCTTGGCTTTGTCTAATCTCGGTAACGCGAGCGCGGCCCTCGAGCTTTACCAGGAAGCGCTCGAGAGCTACGACAAGGCGCTCGCAATTGACGGAAAACTTTCCGAAGCCCATAACGGCCGTGGCTGGGCGCTCTGCCGTGTGCGCGCCTATGACGAGGCTATCGCAAGCTTAAACCGCGCGCTATCGATCAAGGCTGACTATGCCTCGGCGCTGTCGACCCGCGCCGTTGCTTTGCGAGAACTTCAGCGATTTGACGAAGCCATGGCGGATTGCAATCGCGCAATCGCGCTTGCACCCGACGACGCGAATGGATGGCTCTGGCGGGCCAGTATCTTGCTCCTGACCCGGCAAGTTGCCGAAGCATTGTCCGATTGCGAGAAGGCTCTCGCGGCCGATCCCGGCTTCTCTCAGGCCCACAGCCTGCTCGGACAATGTCTCGCGGCACTTGGCCGGGTCGACGAAGCCCTCGCCAGTTTCGACAGAGCTATCGACATCGAGCCTGATCAGAGCACGATCTCGAGCAAGATATTCACCCTCGATTTTATCGCCGACGCCAGCGTTGCGCAGCATCAGCAAGCGCGACATGTATGGTGGGAGCAGATCGGTGCGAAGATCGCCTCGGCAGCGGCGGCACCGCATGAGAACAGCCGAGATCCGGATCGCCGTCTGGTACTGGGTTATGTCTCGTCGGATTTTCACGCACATTCGGCGGCGTTCATTTTCAAGCCGGTCCTGCAGCACCACGATCGGGCACGATTCGAGATCGTCTGCTACGCGTGTTCAGTGAAAACGGATGCGACGACCCGCGAATTTCAGGGGATGGCCGATCGCTGGCGCGACGCCTCGCAATGGTCCGACGATCGCCTCGCCGCTCAGATCCGGGCCGATGGCGTCGACATCCTGATCGATCTGTCCGGCCATACCAGCGGAAACCGCCTCGGCGTGTTTGCGCGCAAGCCGGCACCTGTTCAGGCGCATGGCTGGGGCCACGGTACCGGGACCGGGCTGCCAACGATCGATTATCTATTCTCCGACCCCGTCGCGATTCCTGTCGCGGTTCGACATCTGTTTGCGGAGACCATCGTCGACCTGCCGTGCTTTGTGACGCTGGCGCCGCTGCCGGCCGGGATTGCGCGGGCGCCGACGCCGGCGATTGCGAACGGCTTCATCACATTCGGTGTCTTCAACCGCATCAGCAAGATTTCGAACGAGGCGGTGGAAGTGTGGTCCAGGATTCTCGAGCGGGTGCCGGGATCGCGACTGCTGATCAAGGATACTGCGCTGGATGCTCAGCTGGTCCGCGACAATCTACTGGCGCGGTTTGCCGCTTGCCGTTTGCCGGCCGAACGCGTCGATCTGCTCGGAGCCACGTCACGAGACGAACATCTGGCAGCGTTCAATCGCGTCGATATTGGCCTCGACCCATTCCCCCAGAATGGCGGCGTCAGCACGTGGGAAGCATTGCAGATGGGCGTGCCGGTGGTGGCGAAGCTCGGTCACAGCCTGCCGAGCCGTGCTGCCGGCTCCATCCTCACCGCGCTGGGCCTGCCGGAGTGGGTCGCGGATAGCGATGAGGCCTACGTCGAAATCGCAGCGAGCCGTGGGTCGCAGATCGGCGAGCTCGATAAGTTGCGCGGCGAACTGCCCGGACAGATCAGGGCTGCCGCCGCCGGCAACCCCGTCTCATACGCGCGAGCGGTGGACGATGCCTATCGCGCGATGTGGAAACGCTATTGCAACGACGGCGGCTGATCTCCGCCTCGCCTACGCCTTCAACTCCACGGTCCTGAACTCCGCCGGCAGGATCACCTCCAGCAGCTCGACGTCGTCCGAATAGTCCAGGATCATGTGCTTGATCTTCGGCGGCTGGGTCCAGGCGCTGCCTTGTTTCATCAGCGTCTCGCCCTCTCCGTCCATATAGGTCTTCACCCAGCCCTTGAGCACGTAGACCATCTGGAATTCGACGTCGTGGAAGTGCAGCTTCGACACCTCGTCCGGATTGCAAGGGCCTTGCAGCCGGATCACGTGCGCCTGCGCGAGGCCGTGGCTCGCGGCGGCGATGCCGAGATCGCGATACTTCGCGTAGGTGCGCAGACCGTCGGCCTTGAAGTCTTCCTCGCGGTGATGGCTGATCGCAATGCGCTGCTTGGGGCGCGCCGGTTTCTTGACGGATGACTTTGCCGGTGTCGCGCGAGCTTTCGCCTTCACCGCCTTGCGCGCCAAGGATCGTGCGGCGGGTTTGGCCCCGCTTCGCTTCTTCACCGCCGCCTGCGATGCGCTACGCGATTTTGCTTTCTTGGCCATGGGCGGTCTCCCCTTTTGTTATGGGGAGAGGCTAGCACAGAATGCGAAATCGCAGGGTGGGTTAGCGCTAACGTACCCACCACTTCTTTCCGCAACCGTTGAAGCATGGTGGGTTACGCTGACGGCAACCCACCCTGCAGCCCCGCGCTCGCCTTCAATGCAGCCGGAACACGCCGTCCACCGCGCGCAACTCGGCCGGCTTGATCAGCTTGGAATGCGCCACTGTCACCGAGTGAAGCGGTCCGTCGAGCTTTTCCTGCCAGAACGCCAGGAAATCCTTCAGCGCCGGAAATTTCGGAAACATGTCGTAGTCCTGCCAGACGTAAGTCTGGAGCAGTGAGGGATGATCCGGCATCCGATAGAGAATCTGCGCGGTCGTCATTCCGTAACCCAGCAGCTGTTTCCGGAAATCGTCCGAAACGGCTCCACTCCGCAAGCCCATGCCAACCTCCTTTGCAGGAGCGCATTCAAGGGGTGGCTTTCCGGTGCGCCTTAAGAGCCACCCGCTGCTGATGCGCTCACATGAGAGAAATGTGACGCAAACTGACAATCCATCTCAAGCCCAAAAGTTTAACAAGCTGTTGAAATTCAATGCGTTAGCAGCAGATACAGCTCCGTGCTAATACGGGCGCCGAGCGCGATTAACGATGGAAAGAGATTTTGGCAGGCGGCGCTTCCGAGTGCTATTTTTCTGCTACAAGCCCTTGCTCCCGCCAAAATCCTGCCTTATCTCAGCTGTGCCTGTGCTAGCACTCGCCGGCACAGACTGCTAACAATCCAAAATTTCCAACTCGTGCAAAAGCTTAGGAGAACTGCATGAATTTCCGTCCGCTTCACGACCGCGTCGTGGTCAAGCGCATCGACGCAGAAGAGAAGACCGCTGGCGGCATCATCATTCCCGACACGGCGAAGGAAAAGCCCTCGCAGGGCGAGATCGTCGCCGTCGGCCCGGGTGGCCGCGACGAAGCTGGCAAGCTGATCCCGATCGACCTGAAGGTCGGCGACCGCGTGCTGTTCGGCAAGTGGTCCGGCACCGAGGTCAAGATCGACAACGTCGACCTGCTGATCATGAAGGAAAGCGACATCATGGGCGTCCTCGACGTCCCCGCTTCCAAGAAGAAGGCGGCCTAAGAGCCCCTCTCTCATCCAGTTAAACACCTAAGGAAAAAATCCAGATGGCAGCTAAAGAAGTCAAATTCTCCGTCGATGCGCGCGACAAGATGCTTCGCGGCGTCGACATTCTCGCCAACGCGGTGAAGGTCACGCTCGGTCCGAAGGGCCGCAATGTCGTGCTCGACAAGTCGTTCGGCGCTCCCCGCATCACCAAGGACGGCGTCACCGTCGCCAAGGAGATCGAGCTCGAGGACAAGTTCGAGAACATGGGCGCGCAGATGGTGCGCGAAGTCGCTTCCAAGTCCGCCGACGCGGCCGGCGACGGCACCACCACCGCCACCGTGCTGGCCCAGGCGATCGTGCGCGAAGGCGCCAAGTCGGTTGCCGCCGGCATGAACCCGATGGATCTGAAGCGCGGTATCGACCTCGCGGTCGAAGCCGTCGTTGCGGACCTCGTCAAGAACTCCAAGAAGGTCACCTCGAACGACGAGATCGCCCAGGTCGGCACCATCTCGGCCAACGGTGACGCAGAGATCGGCAAGTTCCTCGCCGACGCCATGAAGAAGGTCGGCAACGAGGGTGTCATCACCGTCGAGGAAGCCAAGTCGCTCGAGACCGAACTCGACGTCGTCGAGGGCATGCAGTTCGACCGCGGCTACATCTCGCCCTACTTCGTCACCAACGCCGACAAGATGCGCGTTGAGATGGACGACGCCTACATCCTCATCAACGAGAAGAAGCTCTCATCGCTGAACGAGCTGCTGCCGCTGCTCGAGGCCGTGGTGCAGACCGGCAAGCCGCTGGTCATCGTCGCAGAGGACGTCGAAGGCGAAGCGCTTGCGACCCTGGTCGTGAACCGTCTGCGTGGCGGCCTGAAGGTCGCTGCCGTCAAGGCTCCGGGCTTCGGTGATCGCCGCAAGGCCATGCTGCAGGACATCGCGATCCTGACCGGTGGCCAGGCGATCTCGGAAGATCTCGGCATCAAGCTCGAGAACGTCACGCTCAACATGCTCGGTCGCGCCAAGAAGGTGATGATCGACAAGGAGAACACCACGATCGTCAACGGCGCCGGCAAGAAGGCCGACATCGAAGCGCGCGTGGCTCAGATCAAGGCGCAGATCGAGGAAACCACCTCGGACTACGACCGTGAGAAGCTCCAGGAGCGTCTTGCCAAGCTCGCTGGCGGCGTCGCGGTGATCCGCGTCGGCGGCGCGACCGAGGTCGAGGTGAAGGAGCGCAAGGATCGCGTTGATGACGCGATGCATGCGACTCGCGCGGCTGTGGAAGAAGGCATCGTCCCGGGCGGCGGCGTCGCCTTGCTCCGTGCCTCCGAGCAGCTCAAGGGCCTGCGCACCAAGAACGACGACCAGAAGACCGGCGTCGAGATCGTGCGCAAGGCGCTCTCCGCGCCCGCTCGCCAGATCGCGATCAATGCCGGTGAAGACGGCTCCGTCATCGTCGGCAAGGTCCTCGAGAACAAGTCGTACGCCTACGGCTTCGACTCCCAGACCGGCGAATATGTCGACCTCGTCAAGAAGGGCATCATCGACCCGACCAAGGTGGTCCGTACCGCGATCCAGAACGCAGCCTCGGTTGCGGCTCTCTTGATCACCACGGAAGCCATGGTCGCCGAGCTGCCCAAGAAGGGCGGCGCCGGTCCGGCGATGCCCCCGGGCGGCGGCATGGGCGGCATGGATTTCTGATCCAGCCATTCCGGCAAACGACAAAATGCGAAACCCCGGCAGCGATGCCGGGGTTTTTGTTATTCGGTGTCATTCCGGGGCGCGCGAAGCGCGAGCCAGGAATCGATAACCACGAGCCTCAGTTCGCTATCCCGGGATAGAGATCATCCCAGTTCGGGTTTTGCTCCTCGATCAGCCGCGTCTTCCAGTCGCGCCGCCACTTCTTGAGCTCTTTCTCGCGGGCAATGGCAGTTACGGCGATGTCGAAGATCTCGAACAGGACGAGCTTGTTGACGCCGTACTTCGTTGTGAAGCCGGGAACGGCTTTAGTCCTGTGCTCGTACACGCGACGCACGAGATCGTTGGTTACTCCAATATAGAGCGTGCCGTACTTCCTACTTGCAAGGATGTAGACGTAGTAGGCCATCACACCTGCCTGGGGTTATGGATTCCGGGCTCGGCACTTCGTGCCGCCCCGGAATGACGAACTCGAATCACCACACCTTCCCCAGCCGCTCCATGTGCGGCTCGCCGTGTTGGTCGAGCGACCAGAATATCCGCGTCACCTTGCCGACCAGATTGTCCATCGGCACGAATCCGATCGACGACATCACGCGGCTGTCGCTCGAGTTGTCGCGATTGTCGCCGAGCACGAAGAAATGGCCCGGCGGCACGGTGTAGACGTCGGTGTTGTCGTAGTAGCCGTTGTCGATGCAGTCCTGCGTGACGTAGGAGGCGCCGTTCGGCAGCGTCTCGCGCCAGCGCTTGGCCTTCGCACCGTCATCCACGCCGCAGGTGGAGCCGGCCACCACCGCCTTCAGGGCAACGCGCGTCACCGGGCGGTCGTTGAGGATGAGTTGGCCCTGCCGCATCTGGATGCGATCACCGGGCAGCCCGACCACGCGCTTGACATAGTCGACCGAGGTGTCCTTTGGCGTCCGGAATACGACGACGTCGCCATACTCGGGCTCGGCGGCCCGGACACGCCCGGAGATCCATGACGGCGCGAAGGGAAACGAATAGCGGCCATAGCCATAGGCATATTTTGCGGCAAAGACGTAGTCGCCGACGACCAGCGTCGGCGTCATTGAGCCGGACGGGATGTTGAACGGCTGAAACAGGAAGATGCGAAACAGGAACGGCGGCGACCACAGCACCGGGATCAGGAGGATCAGGATGACGATCGCCTTCCATTCCCGCACTTTGGCCTGCGGGTGGATGGTTTCCTGAAGAGTGGTCATGCGCCTGCCCTAATCAAGCCCGTCGTCGTCGCGAGATTACGCAACCTTTGCGCGCGCGCAATCCCATAACTTGGTCGCGCCGCGCACGGATCGCGTTCACGCCGCAATCAGCCGCGCGCGAGATCGCTGAAGCAGCGGCGGATCCATTCGATGGTGAGCCGCGTCGCCGGATCGCGCTTGAGATGGTTCTGCACCAGCAGCCAGACGTCGCGGCGCCCAGGCAGCAGCGTGGCGCGCAGGCGGCGATCGCCGAGCAAGTCGGCGCAGACGTGCTCCGGCAACACACCCGCGGCCTGATGCGCGCGGATCAGATTACGGATGACGCGAACGTTGTCGGTGACGCAGCGCGCGCGGGCTTTCTTCGTGCGCAGGAACTGCATCTCGGGAATGGCACCGAGTTCGTCCGGATAGGCGCACAGCACCGGCTCGCCCTCGGTCGCGACAGGCTCGAAATAATAGAGCTTGACATCACCGAGCCTGGAGATCGCGAAGTCGCCCTTGTCGGGCTTGCGCAGCCGGATAGCGAGATCGGCTTCCCAGCGCGAGAACTTGACGTTCTCGCTCGAGGTGAGGAATTGCAGCGTCAGGCCGGGATTGGCGCGCAGGAAGTCGCTCGCGCGCGGCGACAGAACCTCCTCGGCGACCGTGTTGGTGGAGGCGATACGCAGGCGTCCCACCGGGCCTGCCAGACTCTCGCCGACGCGACCGATCTCGGCGGCATGTGCGGCCATCGCCTCGACATGCGCCAGCACCGCCTCGCAACTCCGCGTCGGCCGGCGCTGGCCGTCCACCGCATCGAACAGCGGCACGCCGAGATCACGCTGGATGCGTGCGAGCCTGCGGCCGACGGTGGTCTCGTCGATGCGCAGCCGCGCGCTGGCGCCGGCATAGGTGCCCTCGTCCCTGACCGCGGCGATGATGCGCAGATCGTCCCAATTCATGGTGATGAGCCTAGCAGGCGCGACCGGTGCCTGCAAATTTGCAGCCATATGCTGCAATAGTCCTGCACATTGGCAGGGCGCCACCACGCTAGTGTCGCGCCATCCGATATTCCCCAAGAAGGCCCGACCCGCATGACCGCCCCTAAAACCCTGCTTGAACTGTCCGGCGCCGATCTCACTCCGCCCAGGCTCGCCGATTCCTGCCTCGTGCTGATCGACATCCAGAACGAATATTGCGCCGGCCCGCTCGCCTTGCCGGATGCGGAGCCCGCGATCGCCGCCGCCGCGCGTCTGCTCGCCCGCGCGAGGGCGAGCGGCGCCGCGATCTTCCATATCGCGCACAAGGGACGTGCCGGCAGCCTGTTCGACCGCGAGGCCGCGCGCGGCGCGATCGTCGGCAAGCTGGCGCCGCTCGCCAGCGAAGCCGTGATCGAAAAGGCGCTACCGAACGCTTTTGCCGGCACCGACCTGCAGGGCCAGTTGGCCGCAACCGGACGCACGAACATCGTGCTGGCCGGTTTCATGACCCATATGTGCATCAGCTCGACCGCCCGCGCCGCGCTCGACCTCGGCCTGCGCACGACGATCGCAGCCGATGCCTGTGCCACACGCGATCTTCCCGACGGCCGCGGCGGAGCGCTCTCCGCAAGGACCATCCACGAGGTCGCCCTGGCCGAATTGTCGGACCGGTTTGCGATCATCGCGCAAACCGAGACGTTGACCTGAAGGAGCGTGGGCGATGCTGCAACTCTATTTCTCGCCGATGGCCTGCTCGCTAGCGAGCCGCATCGCGCTGATGGAAGCGGGCCTCGATGCGCGCTATCATCCGGTCCGTCTCCAGACCAAGCAGGTCGTCGACGACGGCAGCGATTTCCTCGGCGTTTCGCCGAAGGGCGCGGTGCCGGTCCTGGTGCTGGAGAATGGCGAACGGCTGACAGAAAGCTCGGCGGTGCTGCAATACATCGCCGATCTGAAGCCGCAGGCGGGCCTTGCACCCGCATTCGGCGATCCCGACCGCTATCGGCTCCAGGAATGGCTCAGCTTCATCGGGGCCGAGATCCACAAGGCGTTCCTGTTTCCGACCTTCTGGTACAAGGACGACGCCTCGCTCGCCAAGCCGCGTGCAAGGATCACGCAGACATTATCGGTGCCATCCGCGCACCTTGAGGGCCGCGAATTCCTCGTCGGCAACAGTTTTACAGTCGCGGATGCCCACCTCACCTGGGCTTTGCTGCTGCTTCGTCCCGCAGGCGTGGACATCGCGCAATGGCCATCCTTGTCGACCTATCTCGCGCGCATGCAGGCGCGGCCCGCCGTACGGGACGCGATTGCGACCGAAATGGCGGTGCGCAAGACGATGGCGGCGAGCCCGGCGTGACAGGATGTCACGGCCGCGAAATCCAAGCGTTTTCTCTGGCGGGGCATTGATGTCGGCGCGGCATGCGCTAATCTGGAGGGATATTTTTCTACATTTCCTTGGAAGGCATTCATGCGTGCTCTTTCCAGATTTTGCCTCGCCAGATTTTGCCTCGCCAGACTCTGTCTCGCCCTCCTGGCTTGCTGGCTTTTCCTTGCGCCGGCATCGGCAGAAACCCGCGTCGCGCTGGTGATCGGCAATGGCGCCTATGCCAGTACGGCGAAGCTTCCCAATCCGTCGCACGATGCCGAAGACGTCGCCGCCTCGCTCAAGCGCAGCGGCTTCGAGGTGCTCCAGGGCATCGACCTGCGCCAGGCTGACATGCAGGACCTCACCATCCGCTTCGCGCGCGCCGCGAGCAAAGCCGATGTCGCGATGTTCTACTACAGCGGCCATGCGATGCAGTACAACGGCGTGAACTATCTGATGCCTGTCGACGCCGTGCTGAGCGACGAAGCCGACCTGAAGCGCTTCGTGCGGGTCGACGACATCGTGAACGATCTGCAGCAGGCCAAGAACCTGCGCATCCTCATCCTCGATTCCTGCCGCGACAATCCACTGGCCGACATGCTGAAGCGCTCTGCGACTCGCGCCGCCTCGATCGGGCGAGGCTTGTCGAAGGTCGAAGCACCGCGCGGCACGATCGTGTCGTTCTCAACCCAGTCCGGGCAAACCGCGGCCGATGGCAACGGTCGCAACAGCCCTTACACGACGGCGTTCCTGAAGCACATCGAGGAGCCGCAGGAGATCGGCGAAGTCTTTCGCGACATCAGCAGCGACGTCTACGATTCCAGCGGCAAGACCCAGCTCCCGGAGCTGTCGCTCTCGATCATCGGCAAGTTCTATCTGAACGGACCGGTGTCGGTCACGGTGGCGCCGGCGGCGCCGCAAGCCGCATCCCGGGCTGACCCTTGCGCGCCAGCAGAAGCGCACTGGAAGGCCGCGGACGGCATCGGCACGCTTGGTGCCTACGAGGACCATCTCACGAGATTCCCCAATTGCATCTTCGCCACGCTTGCCAAGGCGCGAATTGAAGGCCTGAAGCAGAAGGTGGCGCTCGCGCCTTCAGGCAACGGCCGGACCGGCGGCAGCAAGGATTATGACGGCAACTGGGACGTGACGTTGAACTGCCTGGCCTCCGGCAAGGCGCAGGGCTTCACCAGGCCCCTGGCCGCCACCGTCACGAACGGCGTGTTTCATGCCGAGGCGCAGGACCCCGGTAACAACATCAACCGGCTGGAGATCGACGGCCAGATCCCGGCGGACGGCAAGACCACCTTGAGCGCGCGCGGAACGACGGGGGCGAGCACCTATACCCTCAACAATCTCGCGCCCGGCTCGCCATACGCCTTTACGGTCGATGCACAGTTCGACCGCACTCGCGGCACCGGCAAGCGCAACGAGGCACGCGCCTGCAATCTGGTCTTCGTCAAACGCTAGCCGCGCATCGTCCAGCGTTCATACGCCGGTCTGGCTGATGAACTTTGTGTTGAAATAGCCCTCCATCGCCTCGGTGCCGCCCTCCGAACCGTAGCCGGAATCCTTGATGCCGCCGAACGGCACCTCGGGCAGCGCGAGACCAAAACTGTTGATCGACATCATGCCGGCTTCGACCGCCGCACCGATCGCGGCCGCCGTCTTGGCCGAGCTTGTGAAGGCGTAGGACGCCAGCCCAAAAGGCAGCCGGTTGGCCTCCTCGACCACCTCGTCGAAGGATGAGAAGCGCGAAATCAGCGCGAGCGGGCCGAACGGCTCCTCGTTCATGGCGCGCGCATCTTTCGGCACGTCGCTCACCACGGTCGGCTCGAAGAAATGGCCCTTGTTGCCAACGCGTTTGCCGCCGGTCTCGAGCTTTGCACCCTTGCCGACGGCATCCTGCACCATGCCTTCGATGGCGGTGACACGGCGCGGATTGGCGAGCGAGCCCATTTTGGATTCGGGGTCGAGCCCGTTGCCGACCTTGAACGACTTGGCGCTGTCGACAAAGGTGTCGACGAATTCACGGAACACGTCATCCTGCACCAGCATCCGAGTCGGCGAGATGCAAACCTGTCCGGCATTGCGATATTTTGCTGCCGCCAGAATCTTCGCAGCCGACGTAACGTCGGCGTCCTTGAAAACGATCGCCGGCGCATGACCGCCGAGCTCCATGGTGGCGCGCTTCATGTGCAGGCCCGCGAGCGCATTGAGCTGCTTGCCGACGTGCGTCGAGCCGGTGAACGAGATCTTGCGGATCACCGGATGCGGAATGAGATATTCAGAGATCTCGGCAGGAGCTCCGTAAACCAGGTTGATGACGCCATCTGGCACGCCAGCATCCGCAAACGCGCGGATCAGCTGTGCGGGCGAGGCCGGCGTCTCCTCCGGGGCCTTGACGATGATTGAGCAGCCGGCGCCGAGTGCGGCGGAGAGCTTGCGCACGACCTGATTGATCGGAAAATTCCAGGGCGTGAACGCCGCGACCGGACCGACCGGCTCCTTCATCGCGATCTGGTAGATGCCCGGGCCGCGCGCCGGGATCAGCCGGCCATAGGCGCGCTTGGCTTCTTCCGCAAACCACTCGATCACGTCCGCGGCAGCCATCGCCTCCATTTTGGCCTCGCCAAGAGTCTTGCCCTGCTCCATCGTGAGCAGCGGCGCGATCTCGTCATTGCGCTCGCGCATGATCGCGGCGGCCTTGCGCATGATCCGGCAGCGCTCGAAGGGGGCAACGTTTCGCCAGATCTTGAAGCCGGCGCTGGCTGCGGCGAGTGCCTCGTCGAGATCGGACTGTCCGGCATGAGCGACGGTGCCGATCACCTCTTCGGTCGCGGGATTGCGGACCTCGATCACCCTGCCCGAATGAGCCGGTCGCCATTTCCCGCCAATGAAAAGTTGGGTGTTCGAATAGGCCAACGGATTCTCCTGTGGTCTTTTTTGCCTTAGGTCGGGATGGGAATGGCTCGGTGACAAATCGCGTCCGCCGCCTTTGTCATCTCCGGCCCAAGATAGGAGCGGAAGCGCGGCTCGGCGACCAGAGCGCCGAAATCGGCCACGCGCGTCACCCCGCCGCCGGCCACAAAAAGGAATCGCCCGGCAATCTCGGCGAGAATGTCGAGGTGCCAGGCCGCTGTCGGATGCATGCAGAGAATGACCAGCCGGCCCTCGTCGCGCAGCTTGCGGAAGAAATCGAGCATGAAGCCGATATAGCCATCCTGCAGGTTGAACTGCGGTTCGTCGAACAGGTGAACCAGGGGCGTCCGGGTCGGGGACGGCGCCAGGAAGGCGGAGGGAATGCGCTTGCGGAAGCGCCTGACCTGATAGGACTGGTGATAGTGGATCGCGAGCCGGTCGCGTTCCCGATATTTGACACCATGGATATCGGTGCCCGCGACCAGCACGCGTCCCGAGGTCGGGGCGTTCGAGCCCGTCATCATCTCAAACAAGGTCGTCTTGCCGGCGCCATTCGGGCCGACGACACCAACGATATCAGGTTCGTCCAGCGACAGATTTGCCTGTAGCGTGAATGTCGGTCGGCGGATCACGCGGCCCCTTGTATAGACCTTGCGAACGTCGTCGAGAACCAGCAGCGGTGCGGCCACTTATTGTACTCCCAGCAAGCGCTGACGAAGCCCGCGATCATCCCGCAAGACCGCGGCCTCGCCGGTCCAGACGATCCGGCCGCGATCGATCACCGCGGCATGGTCTGCGACCGATAGCGCGATCTCGGCGTTCTGCTCCACAACCAGCGAGGCAATGCCCTCGTCCTTCATGCGCAGAATCGTCGCAAGCACGTCGCCGACGATTTTCGGCGCCAGTCCCTGGCTCGGCTCGTCGAACAGCACCAGTCCCGGCGAGCCGACCAGCGCGCGGGCGATCGCCACCATCTGCATTTCGCCGCCCGACAGGTTTTCGCAGTCGCGCTCCATGAGATATTCGAGCGGCGAGAAGATCGCAGCGGCCTCCTTGACGCTCCAGTGGCGAAAGCGCGTGCGCTTTTGCGCGATCGACAGGTTGCGCGCGACCGTCAATGTCGGGCACAGCCGTCGGTCGTCGGGCACCCAGCCGATGCCGGCGCGCGCAATCTCGTGGGTCGGATCGCGCGTGACGTCGTGACCGTCGAAACAAACCGAGCCGCGGCGCGGACGCGTCAGCCCGAGAATCGAGCGGAGCATGGTCGTCTTGCCGGCGCCGTTGGGGCCGAGCAGCGCAAACACCTTGGCGTGCTCGATGGCGAGCGAGGCGCCGAACAGCGCCTGGGTCTCGCCGTAGAAGGTATCGACCGCGTCCACTTCGAGGATCATGCGAACTTCCCGAGATTGGAGCGCCGCACCCATTCGTTCTGCTGCAGTTCGTGTGGCGTTCCGCGCGCCACCACCTGGCCCCAATGGATGACCGAGATCCGGTCAGCCAACGAGAACAGGAACTCCATATCGTGCTCGATGGCGACGATGGTCAGCCGCCCCTTCAGGCGTGCAATCAGGGCTGCGAGCCGCTGCACCCCGTCGGAGCCGAGGCCGGAGGTCGGTTCGTCCAGGCACAGCACGCGCGGTGCCTGCGCCAGGGCGACCGCGATCTCCAGCGCGCGCCGGTCGCCATAAGACAGGTCCTTGGCGCGGATGTCGCCCTTGTCTGCAAGCCCGACTGCCGCCAGCGCTTCGGAGGACTTCGCGGCAAGCCGACTGTCGCCCGCCGCTGCGTGCGCGATATCGTGGCCACGGGCGCGAAACTCGGGCAAGCCCATCATGACGTTGTCACGCGCGGAGAATTCGTCGAACAATGTCATGATCTGAAACGAGCGGGCGATGCCCTTGGCGGCGATGCGGTGCGGGCTGAGGCCCGTGACATCCTCGCCGCCGAGCAGGACTCGGCCCCGGTTCGGCTTCACCCGTCCGGTAAGGACGTTGAAGAACGTGGTCTTGCCGGCGCCGTTCGGACCCATCACACCGTGAAACTCCCCCTCCGCGACCGCGAGATCGACGCTCTCCAGCACGACGCGATCGCCGAAGCGGACATGAACGGCTGCGGCCTCGATCATGTTCATCGCCCGCTCCCGAACAGCAGCCGCATCGCCGACGTACCCCTCTGCCGTAGGGCGCCAAGTGAGTGTTGCTGCACGGCAGCAGATATCGCGCCGGCAATGCCTTCGGGGCGAAACAGCACGATCGCGATGAACAGCAGACCAAAATAGAGCATCCAGGCATTGGTCAGCGCGCCGATCACGTCTCGGGCGGTGAGGAAGAGAAACACGCCGATCACCGGACCCCAGAAGCTGACAAGCCCACCGCCGACGAGCGTCATCATCACGACGTAGCCGGATTGATGCAGGCTCATGACGTCAGGGAATGCGGCGAGCTGAGCCATGGCGAACAACCCGCCGGCAAAGCCCGAAACTGCGGCCGACAGCGCAAAGACCGCGACCTTGTAGAGCCACACATTATAGCCAAGATGGCTTGCCCGAACCTCGCTCTGCCTGATCGCAGCGACCACGCGGCCATAAGGCGAGTTCACTAGCCGCCACAACGCGGCGGTGCCGACCGCAAAGACGGCGAGCACGAAATAGTAGAAGGCGACATTGTCGTTGAGATCGAACGACACAAGCCCAAAATCGGCCGGCAACCGTTTAATCTTGAGAAGACCGTCTTCGCCGCCGGTGATCCGGTGCGATTTGATCGCCAGCGTCCAGAAGATCTGGCCGAACGCAATCGTCATGAAGGCGTAATAGATGCCGCGCCGGTGCGAGATGAACATCGCCACCAGCACGCCGGCGAGGCCCGCGACCGCGGCCGCGGCAATCAGACATATCCAGAGATTGGCAACGATTTCGAACTGGCAGAGACCGAACGCATAGGCGCCGATGCCGAAATAGGCACCATGACCGAACGACGGAAGTCCGGCGGTGCCCAGCACCAAATTGAACGCGAGCGCATAGAGCGACCAGATCAGGATCTCGATCCCCAGATAAGGATAGAGCCCGACCCGCGTGATCCAGAGCGGCACCGTTGCAAGCACGAGCCAAAGCACCAGCATCGTCGGCGTCACGAGGCGCGCGGCGTCCGGTGAAGATTTTGATTTCACAATCATTCGCTTTAGGCCTCGAGCACGCTCTTCTTGCCCCACAAGCCGCGCGCGCGGAACGTCACGACGGCAACGAGCAAGATGTACATCGACAACAGCGACCATTCAGACGCGTAGGCACCGGCAAGGCCGACACACAAGCCGACCAGCAGTCCGGCCGCGACCGCACCCCAAAAGCTGCCGACGCCCCCGAGCACGATCACCAGGAACGCAGGAATGACGGCATCGACCCCCATATGCGGACGAATGCCCCAGATCGGCGCGACGATGATGCCCGCGATCGCGGCCAGCATCGTGCCGAACACGAACACCAGCAGCCGCAATCGTGACAGGTTGATGCCGAGCGCGCGCACGATCTCACTGTCATGAGCGCCGGCCTTGACCGTCGCGCCGAACGAGGTCTTTTCGATCAGCAACCAGACCAGGCCGATGATCCCGGCCGCGATACCTGCTGCGTAGAAGCGATAGGTCGACCAGATCAGATCGCCGAACAGGAAGCCGCCATTGATGGCGGACGGCACCTGCAGCACGTAATCGCGCGTGCCCCAGACCAGGCGGATCATCTCCTCGATCACCATCGCGGCGCCGAAGGTCAGGAGCAGCCCGTAGAGCGGATCCTTGCCATAAGTGCGCCGCATGCAGAGCTCGATCAGCATGCCGACCAGACTCACGATCACGGGCGCGATGACCAACGTGGCGGCATAGCGCCAGCCGAGCGGCAGCGCGAGCCACGCTTTCGCAAGTTCCATCGGCAATGGCGGGCGCGGCCCCGTGAGCTGCATGGCGACATAAGCCCCGAGCGCGAACAGCGAGCCGTGCGCGAGGTTGATCTGCTCCATCAGCCCGACAATGAGCATGAAGCCGAGTGCGATCAGTGCGAACAACAGGCCGAGCGTCAGGCCGTTGAGGAGATGCGGAAGAAGGTCGAACAAGGTTTTGGGCTCTCGCAACTGGCATGTTTCACCCGGGACGCCGACGGTCCCGGTGCGCGGCGCACGAGATCGCGCGCCGCTCGTTGTGCGATGTGACGCACCGTCTTCAGGAGTCGACGGTCGGCACCTGCTCGTAGGGCGTGAGCTTGCACTTGCCGGCCGCCGCATCGTCGGCGGCGGATTTCGGCTCCGTCCAGCTGATGATCTCGAACAGATCGGTATTGTCGGCCGGCTTGGCGTTGCGCCGCGCCAGATAGATCGTCTGCTGCATCTGGTGCGTCATCGGATCCATGTAGGCGTCGAAATGCTGCATGCGGTCGGTCGCCGAGACCTTGAGGTTCTCGAGCTCCTTGATGATCTTGACGTTGTTGGTCGACCCTGCCCGCTCGATCGCACGAAGCAGTTCGCGCGTGGACATGTAGCCGTTGTAGGAGACGTTGCCAGGCACCGGGATCGGGCCGTCCTTGTTGGCGGCCTGCCACTTCTTGACGAATTCGGCGACGCCGGGCAGCGGCAGCTTGTGATACCAGGTCGTGCCGAACACGCCGAACAGGCTGTCGGGCGCGCCCCACACGTCGGGCCAGTCCTGCTGGTTGTTGATCCAGGCCGGTTTGCCGTCGAGCTTGAGCTGCGCCACCTGCTCGCGCAATGCCTTGATATCGTCGCCGCCAACCGCGGTCGCCACGACATCGGGCTTGGCCTGCTGGATCTTCAGCAGATAGGCAGTAAAATCGCGCGTGTTCTGCGGCACCAGCAGATTGTCGAGGATCTTGCCACCGGCGCTCTCGACCTGCGTCCTGGTCGCGGCAGACGTCGTGTGACCCCAGACATAGTCGTTGGTCAGCAGCATCCAGTTTTTGCCGATGGAGTCCACCGCGTTCTTGACCGACGCCTTGGAAAAATTGGTGCCGTTGCCGTCCCAGACGAATTTCACGCGTGAGCAGTTCTCCCCGGCTTCGCTGGGCGCGGAGGAATTGGTGTTCATGTAGATCACACCATATTTGCTGGCGACCTGCGTGATGGCGTTGGCGACGCCCGAATGCAGCGCGCCGATCAGGATGGTGCAGTCCTCACGGGTGATGAAGCGTTCGGCGACGCGGCTGCCGGTGGCTGGCGTCGTCTCGGTGTCCGCGGTGATGAACGTGACCTGGCGCCCGAGCACGCCACCTTTGGCGTTGATCTCGTCGATCGCCATCTTGATGCCGCGGAAATCATCCTGGCCGCTGTTGCCGTATTGACCGCTGGCATCGCAGGTCAGGCCAAGCTTGATCGGTTTCGCGCCTTGCGCCCAGGCATGATTCTGCCGCCACGGCCCAAAGAAGCTGCCGGTGCCGCCGATGACACTCGCCATCAAGCTGCCCTTCAGAACGCTTCGCCGTGAGATCTGACGCCCTCTCATCGTGTCCTCCCGTCTCAGTAGCCTTTTGCTTTTTGTGCGATTAGAATATTCATTCCATCTGTTATGTAAAGTAGAATATTTGATCCAAACGGGGAAATGCCGTTAAACAGGCGACCGATCCGGAGATCCGACTCGATGAACAAGGCGGCTGGCGCCATGAGTTATGACGAACTGCGCGGCGCGATTGCGCAGCGGCACCGGGCGCTGTCCGGCCGGCTGCAGCAGATCGCGGAGTTCGTGCTCGATCACCCGACCGATGTCGCACTCGGCACCGTGGCGGAGGTGGCGCAGCGCTCAGGAGTGCCGCCGTCGGCGATCGTTCGCTTCGCGCATGCGCTCGGGTTCGGCGGCTTCACCGAGATGCAGCAGGTGTTCCGCTCACGCCTCGTCGCCGGCGTCGCGCCAAGCTACAAGTCGCGCCTCGCCCGCATGAAGAGCCAGGAGAAGTCAGTGCTCGGCCGCCAGCCGGCCGCGGTATTGTCGCGCTTCGTCTCGGAAGCCCAATCGGCGCTGGTCACGCTGAGCCAATCCGTGCATGCGCGCGAACTCGACGCCGCAACCGCGATCCTTGCCAAGGCGCGCGACATCTATCTGCTCGGCCTCGGCGGCTCGTTCCCGGTTGCGATTCATTTGGCCTACGTGCTGCGCAAGCTGGGACGGCGTGTCGTCCTGCTCGACGGCACCGGCGGCAGCATCCACGAGCAGTCGCATGCCGCGACCACGGAGGACGCACTGGTCGCGATCAGCTTCCGGAATTACTATCCGGATACGGCGCGGCTGTTTCCTGAACTCGTCGCGCGGGGCGTCCCCACGATTTCCATCACCGACAGCCTCCTGAGCCCGATCGTCGAGGGCGCGAGCGTCGTGTTCGAGATCCAGGACATGCCTGAGCCTGCGCTACGCACGCTTGTCGCACCGATGTGCCTCGCGCAGGCGTTGGCGATCGGCCTCGATCTCGCAGCAGACTGATAGTCACAACAGGAACAAGATCATGACATCGCATGACACCAACAAGGTTCTGGCGGGCAAAGTTGCGCTGGTGACCGGCGCGGGGCGCGGGCTCGGCCGCGCGTTTGCAGAGAAGCTTGCCGCGCTGGGCGCTGACCTCGCCATCCACGGCATGCGCGAGAACGGGCCGGCCGAATATGGCGAGGGCACCACCCTCACCGCGGTCGCCGCCGAGATCGGACGGGAATTCGGCGTTCGCAGCCAGCGCGTGCTCGGCGATCTCACCAAGGGCGAGGACATCGCACGCGTCATCGCGGAGACCGAAGCGGCACTCGGCCCGATCGACATTCTCGTGCACAATGCCGGCGGCGATATCGCGGCCGGCGGCGGCAAGCCCGATCCGAACGATGCGGTGAACATCAACGAGGCCGATGTGCGCGCGGTGCTGGAGCGCAATCTGCTCTCCACCATCCTGACATGCCAGGCGGTCGCGCGCGGCATGATGGAGCGCCGACGCGGCCGCATCGTCACGCTTGGCTCGGTCGCCGCTTTCAAGGGGCGTACTCAGGGCTCGATCTATGCGGTGTCGAAGGCCGGCGTGACCCACTACACGCGATGCCTGGCCGACCAGCTCCGCCCCTACGACATCGCCGTCAACTGCATCGCGCCCGGAGATACCCGCACCGGCCGCTTCCTCGGAACGCGCGCAGTCGACCCCGACAGAACGGTTGAGACCGGCACGCTCGACCGGATCGCGACGGTCGACGAGGTTGCGCGCGTTGTCGAATTCTTCGCAGGCCCCATGGGCGCCTTCGTTTCCGGCCAGGTGCTGCGGATCGACGGCGGCGGGCAGTGCTGGCCGGGCTAAAACGCAGGCGCGAAGCGAAACAGAAAAGGGCCGCTGCAGGCGGCCCTTTTGCGTGATCTCGAATTGACTGAGCCTAGTCCACCCGCGCCAGCACCGCGAGCTTGCGGATGCCCTTGTTGCGGTAGGCGTCGAGGAACGCGTAATAATCCTTGAAGGACACGCAGCCGTTGGAATCGCCATTCGGCCCGAGCATGAAGGTGTGCGCGAGAAGGCCGTCGCGGCCGTAGATCGCGCTCTCACCGCCAATCGGGGTCAGGCGCAGCGCAGGCACGCCGTGAAACAGCGCCTCGCGCGGCTTCAGCGTGTAGATGTGCGGCGGCGTCACGCCGCGCATGCGGACGCGCGAGGAGCGCGGGTCGTCGAGGTTGGAGCCGAGGCCGGAATGCGCCTCGAGCTTGGTGCCGTCTGGCAAGTAAACCGCCTTGGCGGAGATGTCGTAGACCGCGGTGTCGCGCTCATAGGGCGCCGAACCGCCGAGCATGGGGTTCTGCTCCCTCGGCGCGATGGATGCGGTTACGCTGGCGTCGGCCGAGGCATAGGCGAGCAGCCCACCGGACGGCTCGCGCTTGCCCCAGAGCTTTTCCACCATCGACTGGCGCGGTCCGGTGATCGACATCACCGCAGCCTTGGCGCGATCGGCAATCGATCTTGGCTTCGCCTCAGGCGCCGGCACGATCTCGGCCGGATCCGCCGAGGCAAGCTGCACCGGCGCGTCGGCGCCGCGCTTGGATTTGGCGGCGTCAGCGATCTTGGCGGGACCTGGCTTCAGGACTTCCGCGACCCTCGCGATCACGCTCGGCTTCGGCGCGTCCTTGGCTTCGGCGACCTTGGTTGCGGGCGCGGCGCTGGCCGCATTCGATGTCACGCCTTGGGTCGCAGCCGCGGCAAAGCGATCGTTGAACATCTCGCGCGAGATCGGCGCCGCCACCTGCAACCGGTCGGGCAAGAGCGCAAAGGCTTCCTTGACGGCCTCACCGGCCTCACGCACCGCGACCCGGGGCGCACGCTTGATCACGGGCTCGTCGTAGCCGCTGCTGCCGACCGTCGGATAGACGCTGGCGGCAAAGATGTTGCTGTAGACGGTCCAGCCGGCGCCAAGCACGACGCAGCCGATCACGGCGGCGCCAAGCACGTTGTGGGTCGTCATTTTCCGGGAAGGCTTCCGATAAGAAGTGCTCGAGAATCCTTTGGACTTTCGTGCCGCGATGCCTTGCGCAGCGATACTCGTACTCATTCGCCTTGCGTCCAGAACGGTGTCACTCAGTCCCCCTTCGAAGCGCCGCTGGTCACGATCCGGGAACAGCATTTCGCAGAGGGTCGGAGCGTCATTAAGGCCACTTTTAGTTAAATGCGGATTAAGTTCGGGCGGATGTGGGGCAACCCGTTCGGGTCGTCCCATTTCGAGAAAAAAGCCCGCAGGACTACGGACTTAAGCGCGTCTGTTAACCATGATTCTCGGCGGGATTTGGCGTTGCCGGCGACCGTCTCCGGCCGCATCTCTAAGGCCATCCAACCAAGTCGTTTTCGTGGTCTTCAATACCCGGAAGATAGCGGGCAAACGTTGCGCGAGGCTGGTGCGCACAGCACCCTCTCCTCCGCAGCCGCAGCGCGGCTGGCAGCAGCCACATCACTCACCGCGCACGCGAGCCGGTGCCCTGACCGAAAGTTGATCGCACCGCATTGGAAAAGGCCGCAGCGAGAAAATAGCTACGGCAACCGGCACTTTTCAGCAGCCTCTGCGTGTGATACGGTACCGTATCAACATCGCCTTGGACTGTGCCTGGCACGCAAACGGAGGCTGGCATGAGAGAGTTCGCGCGCGCAGGGCTTTTCGCTCTGGCGGGGTCGTTTCTGTTGATCGGACATGCGATTGCCCAACCTGCCGCCAATGTGGGCTGCACGGCGGCGCCGTCTGCTGCCGGTACGCAGACCTGGCGCTGCGACAACGGCGTCACGATCGTTGCCGAAAGCGGTGCCAGATTTGAACTTAAGGACGCTAACCGCGACGGACATATAGACTCCGTGGAGTTGAGCAGCAAAGCGCTGCTGGTCGAGGTGCCCAAGAAGCCCGGCGGCAATCCATTCAAGGTCCTGACGCCGCAGGCGATCGCCGCGGTGCGCGGCACGAAATGGGCGGTCGATGTCGCGGAGGCCAAGACCTCCGTCTTCGTGGCTGACGGCCGTGTCGGCGTGGGCCGCAGGCGCGGCGGGCGCAACGTGGTATTAGGCCGTGGCGAAGGCGTCGACGTGGAAGCGACAGTCGCGTTGACGGTCAAGACATGGGGCCAGCCGCGCGTCGACGCATTGATGGCAAGACTTGGTCAATAGGGCTAGGTCACGAGACCAGGTCAATAAAACCAGGCCAATAAGTTCGGGTCACCTGGGCCCGGCGAACAGCATTTGGACGATAGAAACAATTGCAACACGACCACATGAGTAGCCGACGCGTTCAGATCCTGGTGGCACTCGTCCTAACCGCGCTGTGGGGCGCGGGCATCTATGCCGGTCACGCCAACGGTCATCTGCGTTTTCTCGATCGCCTCGAGGCGACGCTGACGGATTGGCGGACTCAGGTCCGCGGCGTGCGGGTTCCGCCCGATCTCGTCACCATCGTCGCGATCGACGACACCGTCGTGAAGCGCGGCGGCAGCTACCCGCTGCCGCGGGCCGATCTCGCCCGAATCGTCGACACCATCGTGCAGTTCAAGCCGAAGGTCGTCGCGATCGACCTGCTCCTGGTCGACCGCAGCGCTGCGATCGGCGACGCCACGCTGGCAAATACGCTGGCTACCGGTCCCATGGTTCTTGCCGCCGCGGCGATCTTCCCGTCCGCCAGTGAGACCGTGGAGACCAGCGGCCAAGGTCCCCTCGCCGCCCTGCCGCAGGCCGAGCGCTTCCTGCTGCCCTTGCCGGCGTTCGCCGATCATGCCGAGGTCGGCGTCGTCAACGTTGCGACCGGACAATCGGGCTCGCCGCTCTCGGTGCCGATGCTGTTCCGGACCAGCGACAAGGTCGAGCTGTCCTTCCCGTTGCGGGTCGCGGCGCGCGCGCTCGACAAGTCGCTGACGATCGCGCCGGACCATCTGATGCTCGGCGACCGCGCGGTGCCGACCGATACCGACTTCGCGCTGCCGATCACCTATTACGGCCCGCGCCGGACCATCCGCACCGTCAGCGCACAGAGCATCTTCGACGGCACGCTCAATCGCGCGGCGATCGAGAACCGGATCGTCGTGATCGGCGCCTCCGTCGCCGGCGGCGGCGATTTCTACCCGACGCCGTTCGAATCTCTGATGCCCGGCGTCGAAGTGGTCTCCACGGCGATCACCCATCTGGTTGCCGGCGACAGCATCGTGCGCGACCGCAAGGTCCACATCGCCGACGCACTCATCGCGATCCTGTTGCCGATGCTGCTGGTGGGCCTGCTCGCCTGGCGGCGCAGCGCGCTCGGCATCATGGCGGCGGCCACGGTGATGATCGCCTGGGCCGGCTTCAATCTGTTCGCGTTCACGCACGGCGTCTGGCTGAACGCCGCGACCACGCTCGCCGCAGCAGTGCCGCCGGTTGCGGTCTTTGCCGGCGTGCAATTATGGGCGGGAGGCCGCCGCACGCAATATTTCGCAGCCAAGAGCCGGTCGCTCGCGCAATTCCAGGCCCCGGCGGTGCAAGAGTGGCTGGCGCGCGATCCGAATTTCCTGTCGAAACCCGTCCGGCAGGACGCAGCAATGGTCTTCATCGATCTCTCCGGCTTCACGGCGCTGAGCGAGCGGATCGATCCGGGCGAACTCCAGGACATTCTGAAGGCGTTTCACGCGCTGGTCGAGAAGACCGCGGTCGATTGCGGTGGCATGATCAGCGGCTTTCTCGGCGACGGCGCCATGATCCTGTTCGGCCTGCCCGGCGCGATGCCCGACGACGCCGCGCGCGCGCTGAAATGCGCGATCGACCTGCACCGTGGCGTCGAACGCTGGATCGCATCGTTGCCGCCTGCGATGCGGGATCAACTCGGCTTCAAGATCGGCGCGCATTTCGGCCCGATCGTCGCCTCGCGCCTCGGCGAAAGCCATCAGCACATCACGGCGACGGGCGACACCGTCAACGTCGCGAGCCGGTTGATGGAGGTTGCCGTTCAGAACGGCGCGCGCCTCGCGCTCAGCGACACGCTGCTGGATGCGGCCGACTTTCAGGGCGGTCCCGACGGCGTTCTGTCGGGCCCCCTGCTCACGCAGGTCCGCGGCCGCTCCGGCGTCGTGACCGTCTGGTTCTGGCGCGACCAGGACAGGCCGAACCAGGCCGCGACCAAGGCCGAGAGGATCAACTGAACCTTCGCCGTCGTTCCGACGAAGAGCTACCGCGCTTCCGGCGGTGGCGAGCGGTCCAGCACGTCGCCCTTGGCGCCTTCGAGCAGATCGATGCTGTAAGTCTCAATGACGAGCGGGCCGCGCTTGCGCTGCAATTGCGCGACCTGCGTCACCTTCGCAAAGAGATCGTGGACGGCGGGATGGCCGTCAGGACGCAGCTCATCGACATAGATCAGCTTGCCCGCAAGCAGCTTTGGATCCGGCTCGGGCATGTTGGCCCAGCGGATGCGCTGGTTCTGCTGCGCCACGCAGCTGCCGCGCGGCAGATAGAAGGCAAGCCAGCCTGTCGTGCCGTAGTCCGGCGCAAGCACGCAGGTCGCGCCATTGCGGACGCGCACCGCTTCGATTTCGGCAGCGAGCTCGCGCCAGCCGACGCCGACGCTGCGCACGGTCGCATCGCGGCGATAGCCGGACAGCCAGCCGGTGTTGGCCTGCACGATCAGCGCGGCAAACATCACGATGCCGGTGGGTGCGGCCCAGCGCAGGCAGAAATCCACCAGGCGACGCTGCCGCGGCTTCCACTGCACGAGATTGGCGGCGGCGGCCGCCGCGATGACGAAGGGCGGATAGACCGGCGCAAACCAGTTGGCCTCGACGCGGGCATGCAGGGAATGCCAGACGAAATAGGCGACGATGGTCCAGAACATCGTCTCGATCAGCACGCGCGAGGCCAGCGCGCCGGCCCGGCGCCAGGTCAGCGCGTGCAGCCCCATCGCGCCGAGGATGAACACCAGCGGGGTTGCGAACGCGATCTGGGTCGGGATCAGCTCGGCAATGAAGACCGGACGAAAATCCTCGATCCTGGCGCGCCCGAGCTGCTTTGCGAACGACACCCATTGATGATCGGCGTTCCAGAGGATCACCGGCGCGAACAGCGCCAGCGCAACGCAACCGCCCAGATACGGCCAGGGCGAGAGAAACCAGTGCCGCAGTTTCGGCACGGCAGCGAGCCAGATCAGGATCGCCAGCCCGAAGAACATCGCGGTGTATTTCGACAGGAGCGCCGCGCCGACGGCTGCGCCGACCGCGAGCCACCAGACGCCGCGGCCGCTCTCCAGCACCTTGGCGAGAAAGAACAGCACGAAGCTGGAGGCAACCAGCAGCGGCGCATCGGGCGTGACGATCAGCGTGCCGACCGAGGCCAGCAGCGTCACGTTGAGCAGGATGGCGCTGGTCGCGGCCACCCGCGCGCCGCCGATCAGGATCGCGGCGGAGCGATAGATCGCATAGCTCATCGGCAGCGCGAGCAGGATCGAGACCAGCCGGACGCCGAGTTCGGTGTCACCCGCGATCAGGGTGCCGGCGCGGATGACGTAGGCAACCATCGGCGGGTGGTCGTAATATCCCCCGGCGAGGTTCTGCGACCACATCCAGTAATAGGCTTCGTCGAAGGTGATCGGCGTGACGGCGGCTGCGACGAGCCGCAAGCCGACCAGCGCAAGGATCACCAGCGCCGTATTGCGGACGATCCGCGCATCAGCCCCGCCCATCGTGAGCTATTTCTTGCGCCAGACGAACAGTCCGGACATCGCGTAGTTCCACACCACGCCCATCAGCGCCCCGGCCGCGCCCGCAAGCCACCAGATCGGCTCCTGGTCGTAGACCGAGAAGGCGACGCCGACATTGGCCAGCAGGCCGACGCTGCACACGATGTAGAACGCGATCAGGCCGCGCAGCAGCGCAAAGCCCTTCAGCCGCTGGTCGCGATAGGTGAGGAAGTTGTTGAGAACGAAATTGCTGGTCATCGCGACGATGGCGCCGGAGGCCTGCGCTTCCGCGAACGGTTCCTTGAACAGCTCGAGCGATATGAACAGGGTGGTGAGATGCACCACGAGGCCGATTCCGCCGACCATCGCGAACAGCAGGAAGCGCAACGAGACAGCATCGTTGGTGAACTTCGCCAGCACCAGGCCAAGAAAATCCAGCGCGACCATGGAATCGAGCTTGCTTTCGCCGTGCTGACGCTCACCGAAGGTGTAGGGAATTTCGATGGCGCGCAAGCTGCCATTGGCGCTCGCGACGAGGTCGAGCAGGATCTTGAAGCCGTGCACGGAAAGTTTCGGCGCGAGCTGCTCGAAGCGGTCGCGGCGAACCATGAAGAAGCCGCTCATGGGATCGGCGATCTCGACCCGCAGCGCTTTCCTGGCGAGTTCCGTTGCCAGCGCGCTGGCGCCGGCGCGCTGCTTGTTGAAGCCTTCGCTCTTGTAGCCCTCGATGTAGCGGCTGCCGACCACGAGTTCGGCCTGCCCGCTTGCGAGCAGTGACAGCATCTTCGGCAGTTGCGTCTCGTCGTGCTGGAGGTCGGCGTCGATCACGGCTGCATAGGGCGCGCTGGAGGCCAGGATGCCCTCGATGCAGGCCCCCGACAGGCCGCGGCGGCCGATGCGGCGGACACAGCGCACGCGGCTGTCGCGCTGGGCCAGCGCACGCACGACGTCCCAAGTGCCATCAGGCGAATTATCGTCGACGAACACGACCTCCCAGGCGATGCCGGCCAGCACTGCCTCCAGCCGCCGGTACAGCACCGTGACATTGTCGCGCTCGTTGAAGGTCGGGACGACGACCGACAATTCCGGCGCCGGCGAAGCCGCCTGTGGGGTATCGGAGCCCGGTCTGATCGCTTGATTCATGACGGCAGCGTATATCCGCCACGTCCTGTGCTGCCAAGAACTTGTGCTGGCAAGAACTTGTGCTGCCAAGAACTTGCGCCAGCAAGCCGGGGTTTCTCTGGGGAGCGGCCCAAAAGGGGCCCAAAAATGCCAACGACCCCGGAACGGCGGGCTGCGCGTACATCCGGCGCAGCCTGTGCTATTCCAAGGTCGTTCCAGCGCCGGAGTTTTTCGCTCAACGTCGCCGTTAGAAGCTAAATGGGAACGGCAACGCCGCTTTACAAGGGTCGAAAGAGGCCTTTTTCACGCCCTTACTGGTTCGGGACTTCCTTGACTACCGGCCCTCGCGGCACGGGCGCGGCAGGGGCCGCCGGCGCCGCAACCCCGGCCGGCTCAGCCTTCGCAGGTTTGGGCGGCTTGCCGTACTGGCCGATCGGCCCAAAGACGACGGCGACCGCAAGCACGATCGCCGCGACGATCGCGCCCAAAATGCCCCCCACCGACTCAGACGACATGGAAACCCATCCCTGTTCCAGATGCGCCCAGTGATACCATGGATGAGCGCGCTGCCGGAAGGGCTTGCCGGACGCACCGGTTCAATGGGCTATTTCTGCGGCGGCTTGTGCTTGACGAAGGCCATCACGATGTCCTTCTGCGCCGCCTCCACCGCCCTGTTCGCGGTCGCGAGATGGGCGCCGGCATCGATAGCCGGATATTGCGTGGTGAGATAATCGAGCAGTGCCACCCGGTAATATTGCCGCTCCGACGGACAGGCTCCGGCGACGGAGCGGCCAAAATCCTGTTCCGACAGGCCCTGATTGCCGTCGCGCGAATATTCCCGCGCCAGGCAATGCCAATAATCATCGCGGCCCTGCATGGCGAGCTTCTGCGCACCCTTGGCATCGTCATCGTCGGCCATGACTGAAGACATCATGGCAGCAGATGTCATCATGACGAGCGCCGCTCCCACTATCAGCATCCGCATCTTGTTCTCCATTTCTTCGCAGATCCCGTCGCGAGCTTAGACGGGACGTCGAAACTGGCCAATCACAACTGGTTTGATTAGGATGGAGGTCCTCCTCCCGTCATCCGAGATCCTCCGTGGCCAAAGCAAAAACCGCGTCCAAAAAATCCGGCAACATCTTCATCGGCATCGGCGGCTGGACCTTCGAGCCCTGGCGCGGTGTCTTCTATCCGGAGAAGCTCACGCAAGCCAAGGAGCTGTCCTACGCCGCCTCGAAGCTGACCTCGATCGAGATCAACGGCACGTATTACGGCTCGCAGAAACCGGAGAGCTTTCGCAAATGGGCGAGCGAGGTGCCCGATGGTTTCGTGTTCTCACTCAAGGGACCGCGCTTCGCCACCAATCGGCGTGTGCTGGCCGAGGCCGGAGATTCCATCAAGCGGTTCTATGATTCCGGCGTGCTGGAACTGGGCGATCATCTTGGGCCGGTGCTGTGGCAGTTCGCGCCGACCAAAAAATTCGACGGCGCCGATTTCGGCAAATTCCTCGAGCTGTTGCCGCGCAAGCTCGACGGACGCGCGCTGCGCCACGTCGTCGAGGTCCGTCACGACAGTTTCTGCGCGCCGGACTTCGTCGCGCTGATCCGCGAATTCGAGACGCCCGTCGTCTTCGCCGAGCACGGCAAATATCCGGCGATCGCCGACGTCGCCGGCGATTTCGTCTATGCCCGGCTGCAGAAAGGCAATGACGCGATCAAGACGTGCTATCCGCCGAAGCAGCTCGATGCCTGGGCCAAGCGCTTTCAGGACTGGGCCGAGGGAAGTGAACCCGACGACCTGCCGAAGGTCGACAAGGCCAAGCCGAAGAAGGAGCCCCGCGACGTGTTCGCCTATGTCATCCATGAGGGCAAGGTGCGTGCGCCGGCCGGCGCCATGGAACTGATCGCGCGAGTGAGTTGAGGTGTTTCGCTAAAGGTGTCTCATGGCAAAGGCCAAAAAACTCTTCACCATCGGCTATGAGCAGACGCCGCCCAAGGCGGTGCTGGACGAGCTGGAGCAATCCGGCGTCAAGCTCGTCGTCGACGTGCGCGCGGTGACGTCATCCCGCCGTCCCGGCTTTTCCAAGAAACAGTTGTCCGCCGGCCTCGATGAACGCGGCATCGCCTATGTCCACCTCGCCGCGCTCGGAACGCCCAAGGAAGGCCGTCTCGCCGCCCGCAGCGGGCAATACGATGTGCTGGAGAAGATTTTCTCAAAGCACCTGAAAACGCCGGAGGCCCGGGAGCAGATGGACGAACTCTCGGCACTGGTGAAGAAAGCCGGTCCCGTCTGCCTGCTCTGCTACGAGCGCGATCACACCCATTGCCACCGCCAGATGATCGCGGAGATCATCGAGGATCGGGATGGCGTGACGGTGAAGAATTTGGCGGGACGGCAGGTGTAGCTGCCGCCGTAGCCGTCATCCTGAGGTGCCGTAGCGAAGCGAAGGCCTCGAAGGACGACGGCGTGACGCCAATGCAGCACCTCGGCCGTACATCCTTCGAGGCTCGCTAGAGCTCGCACCTCAGGATGACGGGGAGAGAGCGGCTACCTACCCCTCCCCAGCGAGCCCAAACGTCCCTTCCATCATCTGCACGCAGCTACCGCCGACATGGGCCGAGACGATCTTGCCGTCCTGCTTGCGCACGCGCGTCTGCAGGATGCTGGGCCGGGCCATGTCAAAGCCCTGGCCGACCGTGAGCTTCAACTCGCCATCGCGCGTGGCATCGAGCTCGGCGAACAGCGCGGCCGCTGCGACCGTGGCGCTGCCGGTGGCGGGATCCTCGGTGAGGCCGCTGGCGCCGCGCATGAACATGCGCGCCTGCCGCTGGCACGGCGCCTCCGCCGCGGGCACATCGCGCGTATAGAACCACGCCGAGAACGCGCCGTCGCACGGAAATACCTTGCCGAAGGCCGCCGCGTCGGGCCGCGCCCGCTTGAGCGCATCGCGCGAGTTCACCTCAATCACCAGAAACGGCGTTCCAACGCTGACGACCTGTGGCGCGTGACGGTCGACCTTGATGTCGTCTGCACTGAGCGAGATGCAGCTCGCGGCATCGGCGGCAGACAATTGCGACAGGCGGGTCAGAGGCTGCGGCGCGGTAAGCTCGGTGCTGATCACGCGGCTCTGGTCGCGCACAATATCGACGGGCACCAGCCCCGCCTTCTCCTCGAACCGCAGGCGCGGCTTCGGCTCTTTCGCGATCGTCGCAAGCACGAAGGCGGTACCGACATTGGGATGGCCCGCGAAAGGAAGCTCCCTGACAGGCGTGAAGATGCGCACCTCGGCATCGTTCGCCTTGTCGCGCGGCGGCAGCACGAAGGTCGTCTCGGAATAGTTGAACTCGGTCGCGATCGCCTGCATTTGCGTGGTCGACAACCCGCCGGCATCGAGTACCACGGCGAGCTGGTTGCCGCCGAAGGCGCGGTCGGTGAACACGTCGACGGTGATGTAGCGGCGCTGCATCTTTCATTCCCTCATGCAAGGCGCGGCCGCAACCGGCCGCATCGCGCGCCAGTCTACAAGCCGGCGGCACCGCTCGTCATGCCCCACAATTCGGTGCAATCGGAGCAATCGCGATGACGCGTTGAAGCCGAGAGCCGGCTTCCACAATGCAAGACCCGAAAGCTAGCGGAGATAGTCCATCACGCGCCTTCACCGAAGTGCAGCTCGCGCTTGAAGACCGGTTACCCCAATTGAAACACCGCCACCTTTTGCTCATAGCCGCGCACCTCGACCTCGCCGAGCGCGACGGCATCGCTGCCGTCCTCGCCCAGCGCCTCGCGCACGGCCGCGGAGATCAGGAGCTGCGAACCGAACTCCTTGTTCAGCGCCTCCAGCCGGGAAGCGAAGTTCACGGTGTCTCCGATGACGGTGTATTCCTTGCGCCGGGGCGAGCCGATATTGCCGGCGACGACCTCGCCGAAATGGATGCCGATTCCGATTCTGAGCGGCCAGCTCGTCTGCGCGTTGATGCGCTCCATCGCGGTCAGCATCTCGCGGCCCGCGGCGACCGCGCGGTGCGCGGCGTCGGAGGCCTCGAGCGGCGCACCGAACAGCGCGAGAAAGCCGTCGCCCAGAAACTTGTTCACGATGCCGCCCTCGCGGTCGAGAATGTCGACCAGCACGGCGAAGGCGCCGTCGAGCCGGTCGACCACCTCCTGCGGAGTGCGCGACTGCGCGCCGGCGGTGAAGCCGCGGAAATCGACGAACATCACGGCGACGCGGCGTAGGTCGCCGGCGGCGCTCGTCCCCGCCGCCATCAGCCGCTCGACCACCTGCGGCGAAACGTGCTGGCCGAACAGGTTGGTCACCCGGTCGCGCGCGGTCGCAGCCGCAATGCTCGCGGCGAACTGGCGGCGGAGCTGCGCACCGACCGCGCCTGCAAGCACGCCGCAGATCAAGATGATGGTGCTTCGTACCGCGTGAAAATAGATCTGCGGCTCGCCGCTCCCGCTGGCAGGATCGAAGATCAGCGCCACGGCGAACAGCTCGGCCGCGGCGACAAAACCGGTGAAGGTGGAGAGCCAGAAATCCAGCCGCAGGGTCGAGAGGATGACGAAGATGAAATAGATCAGTGGCACCGCGAAGCCCAGCGCCTGATTCGCGCCCATGGTCCGGATCTGGAGGATCAGGATCACCGTGGGTACCGAGGTTTCGATCAGCGCGCCGATATAGCGCCTGACAACCGGCAGATCGCGATCTAGCTTGAGGTTCTTCCTGATCTGGGTGTGGACCCAGACCTCGAACAGGATGAAGCCGACGAGCAGGCCGTAGACCTCGGCCAGCCCTTCGGTGCCGCGCCAGACCCGGCCGACGACGGCGGGATCGACCAGGTTGATCGCAGTGAGGAACAGCATCATGACGCAGCCCGTCATGATCAGCGCCCTCACCCGCAACAGCTCGGTCCGCAGCACCTCCCGCGTCAGCTCGCGCTCGAAGTCCTCGGACATCACGGCGTGTTGCCGGGCCTTCCTGCTCGCAAAACTGACCATTCCGCCCCCTTGATTCCAGGGGCATCTTGCCTCAATCCAGCGTGCGGCGGAAGCGCGTCACGGCGATGGTCATGGCGAGCAGCATCAGGACAGCCAGGGCCAACGCATCGAAACGCAAATTTTGCATGCTCGCGCCCTTCAGCATGATGGCGCGGACGATGCGCAGATAATGCGTCAGTGGCAGGCACTCGCCGACATATTGCGCCCAGGCCGGCATCCCGGCAAACGGGAACATGAAGCCGGACAGCAAGATGCTCGGCAGGAAGAACATCATCGACATCTGCATCGCCTGGAGCTGGTTCTGCACCAGCGTCGAGATCGTATACCCGATCGCCAGGTTGGTCGTGATGAACAGCGTCGAGAGCAGGGCCAACAGGAACAGATTGCCGAGCACCGGCACGCCGAACAGGCCGACCCCGATGCCGATGATGAGGAACGCCTGAACGAAACCGACCAGCACGTAGGGAATGATCTTGCCGAACATCACCTCGACCGGCTTGATCGGCATCGACAGCAGGGCCTCCATCGTGCCGCGCTCGACCTCGCGCGTGACCGAGAGCGCGGTGAAGATCAGCATGGTCATGGTCAGGATGGTGCCGACGAGGCCCGGCACGATGTTGAGGCTCGACGCCGCGGCGGGGTTGTAGCGGGCGTGCGCGCGGATCTCGAACGGCATCTCAGGAGGATCTCCGATGTAGAGATCGTGCTTGAGCGCGGTCTGCACGACCATGCCGAGCGAGCCGATCGCCGCGCTCGCCGCCACTGGATCGGTGGCGTCGGCCGCGACCAGCAGCGCCGGCTTATCGCCGCGCCGCACTGCCCGCTCGAAGCCACGCGGGATCTCGACGCCGAACAGCACTTTGCCGGATTTCAGGAGATTGTCGAAATCCTCGACGTCGTGGACTTCGTAGAGAAAGCGGAAATAGGCGGTGTTCTCCAGCGCCTTCAGGATCGAGCGTGCGAGATCGGAGTCCTCCTGGAGCAGCACCGCGCTCGGCAGATTGTGCGGCGTGGTGTTGATGGCGTAGCCGAACAAGAGCAGCTGCATCACCGGCAGCATCACGATCATCGCAAACGACACCCGGTCCCGCCTGAGCTGGATGAACTCCTTGATCAGCATCGCATAGGAGCGCCTCCAGAAGCCGAAGCGCTCCCGGATCGCGTGCCGTGGTTCGGGACGATCGACGGCGGTCATTGGAAATTGTCCTTGGAACGGCCCATCAACTCGATGAACACATCTTCCAGTGACGGCGACGATTTGTGCCAGTGCAGCCCGCTTTTCTCGCACCATGGTGCGATGCTGGCTTCGAGCGCGGCGACGTCGCGGCCGGAGACGTGCAGCGACGTGCCGAACGGCGCCACCATGTCGATTCCCGGCTTGCCGGTGAGCGCAGCCGCGAGCTCGTTCAGGTCCTCGCCCGTCACGGTGTAGGTCGTCAGCGCGGATTTCGCGATCACCTCCTCCACGGTGCCGTGCACGAGCAGATGGCCATAGGCGATATAAGCGATCTCGTGACAGCGCTCCGCCTCGTCCATGTAGTGGGTCGAGACCAGCACGGTGAGACCGTCGGCCGCGAGTGCATGAATTTCGTTCCAGAAATCGCGCCGCGCCTTCGGGTCGACGCCGGCGGTCGGCTCGTCGAGCAGCAGCAGTTTCGGACTCGGCAATGTGCAGGCACCCAGCGCCAACCGCTGCTTCCAGCCGCCGGAGAGCTCGCCCGCGAGCTGTTCCTCGCGCCCCGAGAGCCCGATCCGCTTGATCATGTCGCGCGCGGCGCCGCGTGCATCGCGAAGGCCGTACAGCCGCGCGACGAATTCGAGGTTTTCGCGGACTGAGAGATCCTGATAGAGGCTGAACCGCTGGGTCATGTAGCCGACCTGGCGCTTGATCTTTTCGGCATCGCGCCTGATGTCGTAGCCGAGGCAGGTGCCCTCGCCGCTGTCGGGCGTGAGCAGGCCGCAGAGGATGCGGATGGTCGTCGTCTTGCCGGAGCCGTTTGGGCCGAGGAAGCCGTAGATCGAGCCGCGCTTCACCTGCATCGACAGATCGTGCACGACCTCGCGGCCGCCGAACGATTTGGTCAGGCCCTTGACGTCGATCGCAATGCCATTGGCGCCGCTCATCGCTTGTCCGCCACCGGAGTCTTTGGATTGAGATGGACGTCGATGGGTTGTCCGACACGCAGCGCATCGGGGCGCGAAGGCCGCGCTTGGATCAGATAGACGAGTTTGTTGCGCTCCTCGAGGCTATAGATGACAGGCGGCGTGTATTCGGCCGAAGTCGCGATGAAATAGATCTTTGCGGTGAGATCGGCGGCGCAATTGTCGCACGCGATCCGCACGGTATCGCCGATCGCAAGCTTCGGCAGCTCGGTCTCCGGCACGAAGAAGCGCAGCTTCATGTTGCCGGGCGGCATGATCGAGAGCACCGGCCGCTGCGCCGCCACCATCTCGCCCTCGCGAAAATAGATCTGCTGGATGGTGCCGGCGACTGGCGCAAACCCTTTGCGCCGCGCCATCCGCGTCTCCGAGGTCGCCACCCGCGCCTCGGCGACGCGCAAGGCGGAAACGGCCGAGTCGAGATTGGCCTGCGTGCCCGAGCCGGTCTTGCTCAGCGAGGCCGCGCGGTCATAGGTCTGCTGCGCATTCGCCAGCGTCGCCTTGTTCTGGTTGAGATCGGCAAGCTGGAGATCGTCGTCGACGGAATAGAGGTGATCGCCGACCTTGACTTCGTCGCCCTCGCGGATGTTCAGCTTCGTCACGCGGCCCGCCTCGTCGGGGCTGACGAAGATCATGTCGGCCTCGACCCAGCCCTGGAAGCCGGGCTCACGCTTGTCCTTGCAGGCCGCCAGTGCAATCGCGAGCAGGATAGCCAATGCAAGTCTGAAAATTGCTTGCGACGACCTCATGTCGTGCTCCGTTCGCCAAAAATCAAATCGAGATGAACGCGCAGCATGTCCTGCGCGTCGAGCGGCGCGTGCCGCGCAAACAGGCTCTGCCAGATCACCGCGATCATCGCGGGTGCGACCAGGATCTGCGGATAATGCGCCAGGTTCTTCTGACGGATCTCGCCGCGGGCAATGCCGAGCTCGATCAGCGCGCGCATGGCGGCGATGCCGCGCGAGACAACCTCGCGGTAGTAGAAATCGGCCACGGAGGGAAACCGTGGCCCCTCGGCCACGATCAGGCGCACGAGATCGCCGCGCCTGGTGCCGATGACCTCCTTCAGGAAGTTGCTGGCAAACGCCTCGACGAGATCGCGCACCGAGCCCGCCGGTGGCGGCAATGCCGTCAACCGGGTCACGACAGGCACGATCACCGTCCGCACCAGCTCCTCGAACATCGATTCCTTGTCCTTGAAGTGCAGGTAGATGGTGCCCTTGGCGACACCCGCGCGCTTCGCGATGTCGTCGAGCCGCGTGGCGGCAAAGCCGCGCGCGATGAATTCCTCCATCGCGGCCTCCACGATCGCCGCACGTCGTTCCGCCGCGCGCGTGGCGCGGCTCGACGCGGGCATGGCTTCGTTGCCAGCGTGCGAAGCGTCCTTCGCGTTCGCGCGAGCTGCGGGTGGCGTGGCGGCTTTGGCGGGCTTTCTGGTCATGCACACCATTTGACTGACTAGTCAGTCATAGTCAAGACAGTACGGCAGACCCAGTCTGACCAACAAATTAGCCTTGACTAATTCATTAGCATATACTAATCTGAATCCTATGATCGAAGCCGCTCCAAATCCCGTGACCACCGTGATGCGCGCCCTCGCCGATCCGACACGGCGCGCCGTGTTCGAGCGCGTCTTCGAGAGCAAGGAGATCAGCGTCGCCGAGCTCACGCGCGGAAGTGGCGTGACGCAAGGTGCGATCTCGCAACACCTGAAGTCCCTCAAGCAGGCCGGCCTCGTCGCCGAGCGTGCCGAGGGCCGCAACGTCTATTACCGTGCCGCGCCGCAAGGCCTGGAACCGCTGGTCTCCTGGATGGACCATTACGGCGTGTTCTGGCGCGAGCGCTTCCAGAACCTGCGTGACCTCTTGAAGGAGATCGATCCGTGAGTGCTGTTGAATTGAAAGCCGAGACAAAAGACATCGTCCTCGACGAGGTGCTCCCTCACGCACCTGAGACGATCTGGAAGGCGCTGACCAGCGCCCAGCTGATCGCGCGCTGGCTGATGCCGCCGACCGGTTTCGAGGCCGTCGAAGGCAACACTTTCACCTACCAGACCACGCCGGGCGGCGCATGGGATGGCGTCATCCATTGCCGCGTCTTGGAGGTCATGCCGAACCGCCGCCTCGTCTACGCGTGGCAGGGCGGGGATGAGCGCAACACCGGTTACGGCGCGCCGCTCGACACTGTCGTGACGTGGTCCCTCACCCCGGTCGAGGCCGGCACGCGGATCCGTCTGGTTCATGCGGGCTTCGTCATGCCCAGGAACGAATCCGCCTACACGGGCATGAGCGGCGGCTGGAAGAAGGTCGTCCGCCAGCTCGATGAGATCAGCGGCGAAGACAAGTAAGGAGTTATCGCAATGACCAAGCCGTTTACCGGCGGCTGCGCCTGCGGCGCGATCCGCTATTCGATCGCCAGTGAGCCCCTGTTCAGCAATCACTGCCAATGCCGGGACTGCCAGCGCGAAAGCGGTAGCGGCCACGGCTCGTATATGACCTTCGCGCGCGCCGGCGTCACCGTGACGGGCGAAGCGAAGCACTGGGAGATGGTCGGCGACAGCGGCAACGTGAAAACACGCGGTTTCTGCGCCCAGTGCGGCTTGCCTGTTTATCTGACCTTCGCGGCCATGCCCGACATCTTCACCATCCGCGCCGCAAGCCTCGACGAACCCGCCCGCTACGAGCCGCAAGTGGTGACTTACGCCGCACGCGGACATGCCTGGGATCGCCTCGACCCGGACCTTCCGAAGTTCGCGGGCATGCCGCCGGGGTGATAGCTGCCGCGCAAACGGTGCGCTCCCTCCCCCGCTTGCGGAGGGTTGGGGAGAGGGTGTCGCCGCAACGGGACAATCCCCAAGCGGAGAGAGCCCTCACCCGCGCCTTCGGCGCGACCTCTCCCGCAAGCGGGAGAGGTGAAACAAAAAGCACCTGCCTCAACTATGAAACTTCAACCCGTCGACGATCTTATCGATCACCTTGCGCTCGGCGCGCACAGCGAGACCGACGAGGTTGAGATCGGCCCGCGCCACCGCCCGCACCGCTTCGCGATTGGCGGCATCATGTGTGGTCTTGAACATGTCCTCGGTATAGACCGCCGGCTTGACGTTGCGCGTCAGTGCCCGCTCGAGCGCGCGCGTCAATGCGGGACCGTCGGCGCCATAGATCAGGATGGGCTGGCCGATGAGCGCGTGATAGTTCGTGCCCGAAGCGTCTTCATAGGGTTCGCCAATGCAATCGGGAAACGCAGCCGCGATGCCGCTGGTGAGGAAGGCCGCGACGTTGAGCTTCTGCCAGGCTTGAAGATCGGTGCGGATCACAATGGCGATCTTGGTATCGAACTGCATGCAACTCCTCGACTGTCATTCCGGATTCGATGCTACGCACCATCCGAATGACTGCAACAGGAATCAACCCTTCGCGTCGCAGGCCCAGGCGCGGATCACGCATTCCTTGCCGCCGTATTTGTAGCATTCACGCGTGGCGGCATTGAGCGTGGCCGAGATCTTCGGCTTGACGGCATAGCCGTAGGCGCCGCAGGGATTGGAAAGATCGACCGACATCGCGGCGCAGGCGCGCTTCATCGTCACGGTCGTGCAGTCGCCTTTGCACTGCTTCTGCGCCGCCGCACGCGCTTCGTGCTCGGCGCCATAGTCAAAGGCCTGGCCATAGGCGCCGCACTTGCCGACCGCAAATGCACCAGCGGCGTGCGCATCCGTGATGTGGCGAGCGCCCGCGACGCAGACGGACAGCGCAAAGAAAAACATCGCGCAACGGCGCGCGACGACGTTCGAAGCCATGGAAAAACCCCTCCCCCCAAGGCAGGTGAAGGCGACTCTAAGCGCCGGTCGTTTCCAGATGGTGAACGGGGCGTTGAAATTGAGGCGTGCCACCAATTTCGGATCGCAGTCTGGGCAATGGTGGGCATGGCGCTACGCGCCTTAGTCCAACCTAAGTCAGCGTCAGCCCCGCCGTGCCGCTTCCAACGCCTGCGGCGTGTCGATGTCGAGAAAGGCGCTCTCGCCGTCGACCGGCACTTCGGCGACCGCCTCGGTGTGCTTGGCGATCAGATGGCGCGCGCCGACATCGCCATCGAGCGTCATCAACTCCTTGAAGAAGCGGCGCGACCACAGCACGGGGTTGCCGCGGCGGCCTTCGCTGACAGGCACGACGATGAGATTGCCGCGGTCCGGTGCGAACGCGTCGATGAGACGGTCGATCAGACCGGCATCGATCAGCGGCATGTCGCCGAGGCACACCACAGCGCCGTCGGACGTCTCGGGCACGGCCGCAATGCCGGCCTTGACCGAGCTTGCGATGCCGCCGGCGAAATCCGGATTCCGAGCGAAACGCACCTTCAGGCCTTGCAAGGCTTGCTCGATCAGCTCGGTCTGGTGGCCGGTGACGACGATGACCTCCGATGCTTTCGAGGCCAGCGCCTGCTCGGTCGCAATCCGCACCAGCTTCTTGCCGTCGAGCTCGGCCAGTAGCTTGTTCGGCCCACCCATCCGGGTCGAACGGCCCGCCGCGAGTACGATGACCGCGACGTGGCTGTTGCCCTCGATCTCCGGTTTTGCGCGCGGCTGCGGGCGCGTGACGATCTCCATGAGGAGGCCACCGACGCCCATACCCATAAGCTCGGAACGGGTCACCTTGATGCCGGCCAGCAGCCGCATCAGCACCCAGTCGAAGCCGTTCTCGACCGGCGACCGCGCGCAGCCGGGCGCACCCAGCACCGGCACGGTGCCGGCCCGGGCAATCAGCAGCAGATTGCCGGGATCGACCGGCATGCCGAAATGCTCGATCTCGCCGCCGATGCCGGTCACGGCCGCAGGGATCACGTCGCGGCGGTCGGCGATCGCGGATGCCCCGAACACGATCACGAGTTCGGCGCCAAGTCCCAGCAATTCCTCAATCGCAGCCGACAGCGCCCGCTCCTCATGGGGGACCCGCCGCTCGGCGATGATGCCAGCGCCGGCTGGCGCCAGCCGCTCGGCGGTGACGCGCAACGTCTTGTCGATCACCTTGGAGGACAGGCCGGGCAGCAGCGTCGAGACCACGCCGACACGCTTGATGACGTAAGGCGCGATCTTCAGAACGTCGCGACCCGCGGCCTTCACCGCGGCATCACGCAAGTTTCCTTTGACGCCGAACGGGATGATCTTGACGGTGCCGACCATCTCACCCTCGACCACCGGCTTGAAGGCCGAGAGCGTGGCAAAGGTAATGGCCTCGTCGATATTGTTGATGCGGTCAACCGCGGCGCGATCGATCACCAGCACGCCCGGGCGCGCGGCGAACAAATTGGCGCGACCGGTGAAGGCGCGCTCGACATGGATGCCATCGCCGCCGACCGCGAGCGCGATGCTGGCGGCAGCGATGTCCTCGGAGACATCGCCCTCCTCCATCCGCACCACCACAATGTCCTTGATGCCGGCGCGCTCCAGCGCCTCGACCTCGGTGGGCCCGATCGTCGTGCCCTTTTTCAACACCAGCGGTCCCTGTCGCAGGGTGTGGACGGTCACCCCGCCGATCGCATCCCTGGGGCTCGCCGGGCCGAACTTCATGCGGCTTCTTCTTTTTCTTTGGGCGGCAGGCGAAGCACCGCCGTGATCTCGGCCATGATCGACACCGCGATCTCGGACGGCGAGACCGCGCCGATCGCAAGCCCGATCGGCGCGTGGATGCGCGCGATGTCAGCCTCCTTGGCGCCCTGCGCCCGCAGCCGGTCGCCGCGCTTGGCGTGCGTCTTCCCCGAGCCGAGCGCGCCGATATAGAAGCAGTTGCGCTCGAAGGCGTGCAGCAGCGCGGGGTCGTCGATCTTGGGATCGTGCGTCACCGCGACGAAGGCCGTGTAGGAATCGACATTGAGCGGCGGTAGCGCCGTGTCTGGCCATTCCGCGACCAGCGGAACGTCGGGGAAGCGCTCGGGGCTCGCAAAGGCCGTGCGCGGATCGACCACGGTGACGTCGTAGCCGAGCGAGCGCGCCAGCGGCGCCAGAGCCTGGCTGATATGGACGGCGCCGACGATGACGAGCTTTGCGGTCGGCGCATAGACGTTGAGGAATAGCTTCTTGCCGCCGGCTTCGACGCTGGCGCTTTTGCCCATGCGGAGCTGCTTGTTCAGCTCGGCGCGCAAGGGATCGCTAGCGAAGTCCCTGGCCTTCACCAGGCGCTGCTCACCGCTCTCGGTGTCGGTGACCAAAATCACCGGGCGGCGCGCGGCGCGCTCGGCATTGAGTTCGTGCAGGATCTCAAGCTTCACGGCTAACCGACCTTCTCGACGAAGACGCGGATGGTGCCGCCGCAGGACAGCCCGACATTCCAGGCAGTCTCGTCGGCAACGCCAAACTCCAGCATCCTGGGCTTGCCGCTCTGGATCACATCCATGGCCTCCGTGACCACGGCGCCCTCGACGCAGCCGCCGGAGACCGACCCGAGGAACGTGCCCTCGTCGTTGATGACGAGGCTCGAACCAGCCGGGCGCGGTGCCGAGCCCCAGGTCTCCACCACGGTGGCGAGCGCGACGCCACGGCCGGCCTTCTGCCAGTCCTCCGCCGCCTTCAGAATATCCTCGTCGCGATCGAGCATGGCTACCTCTCAGGCTGCGGAGCGGATCAGGCTGCGGTGATGCGGCGGCAGCGGCCGGGAGAGCGTGATGATCAGCTCCTGGATCGAGCTCAAATTATGTACCGGGCGGAATTCGTCAACGTGCGGCAGCATCATTTTGATGCCCTGGGCCTTGGCCTCGAAGCCGCCGAACCGCAGCAGCGGGTTGAGCCAGATCAGCCGCCGGCAGGAGCGGTGCAGCCGGTCCATCTCGAAGGCGAGCTTGGAATCGGCCTCCCGCTCGAGCCCGTCGGAGATCAGCAGCACGATGGCGCCCTGGCTCAGCACGCGCCGCGCCCATAATTTGTTGAAATTGTGCAGGGAAGCCGAGATCCGCGTGCCGCCGGCCCAGTCCTCGACCGAGGCCGAGCAGCTCGCCAGCGCCTCGTCGGGGTCGCGCTGGCGCAGCGCCCGGGTCACGTTGGTGAGGCGCGTGCCAAACAGGAACACCGAGACACGTTTTCGCGCGTCCCCTATGGCATGCAGGAAATGCAGGAACAGGCGGGTGTACTCGCTCATCGAACCCGAGATGTCGAGCAGCGCGACGATCGGCGCCGGTTTCTCGATCCGCCCGAGGCGATGGATGTCGATGATGTCGCCGCCGGTGCGCAAGGACGCGCGTAAGGTGCGGCGCAAATCGAGACGAAGCCCGCGCGCATCGGGCCGGTGCCGGCGCGTCAGAAGCTCGGCCTGCGGCAATCGCATCCGCTCGACGGCGCGGAGCGCCTCAGTGATCTCAGCCGCGCTCATCTGCGCAAAATCCTTCTTCTGAAGGATTTCCTTGTCCGAGACCGACAGGCGCAAATCCTGCTCCTGGTGCTGCGGCGTCTCCGTCATGCGCGGCTGCGACATCGCCTCCTGGACCCGGCGGGAGCCGGCCTGGGGCTTCTTCTTGGCCTGCTCCGGCAACGGCACCGAATCCAGCATGTGCTTCCACTCTTCCGATGCACGGAAGAACAGGTTGAAGGCCTGCTTGAAGATCAGCGCATGCTCGTGGCGCTTGACGAAGATCGCCTCCAGGGCGGTGAAGACGTCGGCGCGTTTGCCGATGTCGATCACCTCAAGCGCGCTCATGGCATCGATGACCGCACCCGGCCCGACCGGCATGCCCGTCGAACGCAGCGCACGGGCGAAGCCGACGATGTTGTCGGCGAATTGCTCGGTTTGCTCAGGCGCAAGGTGGTTGATGGCCATGCTTCATCACTCTCAGCCGTCATTCCGGGGCGCGCCTCTTGGCGCGAGCCCGGAATCCGTTCATCTACTCACTCTGCGCACCAATGGATTCCGGGGTTCGCGCTACGCGCGCCCCGGAATGACGAGCTCAGTTATGACGCGCCCGCCTCAATTCTCGCTCGTCGCTTCCTTCAGCACCTTCTGCAAGGTGTCGCCCTGCATCCGCGTGATGTCGTCCTGGTATTTGAGTAGCGCGCCCAGCGTGTCGCCGACCACTTGCGGGGTCAGCGAGCGGGCGTCGAGCTCCGACAGCGCGGTGGCCCAGTCGATGGTCTCGGCGACGCCGGGCGACTTGTAGAAATCCTGATTGCGCAGCGCCTGGACGAAGCGCACGACCTGCTGCGACAATTTTGCGGAGATGCCCGGCACGCGCGATTTGACGATCGCGAGCTCGCGATCGGCGTCGGGATAATCGACCCAGTGATAGAGACAACGCCGCTTCAGCGCGTCGTGGATCTCGCGGGTGCGGTTGGAGGTGATGATGACGATTGGCGGGCTTGGCGCCTTGACGGTGCCGAATTCGGGGATCGTCACCTGGAAGTCGCTGAGGATTTCGAGCAGATACGCCTCGAACGCCTCGTCGGCGCGGTCGAGCTCGTCGATCAGCAGCACCGGCGGCCCGGCCACGTCGGGCTCCAGCGCCTGCAGCAGCGGTCGCTTGATCATGTAGCGATCGGCGAAGATGTCGGACGACAATTGATCGCGATCGGTGTCGCCGGCGGCCTCGGCCATCCGGATCGCGATCATCTGCGCGGCGCTATTCCACTCGTAGACCGCGGAGGAGACGTCGAGGCCTTCGTAACACTGCAGGCGGATCAGCTTCCGCCCCAGCGCCGCCGACAGCACTTTTGCGATCTCGGTCTTACCGACGCCGGCCTCGCCTTCCAGAAAGAGCGGCCGGCCCATGCGCAGCGACAGATAGGTCACCGTGGCCAGCGATCGCTCGGCGAGATAGCCGCGCGACGTCAGGAGTTCGAGCATCGAATCGACCGATGCCGGCAATACAACTGAAGTGTTGGCACCGGGCGTATTGGCCGCTGAGGTCATGAAAAAGCCAGTCTCGCTACGCCCTCACCGGGGACAAGTTTGGGCCGAGGCGTGAGGATCACTCACTCCTTGGCGTTGGCGGCGTCGAGGGCGCGCCGCGTCAGCACGCCGATGAGGTGCGCGCGGTATTCGGCGCTGCCATGGATGTCGCTGTTGAGGCCGTCCGCCGGCACCTCGATGCCGTCAAGCGCCTTCGCGGCGAAGCGCTTCTTCAAGGCTTCCTCGAACGCGGTGACACGAAACACGCCTTCGGAGCCGGCGCCGGTGACCGCGACCCGCACGTCGGAGGGACGCCGCGCCACGAACACGCCGACCAGCGCGTAACGCGAGGCCTGGTTGCGGAACTTGATATAGGCCGCCTTCTTCGGCAGCGGGAACATCACCTTGGTGATGATCTCGTCGGCCTCGAGTGCCGTCGTGAACAGGCCCTGGAAATACTCCTCTGCCTTGAGGCGGCGCTTGTTGGTGACGATGGTCGCGCCGAGCGCAAGCACGGCAGCCGGATAGTCCGCGGTCGGATCGTTGTTGGCGAGCGAGCCGCCGATCGTGCCCTTGTGGCGCACGGCGGGATCGCCGATTCCGCCGGCCAGGTTCGCGAGCGCCGGGATCGCCTCGCCGACGATGGCGGAGCTTGCGACCTCGGCATGCCTGGCGGTGGCACCGATCACGAGCGCGCGGCCCTTCATCTCAATCGTGTTGAGACCATCGATGTGAGAGAGGTCAACCAGATGCGGCGGGCTGGCCAGGCGCTGTTTCATGACGGGAATCAGCGTGTGGCCGCCGGCGATCACCTTGGCGTCTTCGTTCTTCACCAGGAGGTTGGAGGCCTGCCGAACGGTCCCGGGGCGATGGTATTTGAAATCGTACATCTGAATGTCCTGATCGCAGAGTGCGCGCGCGGTTTAAGCGAGATCGGATTTCGCCATCGCCTTGGCGCCGGCGGAGATCGAGGTGACGATGTTCTGGTAGCCGGTGCAGCGGCAGAGATTGCCTTCCAGCTCCTCGCGGATGGTGTGGTCGTCGAGCTCGTTGCCCTTGCGATGGACGATGTCGATCGCGGTCATGATCATGCCGGGCGTGCAGAAGCCGCACTGCAGGCCATGGTGTTCGCGGAAGGCCTCCTGCATCGGATGCAGCGGCGCGCCGTCGGCGGCCAACCCCTCGATCGTCTTGACCTCGTGGCCGTCGGCCATCACGGCGAGCGTGGTGCAGGACTTCACGGCCTTGCCGTCCAGATGCACGACGCAGGCGCCGCACTGCGAAGTGTCGCAGCCGACATGGGTGCCGGTGAGCCGCAGATTCTCGCGCAGGAACTGCACCAGCAGGGTGCGGGGATCGACATTGGCCGTGACAGGATTGCCGTTCACGATGAGGGAGATTTTTGCCATAAGCACTCTCTATCAGCGCCCCGACGGGTCCCGTCGAAGCGGTTCTTATAATTATTCCAACCCATCATATGGGCCATTATGCCCCGGGGCAACATCACCGGGAATGCAAGGTGCCATGACAAAACGCGATATGCCGAAAGTCGCAATGCTTGAGGTATTGGCCTTCAGCCCTGTACCGCCTTGGCGAAGTTCGCGAAAAATTCGTCGGCCAGTTTCTTGGCGGCGCCATTGATCAGGCGCTGGCCGAGCTGCGCCAACTTGCCGCCGATCTGCGCCTCGACCTCGTAGGACAAAAGCGTGCCGCCGTCCTTCTCCGCAAGCTTGACCACGGCGCCACCCTTGGCGAAGCCGGCCACCCCGCCCTCGCCTTCGCCGGAGATCTTGTAGCCGTTCGGCGGGTCGAGATCGGACAGCGTGACCTTGCCCTTGAAGCGCGCCGACACCGGACCGACCTTCATTTTCGCCGTTGCGCGAAAGCCGCCATCGTCGGTCTTCTCCAGCTCCTCGCAGCCGGGGATGCAGGCCTTCAGCACCTCGGCATCGTTGAGCTTGGCCCACACGGCCTCGCGCGGCGCCGCAAGCTGGACTTCGCCGTTCATCGTCATGGCCATTGGGTGCCTCCCGGGATATCGAACTTGGATCGCGCAACTAATAAGGCTGCTCAAGTACCGCAGGGAGGCGGCAAAAGAAAGGGTGGCCCTCGGTCACGTGCAATGCATATTCGCAACTGCAAAAAGCTTGCGCCGCCGGTTTGGGATTGGCACAGGCGGGCCATGGTGGTTAGGTCCCGCACAATATGAGCACATCCCTCTCCCCCCTGCTCGCGCCGATGCTGTCGAGCGTGGCCATGCGCGCGGTCTGCGACGACCGGTCGACCCTCCAGAATATGCTCGATTTCGAGGCAGCCCTGGCCCGAGCCGAGGCGGCAACGGGTGTGATTCCCGCGTCAGCGGTGGGCCCGATCGAAGCCGCGTGCAAGGCCGATACCTTCGACACGGCTGCGCTGGCGGAGGCCGCGACACGATCCGGCAATCTCGCGATCCCCCTGGTCAAGATGCTGACCGCCAATGTCGGCAAGGCCGACGCCGAGGCCGCCCGCTACGTGCATTGGGGCGCGACCAGCCAGGACGTCATCGACACCGCGACCATGCTCACGCTTCGCGCCGGCATCGATGCGTTGGACGCCGATCTCAGCCGCGCCATCAAGGGCTTTGCCGCGCTGGCACGAGCCCACCGCAACACGGCAATGGTGGCGCGAACCTGGCTCCAGCACGCGCTGCCGATGCCGTTCGGGCTGAAGGCCGCCGAATACGCCGCAAGCCTTGCCCGCGCCCGCTGCCGCCTCAGGCGGCTGCGCCGCGAAGGCCTCGCGCTGCAATTCGGCGGTGCGGCCGGCACGCTAGCCGCGCTCGGCGACAAGGGGCTCGCGGTCGCCGAGCGATTGGCGCAGGAGCTCAACCTGCCGCTGCCAGAAGCCCCCTGGCACACCCACCGCGACCGCATCGCGGAAGCCGCGTCGAGCTTTGCGATTCTCGCCGGAAGCTGCGGCAAGATCGCGCGCGACATCTCGCTGCTGATGCAGACCGACGTGGCCGAGGCGTTCGAGCCTGCCGGCGAAGGCCGCGGCGGCTCCTCGACCATGCCGCACAAGCGCAACCCTGTGGCCGCAGCAAGCGCCCTGGGCTGCGCAACCATGGCACCCCAGCTCGCCGCGACGATTTTTGCCGCACAGGTGCAGGACCATGAGCGCAGCGCCGGCCCGTGGCACGCGGAATGGCCGACGCTGCCGCAATTGATGCTGGTCACCTCCGGTGCCCTCGCGGCGATCGTCGATATCGCCGAAGGCCTCGATGTCGATGCGGCGCGCATGCGCAGCAATCTCGATGCGACGCACGGCCTGATCATGGCGGAAGCGGTCACCTTTGCGCTAGCCGAGACGATCGGCAAGAGCGATGCGCATCATCTCGTTGAAGCCGCGAGCAAGCGCGCGGTCGCCGAGAAGAAGCATCTGCGGGAAGTGTTGTTGGTTGATTCGCAGGTCACCGCGCATCTTACGGCACAGAAAATTGCGGCGTTGTTCGAGCCGATGGCCTATCAAGGCGCTTCCCAAGCCCTGATCGACCGCCTGCTCGACAGCCTCGAACGCGAATGAAGCAGTCCTGAGCGCAAATAAAACGGAGACGCCCGCATGCCCATGATCGATGCCGACGGTTGCCTGATCAACGTCTCCGTCGAGGGCCGCGACGGCGGGCCGACGCTGATGCTCTCGAACTCGCTCGGCTGCACGCTGCAGATGTGGGAGCCGCAGATGAAGGCACTGACGCAGATATTCCGCGTCATCCGCTACGACCGCCGCGGACACGGCAAGTCCAACGTTCCGCCAGGCCCCTATACGATGGAGCGCTTCGGCCGCGACGTGCTGGCGATCCTCGACGACCTCAATATCGAGAAAGTGCACTGGTGCGGCCTGTCGATGGGCGGCATGGTCGGACAATGGCTGGGCGCGAATGCGCCGGAGCGCTTCGGCAAGCTCATCCTCGCCAACACCTCCTGCTACTATGCCGAGCCGACCAAATGGCTGGAGCGCATCGACGCCGTGAAGAAGGGCGGCATCGCCGCCGTCGCCGATGCCGTTATTGCCGGCTGGCTCACCCAGGATTTCCGCGAGCGCGCGCCCGACATCACCGCCAGGATGAAGGCGATGCTACTGGCCTCGCCGGTCGAAGGCTATCTCGCCTGCTGCGAGGCGCTGTCGACGCTCGACCAGCGCGCGCTGCTGCCGAAGATCAAGAGCCCGACGCTGGTGATCGCCGGCCGCCACGACATGGCGACGCCGATTTCGGCGGCTGAATTGATCCGCTCAAACATTCGCGGCGCGAGCATGACCATCATCGACGCCGCCCACATTTCCAATGTCGAGCAGCCGCACGCGTTCACCGACGCTGTGGTGGGCTTTTTGACGCAACGTTAGTCGCAACCGTCATTGCAAGCGCAGCGAAGCAATCCAGAAATCCCTCCGCGGTGACAGACTGGATTGCTTCGTCGCTTCGCTCCTCGCAATGACGAAGGAGGAGAACAGCATGGACGACCAGAAGCGCCGCGATGCCGGCATGAACGTGCGCCGAAAAGTGCTGGGCAATGCCTGGGTCGACAAGTCGATCGCGGGTCGCAATGCATTCAACACCGATTTCCAGGACATGATCACCCGCTACGCCTGGGGCGAGATCTGGACGCGGCCGCATTTCGACGAGCGCACGCGGCGGGTGCTGGTGATCGGCACCATGGTTGCGCTTGGCCAATGGGACGAATTTCGCCTGCATGTGCGCGCGGCCCTCGCCGAGGGCGGCTTCACGCCCGACGACATCAAGGAAATCCTGCTGCAGCAGGCGATCTATTGCGGCGTGCCGGCGGCGAACCACGCCGTCAAGGAAGCCTCAGCGATTGTGCAGGAGCTCGGCCTGCTCAAGACCTAGCGGCGGGGTGGCCTCGACGGCCTTCTGAACGATCTTGGGCGCCGCCGCGGGCCGTTCGATCACCACCACGATGGCGGCACCGAGCAGGAGCAGGAGCTCGGTGGCGTGCAGCCGCAGCGCGGCCATCTCGCCGACCTTCGAAGCCATGATCATGCTCGCAAACGAGATCAGGCTGCCGATCGCAAGCGCGATGCCAAGGGCTTCGTCGCTGCCGCCGTTGTTGCGGACGCGGGGGATGCAGAGCAGCGCAAGGTAGATCGCAAAGAACGCCACCACCGTCAGCCGCCCCAGTGCCAGCAGCCAGGCGGCGCGCACGGTGTCCATCCCCGCCATGTGGAGATGGTCGCTGAGGAAAAGAGCCACTGCGACGCTCGGCCGCTCATAAAGGCCGTGAACCGGCGCCACCATGATGTTGAAGGCAACGAGGGTCCAGGCCGGGATGAAATAGGTCGCCAGAAGTGCGCCGTTGACCGAACCGATCCGCCAGTTTCCGAACATGCCGCTTCCCGCTTCGCTTGGCCCGCGCCTTCGATGGAAGGCCTTGCCGGGAGCTAACTCGCATCAGACTGTGGCGGCAATTTAAACCCTTTGTTTACCTTAACTGCTCCCGACAGGCATCCGATTGGGCGCCAGAGGAACCGGTTCCGCCCCTTGCGGGGGAACCGGAGCGCCCAAATGATCTCTGTAAAAGCCTTGATGCGGAGGCGGGGCCGGTTGCAGCCGCCAGTTCCCTCCTGTTACAAAACGAGAATGCTTAAGGGCTGCCGGGGCCCGAGAAGAAACCAGCACACTCTCTCGAAGAGCTCCCTTTGAGCCGCGTCAGATTTGGGTACGGCAGCCTATGGATTATTTCGCCCAGCAGCTCATCAACGGCCTCGTGCTCGGCTCGATCTACGGGCTGATCGCGATCGGCTACACGATGGTCTACGGCATCGTCGGGATGATCAACTTCGCCCATGGCGACGTCTTCATGATCGGCGGCTTCATCGCCCTGATCACCTTCCTTCTCCTGGTCTCGACCGGCCTGACTGCGGTCCCGGTGATCCTTTTGATCGTGATCCTGGTCTCGATGGCGATCACCGCCCTGTATGGCTGGACCATCGAGCGCATTGCCTACCGTCCGCTGCGCCACTCCTTCCGCCTCGCGCCGATGCTGTCGGCGATCGGCATGTCGTTCGTGCTGACCAACTATTCGCAGGTGGCGCAAGGCGCGCGGGTGAAGCCAGTGCCGCCGGTGATCACCGGCGGCTACACGCTGCACGAGAGCGCCGATGGCTTCGTCATCCAGCTCTCCAACATCCAGATCGTGGTGGTCATCACCACCATCGTGCTGCTGGCGATCTTCACCTGGCTGGTGTCGCGCACCCGGCTCGGGCGCGATATGCGCGCTTGCGAGCAGGACCAGACCATGGCGGCGCTGCTCGGCGTCAACGTCGACCGCACCATCTCCATGACCTTCGTGATCGGCGCTGCGCTGGCCGCGGTGGCCGGCCTGATGTACCTGCTCTATTACGGGCTGGTCGATTTCTTCATGGGCTTCGTCGCCGGCATCAAGGCGTTCACCGCGGCCGTACTCGGCGGCATCGGCTCGCTGCCCGGCGCCATGCTCGGGGGGCTCGCGATCGGGCTGATCGAGACGTTCTGGTCGGCCTATTTCTCGGTCGAGTACAAGGACGTCGCCGCGTTCTCGATCCTGATCGTCGTGCTGATCTTCATGCCGACCGGCCTGCTCGGCCGCCCCGAAGTCGAAAAAGTCTGACGGTCGCGCGCGTGAAAACTCCCTCGATCAATACGGCCAAGACTGCATCGGGCATCCCCGCTCTCCTGAAGACCGCCTGCTTCAACGCACTGATCGCGCTGGTGCTGTTCTCGCTGATGGTCGGCGTCCGCACCGAAGCCGGCTCCGACGGCCAGCTCACCTATTGGACGCGCTTCGGCGAGGTCGCCTCCCTCGTCGCCGCGGTATTCGGCGGCTCGATCGTGCTCGAGCTGCTCAAGCAATGGATCGGTCCGACCGGCGCCGAGAAGCTGGTGCCGCCGGCGGTGCGGAGCGGAATGTCGTTCCTCGGCCGCTATCTCGCACCGGCGCTCCTGATCTTCACGCTGCTGGTGCCCGTGATCTTCCATGACCAGCGCTACATCCTCGATCTCGCCATTCTCGTGCTCACCTATGTGATGCTTGGGTGGGGGTTGAACGTCGTGGTCGGCCTCGCCGGCCTGCTCGATCTCGGCTACGTCGCCTTCTATGCGGTCGGCGCCTATTCCTACGCGTTGCTTGCGACCAATTTCGGCTGGTCATTCTGGATCTGCCTGCCGCTAGCGGGCGTCCTCGCCGCATTCTGGGGCGTGCTGCTCGGCTTCCCCGTGCTGCGCCTGCGCGGCGACTACCTCGCGATCGTGACGCTCGCCTTCGGCGAGATCATCCGCCTCGTCATCATCAATTGGCAGGATCTGACCGGCGGGCCCAACGGCGTCTCCAGCATTCCCCGCCCCTCCTTCTTCGGCATCCCGCTCGACAATAGCGACAACGGGCTCGCCGCCAGGCTCGGCATCGAATATTCGCCGACCCACCGCATCGTCTTCCTGTTCTACCTGATCCTGGCGCTCGCGCTGCTCACCAACTGGGTGACGATCCGGCTGCGCCGCCTGCCGATCGGCCGTGCCTGGGAAGCCCTGCGCGAGGATGAGGTCGCCTGCCGCGCGCTCGGCATCAACACCACGACCACCAAGCTCACTGCATTCGCGACCGGTGCGATGTTCGGCGGCTTTGCCGGCGCGTTCTTCGCGACCCGCCAAGGCTTCATCAGCCCGGAATCCTTCACCTTCCAGGAATCGGCGCTGGTGCTCGCCATCGTCGTGCTTGGCGGCATGGGCTCGCAGCTTGGCGTCGCGCTCGCAGCGCTCGCCATGATCGGTGGTTTCGAGCTGTTCCGGAGCCTCGAGAGCTATCGCATGCTGGTGTTCGGCATGGCCATGGTGCTGATCATGATCTGGCGGCCGCGCGGCCTGATCGGCCATCGCGCGCCGACCGTGTATCTGACCAAGGCCCACGCGATCTCATCCGACCTCGTCAAGGAGGGGCACGGATGAGCCGCGACCAGATTCTCGAGGTTGACCGGCTCACCATGCGCTTCGGCGGCATCGTCGCGGTGCAGGACCTGTCGTTTGCTGCCGAGCGGAAGAAGATCACCGCGCTGATCGGACCCAACGGTGCCGGTAAGACGACGGTCTTCAACTGCATCACCGGGTTCTACAAGCCGAGCGGCGGCGTCATCCGCCTCAGCCATGACGACGGCAAGGTGATCGCGCTGGAGCGGCTGAACGATTTCCGCATCGCCAAGCAGGCCAAGGTCGCCCGCACCTTCCAGAACATCCGCCTGTTTCCCGGCATGACCGCACTGGAAAACCTGATGGTGGCGCAGCACAACACGCTGATGCGCGCCTCCGGCTTCACCTTGCTCGGGCTCATTGGCGCGCCCGTCTATCGCGACGCCGAGAAGCGCGCGATCGATCTCGCCACCGACTGGCTCAAGCGGGTCAATTTGCTCGATCGCGCCGACGATGCCGCCGGTAACTTTGCCTATGGCGACCAGCGACGACTCGAGATCGCACGCGCGATGTGCACCGAGCCCGCGCTCTTGTGCCTGGACGAACCCGCCGCCGGCCTCAATGCGCGCGAGAGTGCCGCCCTGAGCGAGCTGCTGCTGTCGATCCGCAACGAACTCGGCACCTCGATCCTGCTGATCGAGCACGACATGTCTGTGGTGATGGAGATCTCCGACCACATCGTGGTGATGGACCACGGTGTGAAGATCTCTGAAGGCTCCCCGCGCGAGGTTCGCGACGATCCGAAGGTGATCGCCGCTTATCTCGGCACCGATGAGGAAGAGGCGGCGGCCGTGATGGAGAGCGGGTCGTGACAGCGCCCACTGCCCTGCTCGCGATCCGCAGCCTTCGCGCCGCCTACGGCAAGATCGAGGCGCTGAAGGGCGTCGACCTCGAGATCAATGCCGGCGAGATCGTGGCGCTGATCGGCGCCAACGGTGCCGGCAAGTCGACGCTGATGATGACGATATTCGGCAAGCCGCGCGCTCGCGCCGGCCAGATCCTGTACGAAGGCCGCGACATCACCGAAGTGCCCACCCACGAGATCGCGCATTTGCGCATCGCGCAATCGCCGGAAGGCCGCCGCATCTTCCCGCGCATGAGCGTGGCGGAAAATCTCCAGATGGGGGCGGACGCCACCGAATGCACTGACGCCGAACGCGAGGCGACGCTACAACGCGTGTTCACGCTGTTTCCGCGGCTGAAGGAACGCTACGCCCAGCGTGGCGGAACCCTGTCCGGCGGCGAGCAGCAGATGCTGGCCATCGGTCGCGCCTTGATGAGCCGTCCTCGCCTGCTCCTGCTCGACGAGCCCTCGCTCGGTCTGGCGCCGCTGATCGCGCGCCAGATTTTCGATGCGATCCGCACTCTGAACCGGCAGGACGGCCTGACCGTGCTGATCGTCGAGCAGAACGCCAACCACGCGCTCAAGCTCGCCCATCGCGGCTATGTCATGGTCAATGGCCTGATCACGCTGGCCGGGACCGGTGCCGAGTTGTTGCAGCGCCCCGAGATTCGCGCCGCCTACCTGGAAGGCGGCCGGCACGGCTGAGGCGGCCCAAGACGAGCCCGTGCGGCCGAATTTGGCGATATCTCTGCCAATGCCCGTATTTTGCCGGTGACTTCTCCTCGAATTCATTCAAGAATGGCGCCGGTTTGAACCGGGCATGCCCGGTAACTTCCACAGGCGACCACCCTCGAGGTATCTCATGAAATCACTGAAGCTCATCGGTCTGGCATTCGGCGCATCGATCGCGCTGTCGAGCGCGGCATTCGCGCAGGATCTCACCGTCGCAGTCGCAGGTCCGATGACCGGCGGCGAGTCCGCCTTTGGCCGCCAGATGAAGAACGGCGCCGAGATGGCCGTAACCGACATCAACGCCGCCGGCGGCGTCAACGGCAAGAAGCTCGCGCTGTCCATCGAGGACGACGCCTGCGATCCGAAGCAGGCACGCTCGGTCGCCGAGAAGATCGCCGGCGCGAAAATCCCGTTCGTGGCCGGGCATTATTGCTCGTCGTCGTCGATCCCCGCGTCGGAAGCCTATGCCGACGGCAACGTGCTCCAGATTACTCCCGCCTCCACCAATCCGAAGTTCACCGATAGCGGACTGTGGAACGTGGCGCGCGTCTGCGGCCGCGACGATCAGCAGGGCCTGGTCGCCGCCCAGTACATCGCCAAGAACTACAAGGGCAAGAATATCGCCATCCTCAACGACAAGACCACCTACGGCAAGGGTCTTGCGGACGAGACCAAGAAGGCGCTCAACAAGGCCGGCGTCACCGAGAAGATGTACGAGTCCTACAACAAGGGCGACAAGGACTTCAACGCGATCGTCTCGCGGCTGAAGCGCGACAACATCGATCTCGTCTATGTCGGGGGCTACCATCAGGAGAGCGGCCTGATCCTGCGCCAGATGCGCGACCAGGGCCTCAAGACGGTGCTGATGGCCGGCGACGCGCTCGCCGACAAGGAATACGCCTCCATCACCGGCCCGGCCGGCGAAGGCACGCTGTTCACCTTCGGCCCCGATCCGCGCAACAAGCCGACCGCGAAGAAGATCGTCGAGGCCTTCAAGGCCAAGAACATCGACCCCGAGGGCTACACGCTCTACACCTACGCGGCGATGCAGGTCTGGTCGCAGGCGGCCAAGAAGGCCGGCACCACCGATGCCAAGAAGGTCATGGCGGCCATCAAGGCCGGCAAGTGGGACACCGTGATCGGTCCGATCGAGTATGACTCCAAGGGCGATATCAAGCAGCTCGACTACGTCGTCTACAAATGGGACGCCAAGGGCGGCTACGCCGCGATCAGCGGCAACGGCACCTAAGCACGCTTGCCGAGGCCTGAAGGCCTCCTCCAATCGTCATCGCGCCCCGGCTTGCCCGGGGCGTTTCTTCCTGCGTCAGGGTCAGACGGCTGCGGGGAGCGCGCCGTCCACCGCGGCTTTGGCCTTCCGCAGTGCCTGAAGAAGATCGTTCGGCCGAAACGGCTTTTGCAGGCAGACCACGTTGGCGAGGTGGGGCGATTGTTCCATGAAGTCCAGCGCCGTCATCCCCGACACGGCAACGACCGGCAGGCCGGGTGCAAGCTCGCGCAGGGTCGAGATGACCTCGACGCCGCTGGTATCGCCGAGGAAAATGTCCACGATTGCCGCGTCGAAGCAGGCTTCGGTGAAGGCTTTCACCCCGGCTGCGCCGCTATCGGCCTCGACGACGTCGTAACGGTTGACGCGCAGCACGATCGCGACCATCGCCCGGACGTCCTTCTGGTCGTCGATGATGAGAACGCGGGGCATAGGGAACAACTCCCGGATCCTGAATTCAAAATGCTTGATTCAAACCTGGAACCCGTAGCGGCGGGAGAGCATTATGGCACCGTCCAGTAAAGCGCATCTTACCCGATCCCCCGTGCGCGCTCCCTATTAAATTAAGTAAGCTGTAACCTTCGGTTGAGTCGCGACCGGTTTTGTCATGATGCGTGCCCAGAACCCGCTACCATGGACGGAAATTCATTGGGCCAAATGAGATTGGCAAAGATGCTCAAAACCGATCTGCGAGAGCTGCACGTGTCCGCGCCGACCGATCGGAACACATTCCTTTCGACGCTGCCGGCCACCCCGAAAGACCGCGCCGCAGCATTGGCGATCGTGGGCGTCTCCTCGATCCTGTTCGCAATGGCCGTGCCCTTCGCAGGTATCTCGCTGCTGCCCGTGCCAGCCTTTGTCGCGAGCTATCAATCCGCCCTCGTGGTCGCGGACATCGTCACCGCGGTCCTGCTGTTGTCGCAGTTTGCGGTGCTCAGGACCCGCGCGCTGCTCGTGCTCGCGACGGGCTATCTGTTCACCGCCGCCGCGGCCGTGGTCCATGCCCTCACCTTCCCCGGACTTTTTTCGCCGACCGGGCTGCTGGGAGCCAACCAGCAGACCACGGTCTGGCTCTACATGATCTGGCACGGCGGCTTCCCGCTCTGCGTGCTGGCCTACGCCTGGCTGAAGGAGGCCGACGGCGGCGCCCAGATGGGCTCGGCAAGCAAGGCGATCTACGCCAGCGTGGTCGGCGTCGTCGCGGTCATGATCGTTTTGACCTCGATCGTCACTGCCCAGCACGACCTGCTTCCGGTCCTGCTGCGCGATGGCCGTTACACGCAGATCATGATCGGCGTGGTGTCCTTTGTCTGGTCCTTGAGCTTCGCCGCGCTGGTCTCGCTGTGGTTCCGCCGTCCGCATTCGGTCATCGACGTCTGGCTCATGGTTGTGATGTGCGCGTGGCTGTTCGACATCGCGCTGTCGGCGATCGTCAACGTCGAGCGCTTCGATCTCGGCTTCTACGGCGGTCGTGTCTACGGCCTCTGCGCGGCGACCTTCGTGCTTGCGGTGCTCCTGATCGAAAATGTCCGCCTCCAGGCGCATACGCTGGGTCTCGTCGGCAGGCTGCGCCAGCAGTCGGCGTTGGATCGCGACTACTACGGCAAGCGCCTTGCCCTGTACGGCGCCGTCGTCGAATCCGCCAATGATGCCATCATCACGAAGACGCTCGACGGTGTCATCACGGGCTGGAACAAGGCCGCCGAACATCTGTTCGGCTATGCCGCCGCGGAGGCCGTCGGCCAGCCGATCGACATCATCGTGCCGGAGGACCGCAAGGCTGAGGTCAGGGGTATCCTGAACCGGGTCGGCGGCAACGAAACGATCGCCCAGCACGAGACGGTCCGCATCCGCAAGGACGGCCGGCGCGTCGACGTTGTCCTCAATGTTTCTCCGCTCAAATCAGCCAGCGGAGAGATCATCGGCGCCTCCAAGATCGCCCACGACATCACGGAAGAGAAGCAGGCACGAGAAAAACTGCGCCGTGAGGTCGAGGAGCGGCAGCGGATATTCGAGACCTCACAGGACCTGATCCTGGTCACCGACGGTTTTGGCAATTTCATCCAGGTCAGCCCGAGCGTGAAGACCATTCTCGGCCTGAGTCCGGAGGACATGATCGGGCACAGCGCCACCGAGTTCATTCATCCCGATGACCTCCAGAAGACGCGCGACGAGATGCGCGCGGCGCGGCGTGGCGCGGTCAAGCGCAGCTTCGAGGCGCGCTACTACCACTACGACGGTCACGAGGTCACCCTGAACTGGATGGGCACATGGTCCGAGCCGGTCAAGCGCCATTTCTTCATCGGCCGCGATCTCACCGAGAAGCAGGCCGCCGAGGCGCAGTTCAGGCACGTCCAGAAGATGGATTCCATCGGTCAATTGACCGGCGGTGTCGCGCACGACTTCAACAATGTGCTGACCGTCATCACCGGCACGATCGGTATTCTGGCGGACGCGGTCGCTGACCGTCCCGAGCTCGCCGCCATCACCAAGCTGATCGACGACGCCGCCGAGCGCGGCGCGCAACTGACCAAGCATCTGCTCGCCTTCGCCCGCAAGCAGCCGCTCCAGCCGCGCGAAATCGACGTCAACGCATTGACGCTCGAGGCCGCAAAGCTCCTGCATCCCACGCTCGGCGAGCAGATCACCATCATGCCGCAACTCACCGAGGATGCGTGGCCGGCACTGATCGACCCGGGCCAGCTTTCCACCGCGATCCTCAATCTCGCGCTGAATGCGCGCGATGCGATGCCCGACGGCGGCACGCTGGTGCTGGAGACGCGCAACATCTTCCTCGACGACGGTTATGCCAGCATGAATCCCGACGTGGTGGCTGGCAATTACGTCATGATCGCCGTCAGCGACACCGGCTCCGGAATCCCGCCGGAGTTGATCGACCGGGTGTTCGATCCCTTCTTCACCACCAAGGAGGTCGGCAAGGGCACCGGCCTCGGGCTCAGCATGGTGTTCGGCTTCGTCAAGCAGTCCGGCGGACACATCAAGATCTACAGCGAGGAAGGCCACGGCACGAGCGTGAAGATCTACCTGCCGCGCTCGAGCGGCGTGCAGGAGACCGAATTCGAGGCGCTCCAGAACGCGCCCGTCACCGGCGGTCACGAAAAAATCCTGATCGTCGAGGACGACGCGCTGGTGCGCCAATATGTCGTGACCCAGATCAAGAGCCTCGGCTATACCGCCCTCGAAGCCGCCAACGCGGCCGAGGCCCTCGTCATCATCGACGCCGACAAGGACATCGACCTGCTGTTCACGGACGTCATCATGCCCGGCAACATGAACGGCCGCCAGCTCGCCGATGAGGCGGCTCGCCGCCGCCCCGACCTGAAGACGCTGTTCACCTCGGGCTACACCGAGAACGCCATCGTCCATCACGGGCGGCTCGATTCCGGCGTGCTGCTGTTGGCAAAGCCCTACCGCAAGTCCGAGCTCGCCAAGATGCTGAGGACCGCGCTCGCGGGTTGAGCCTGCGGCATCCCTGCGATATCGCTGAAGCGGACGCCTTTCAGCCTGCGGAGCCGCCTTGAAAAACCTTCTCACCGATATCGCCGGCGTCCGCGTCGGCCATGCCGAGGACGCGAAAATCGCCACTGGCACGACCGCGATCATCTTCGACGCCCCCGCGGTTGCGGCCATCGATGTTCGCGGCGGCGGACCCGGCACGCGCGAAGACGCGTTGCTCGACCTCGCCAGCACCGTCGATCGCGTTGACGCCATTGCGCTGTCCGGCGGCTCAGCCTTTGGAATCGACGCCGGCGGCGGCATCCAGGCCTGGCTCGCCGAACAAGGCCGTGGCTTGCGGATTCGCGAGGCAGTGATTCCGATCGTCCCGGGCGCAATCGTTTTCGACCTGCTCAACGGTGGCGACAAGGCCTGGGGACGCTTCGCGCCCTATCGCGATCTCGGCTACGCCGCAGCGTTGGCCGCCAGCGACGATTTCGCACTCGGCAGCGTCGGCGCCGGCCTCGGTGCCACCACCGCGACCTTCAAGGGTGGACTGGGGTCGGCCTCCGCGGTCCTGGCCAATGGCATCAAGGTCGCCGCGATCATGGTCGTCAACGCGGTCGGCAGCACAACTGTTGGCGAAGGGCCCTGGTTCTGGGCTGCGCCGTTCGAGGAGAACGGCGAGTTCGGCGGGCGCGGGCTGCCGTCCGTGTTCACGCCGGACATGCTGGCGATGCGCATCAAGGGCGGACCGGCCGCGAGCGCACGTGAGAACACCACGATCGGCCTCGTCGTTACCGATGCCATGCTGACCAAGGCCCAGGCCAAGCGGCTTGCGATGATCGCGCATACCGGGTTCGCCCGCGCGATCTATCCGGTGCATGCCCCGACCGACGGCGACGTGCTGTTCGCCGCCGCAACGGGCGAGAAGCCGATCGAGCCGCTGGTCGGCCTCACCGAGCTCGGAACGATCGCCGCCAACGTGGTCGCACGCGCGATCGCTCGCGGCGTCTACAATGCGACGGCCCTGCCGTTTGCCGGCGCAATGCCGGCGTGGAAGGATCGGTTCGGCTAGAGCATGATCGGAAAAGTGCGAAGCGGTTTTCCGGAAAGATCATGCTCAAACAAGAACCTAAAGCGCGATCACGATTCAGAATCTCATCGCGCTTTAGAAACGAAACGGCGGACAGCGCGTTACCCTGGCGGGCCAAGGTGCACCGCCATGCCGTCTTCCGTGATCCGGTTTTTCCGTTATGCGCCCGAGACGCGCGAACTGAAGGTGACTTTCGTCAGCGGACGGCTCTATGTCTACGAGGACGTCCCGCCCGAGGTCGCCGCGGCGTTCAGGAACGCGCGCTCAAAGGGTACGTTCTTCAACCAGGAAATTCGTGACCGGTATGCCTATCGTGACATCACGCACGAATATGCCGGCTAACCGTGAGCACGGCTACACTGTCATCGACGTCGATGACCCCGATGATCCCGCCGAAGCCTGCGCCTGGCGCTGCATCATCTGCCCGAACCAATCATAGGGCGAATTGCGCCCGCCCGCCCCGTTCGAAGAGCTGGAGGCGCCCGGGACCGTCGTCGACATCTTGAAGCCGTCGGCGTAGGTGACGGTGGTGGTGGTCGAACCGTCGGCGCCGGTCGTCGAAGTCGAGGTCGAGCCGCCGCTGGACGGCGAGGAGGAATCCGAGCCGCTGCCGGAGGCATCGCCGGCACCCTGCGCGTGATGGTGGCCGTGGTGGCCGCTCTTCAGCGCCTTCGACATCTCATCGAGGTTGACGCTGCCGTCGGTATTCGAATCCAGCTTCGAGAAAACGTCGTCGGCCTGCGCGAGGTTGGTGCCACCAGCGCCGAGCGCATTCTCGAATTCCGACTTGGTGATCTTGCCGTCGCCATCGCCATCGATCTGCGAGAACAGATCCTTCAGGGCGGCATCGCGGCGCGTCGAGGACGAGGATGTCGAGGTCGACGAGGTCGAGTTGGCGGCGCTGCCAGTGCCGTCCGTCGACTGGCTCTGCGCTGCGAACAGCGCGTTCATCGTCTCCGGCGAGATCTGCGGTGTTTTGCCCGCATTGACCGACGAGGTCGCGCCGGTCGTGCTGTTGCTGCCGCTGTCGATCGCGAACGGATTGGTCGGAGGCTTTTGCGAGGACCCCGTCTTCTGCGTCGACGAGGACGATTTCGAATTTGTCAGCGACTGGATCGCGTCGAGCGCGCTCGATACGGCCCCAAGAGCGAACAACATTGCACAACTCCAACCGATGCGGCATGCCGCGGCCAATGTTCTGTTCAGGTCAAGTCAGCAAACGCCGTGCCAGCGCAAAAAGCTCAATGAAATCCGCTTTCACCACACTTTGCACGGCCCGGGAACACCGGCAATTCATGCCGGTCGCGGCAGAAATTTCCGCCCACAGGAAGCACGCCGCCCCTGCATTGCCCGGCTGAGGGGCCCATGTTAGGCGAGTCCATCTTTCACGGCCGCCACGGGAAACCGCCATGACCCAAGCCTTCGTCCCCCGCCCCCTGGCAATCGCGCCCTCGATACTGGCCTCGGATTTCTCCAGGCTCGGCGAGGAGGTGCGCGCCGTGGACGCCGCCGGAGCCGACTGGATCCATCTCGACGTCATGGACGGGCACTTCGTTCCCAACATCTCGTATGGCCCCGACGTCATCAAGGCGATGCGCCCGCACACCAAGAAGATCTTCGACGTGCATCTGATGATCTCGCCCTGTGACCCCTATCTGGAGGCCTTCGCGAAAGCCGGCTGCGACCACATCACCGTGCATGCCGAGGCCGGTCCCCATCTGCACCGCTCGCTTCAGGCGATCCGCGCACTCGGCAAGAAGGCCGGCGTTTCGCTCAATCCGGGCACGCCGATCAGCACGCTCGAATACGTCCTGGACCTGGTCGACCTCGTGCTGGTGATGTCGGTCAATCCCGGCTTCGGCGGCCAGGCCTTCATCCCCTCCGCGATCGGCAAGATCCGCGACATCCGCGCCATGACAGCGGGCCGTCCGATCGACATCGAGGTCGATGGCGGCGTCGGGGCCGACGTCGCAGGTCCCCTGGCTGCAGCCGGGGCCAACGCCTTCGTCGCCGGCACGTCCGTATTCAGGGGCGGCACGCAGGACGCCTACAAGACCAACATCGCCGCAATACGCAACGCCGCCGCGGGTGCACGCGGCGAGGCGATCTGAGGGCCCGCTCGGCTCCGCCGACTGCGGCTTCTACGGGTGTTGCGGCGCGCAATGCCTAAATTTGCAACCTTGATCCGTACTCCTCCGGGCTTCCCTGATTCGCGCAAATCACCGCTAGTGATTCTTGCCTGTTTCGCGGGAGCACATCATGACGACGACCCTGGTTTGGACTGGCGTGGCGTTGTGGCTTGGTTTTTGTGCGTTTGTTGTGTTTGGTCCATCGGCCGGACCGGTGAAGGTCTCGCTACGCTCGGCCCGCATCGCTCGTCGCGACTGGTATCGGGCCTGACCCCATGCAGATCGCGCTTGTGAAACGTCAACCGAAGCGCCGGTGCCGCATCCCGCGGCGCCCGCATCCTGATCTCGATTTTTTCTTCGGTCGACTCGAACGCACCGAAGGCGAGATGCGCGACGACACCGGGCCCGAGACGGACCTGGATCACCCGCTCCGGTCACCGCGCCGGCATTGAATTCTTTTCTGGACCAAACTCATGAAGCCGCATTGCCCGAACTGCCTGAAGGAAATGACCAAGGCATCCGCGTCGCGTAACCTGTTCAACTGCGAGCCCTGCCGCGAGATCATCCAGTTCTTCGGCGGCAGCGCGGATCACGGCGAGCCCGGCCCGCAATTCTCCTGGCCGATCCGTCGCAAGCGCTCCGTCCACACCGCTCACGCGGCCTGAACCTCCAGGATCCAGAGCGCGGCCCTATCCGGCCTCCTCGCCCGCATCCGCAGCCATTCGCGGCGGCCGGACCACGGTGACGGTGCAGGCCGCTTCCGAGGCCACCTTGGCCGAGACGCTGCCGAGCAGCGTGCGCCTGAACGAGCCCTGCCGCGCACCGATGATGATGTGGTCGACGTGGTTGACCTCGCAAAACTCCAGGATCGCCGCGGCGGGGTCGACGGCTTCCAGCACGTGAGCCGACAGCCGGCTTTCATCCAGCTTGAGCGGCGTGGCCCAGTGTCTGAGCGCCACCAAGCGGTCGATATGCTTATTGGAGCCCTGCTCATCCAGCGTCCTGTCGATCGCGATGCGGTTGAGCTTCAGCACGTTGAGACAGGCGAGCCGCGCCGACGGCAGCGTGGCGAGAATACGCTCGGTCGTGACGCGCAACGCTTCGTTCAGCTCGGGGGCGCCTTCCACCGTGTCGAGCGCGACCGCGAGGATCGGGCTTGATGCGATCTGGGCTGCGACATCCGATTTCGCGCGCGGCTGCATGACGCCCTGGTTGAAGCGGCGCCGCCAAGCGACGCTTAACGGATCGCGCTTCATCCGCTCCGAGCGTGTGGTGAGTCTGACCTGGTCCGGATGGGTGAGATCGAAGGCGAGCTGGGACGCGGTCGGATAGCGCCGCACCGGCTCGATCTCGAGGCATCGCAGCACCACCTCCTGGAGCCAGGGCGGATAGTCGGCGCGAAGCGAGCGCGGCGGGTGCGGATCGCGCCACAGCCGGCGCCGCATCGCGCGCAGCGTCTCGCCCTCGCCGAACGGCCGCTCGCCGGTCGTGAAGAAATAGAGCAGCACGCCAAGCGAGAACAGATCGCTGCGCGGATCGTCGCGCACCCCTGACAACCGTTCCGGCGCCATATAGGGCGCAGTGCCGTAAGGCAGGCGGAATTCCTCCTGCAACAGGTCCGGCAGATGGTTGTGATGCGACAGGCCATAGTCGATCAGCACCGCCTCGCCGCTCTCGCGGAACATGATGCTGCTCGGCTTGATGTCGTGATGGATCACGTTCTGCCGGTGCAGATCCGCGAGCCCCGTCGCGATCCTGGCGACGAGCTGCCGCGCCTCGTCATATGGCAGCGGCAGGTCGGGCAGCCGCTTGTAGAGTGTGGTCCCGGAGATGCGCTCGATCACGACATAGGCTTGGTGGGCGAAGTCGCCGGTGCCGAAACATGAGGGCACGTGCGGCCCGGCCAGCCGCGGCAGGATCATCATCTCCATCTCGAAGGAGACGATCGCCGCGGGGTCTTCGCCCTCCGACACCCGCGGAATCTTCATCAGCAGCGGCACGTCGAGGCCGGGACGGGTGACCGTCCACAGCGTCGCCATGCCGCCGGCATGGACGCATTCGCCGATCGTGTAGCCGTCGATCTCTGCGCCTGATTTGACGAGGGGTTTCGGCATCGGCCTCTAGCGCCCCTGCGACAGCCGGTCGGCGAGCCAATGCGGCAGGCCGTTCTCGCGGATCCGGTTCGCGGCCGTCTCGACATCGTAGGGCGCGCGGCAATAGGTGATCTGGCACGAGACGGTGTCGAACAGCACGAAAGCCGCGGATGGATCGCTATCGCGGGGTTGGCCGACCGAGCCAAGCACCGCAAGCCATTGCCGCCCGCGCAGCAGCGGTACGGAGACGTCGGTCTTGGGCACGAGCCCCGACATCTTCGCCGTCACCGACATCGAATAGATCGCCGGGCGGTGGATGTGGCCGCAGAACGTGACATGAGCCGGCGTCGCGATCAGGCTTTTGGCGGCGTCGGCGGTCGATCGGACATAGTGCCAGCTTCGGGGGCTCGAGGCTTCCGAATGCACGAACAGGCGATCGCCGTCCTCCACCAGCATCGGCAATTCCGCCAGGAACCGCCGCTGCGCGGTGTCGAGCCGGCCGCGGGTCCATTCGATCGCGATTTGCGCCTCGGCATTCATGGTCTCGGCCGAGGAATTCACCGCCTGGTCATGATTGCCGCGCACGGCGACGGCGCCTTGGGCAACGAGCTCCATCGCGGTATCCACCACCCATTCCGGATCGGCGCCATAGCCGACGAAGTCGCCAAGCAGGATCAAGCGCTCGGCGCCACGCGCCCGCGCGACTTTCAGGCACGCCTCGAACGCCTGCCGGTTGCCGTGGATATCCGAGAAGACAGCGAGAAGCACGCACCCTCCACCCTCGAACCTTATTGGGAGCCGATAAGGCCAAATTGAGGGAGGTCAAGAACATGCGCCAGCGGAGCGCAGTTTGCCAGCACTGCCCTGTCGCGATGGTGAAGAGCCTATTGCTCGTCCTTCGGCGGCATCCGGGGCGGCGGCAACGGCGTGAACACGGCGCCCTGCGCGCCGGCCGGGGGTGCCAGGAATTCGCCGGTCGAGGAATCGCCTCCGCTCGTCTCCATGATGGTCTTAGGCGTCACATATTCCCTGACCATGTCGATGAGGCTGCCATCGCCGCCGCCAAAATCGGCGGCCCGGCCGCCTTGCGGATGTCCCAGCGCGATCTCGTTCTCCGCCGCATGGGTCTTGTCGGCCAGCCTGTCATTGTAGGGCACACGAAAGGCGCGCGGGATGCCGCTCGGCCGATTGTCCTCGTCGAGCTGCTCGACCCAGAGATAGATCGAGCCGGGATCGCCCTCCAGCGAATGCGGCTCGACGATGCGGGCCTTCAGCAGCTTGAAGGAGGCCGGCAGCCGGTCGGCGCTGGCCCAGCCGAGCAGCCCGCGCATTTCCGTGAAGCTGACGACATAGAAGGCGCTGGTCACGACCACGGCAACGGCCTTGATTGACCAGTGCAGCCGCGCATAGACGAGCACGACCAGCAGCAGCGCGCCGATGACGGCGTAGGCTATCGATAGCGTGAGGATGACCGTCTGCAGGCTAGTCACGGCGCACCCTCACAGCGTTCCTGCTCACGCCGGTGTTCGGGTCGAGATCGGCGCCGTTGCGCCAGCCGCTGCGGAAGGTCTCCAGCAGCGATTTCGGCCGCTGGTCCACATTGACGACCTTGCCTTCGGCGTCGAGCCGGAACCGCACCGCGGTCTTCTCGTCGCCGGTGTGATCGACCGTGAACTTGTTATCGAAGATCACCTGCGCCGTCGGATTGAGTTTTTGCACCTTCACATTGGCCGTCACGGGCTCGCCGGTCGTGGCGACGAAATGTGAGACATTGACGGTGTATTCGCCGGGAACGATGCCCCGCACCGTGACGATCTCCTCGCGGATCGGCGAGGCAATCTTCTTGCCGTTGACCATGATGAAGTCGTTGGCTCCGCCGCGATCGTCGCGGTCGAGCGTGAGGAAGCCGGCCTCGCGGTGGCGATACCAGGCGATATTGCCCACGGGATCCTGCACGAACAGGTCGAGATCGTCGGGGTGGCTGTCCGGCCAGTCCAGCGTGATCATGAACTCTGCCTTGGAATCGATCTTGCCGTCCTTGGCGTCCGGCGAGACCGCGAGCAGCGCCAGGAAGAACAGGAAAGCGATCACCTGGAGCGCTTTGAACAGCATCACGCCCAGGGGATCGAACGGCTCCTCGCGCGGATAGAGACCGAAATCATCCATCATGTCGCGATTCCAGCGCCCTTGATTCCAGAACCCTTGCGCTCCAGCACCGGCGTCACATAGGTCTCGGTCAGCACCACCGCATCCGAGAATACCTTCTGGGTCGCGGCATCCAGCATGTAATACTGGATGCGGACCAGGATCGAACCGACCAGGCCCGCCAGCGTCGTGTACATCGCGACCGCCATGCCGTCGCTCATCAGCCCCATCGAGGATCGCATCGCGACCTTGTCGGCGGCATCCAGCCCCGCGATCGGCGCCAGCATGATGATGAAGCCGACGATGGTGCCGAGCAGGCCGAGCTTCATCAGCGTGTCCGAGACGAAGGCGCCGAAGCCGTTGGAACCGCGCAGGCGGTCGGCGAGCGTTCGCAGCAACAGCGTCTGGTCGACAGGCCGGTAGTCCTGCGCCGCGGCCTTGGTCACGAGGCTCTCGATGTGGTCCCGCACCAGCCCGCGTGCCAGCTCGGCTGCGCCGGCGTCGAGCGCCCTGCCGCCCTCGGGCGCCGCAAGCACCGCGCGGCAGCGCCGGGCCGCCGCGCCCTCGCGGGCAATGGCCCGCGTGCGCAGGAAGCAATGACCGCAGGTGAGGACATAGAGCAGCGCGATCAAGCTGGAAATGTAGGTCCGGTCCGAGGTCAGCATCAGACGGATCAGGCCGAACCGCCACAACAGCACGACGGCGAAGATCGAAAGCCCGGTGAAGATCATCCAGAACAGGAGCGCGCTACGCTCGGATGGGTCGGCAGCAGGCCCCGCGATCGGCCCAATCGTCATCGAACTCATGCTGCACCGCTCCTGGCCGTGAATTCCGCCCATTAGATCAAAGCCGCCGCGCCCGGTCCAAAGAGCCATGCCCAATCCGGCTTGGGAAATTTGCCCGAGATTCAATCTTGCCGTGCCTCGCAATTGGCAAGGCGCGGCGGCGTTGTTAGGCTGACCTTACCAAACTTTGGGGTGATCGCATGCGCCTTGTGCTTCAGCTTGTCGCCCGTCTGTTTCTCATCGTCGCCCTCTGCCTTGGCGCGGCGACCATCTGGGCCACGTTCGACGCCTATCGCAGCGTCGACCGGGCGACTGCGGCCTCGGCGCAGCGGGTCGCCCAAGCGCTTCAGGCTCTGTACTGGCACGAATTCTTGTTGCGTAGCAGCAGAACACGCGAGCAACTTCTGCCGGTTCCGGAGTGGCGCACGCTGGAGACGATGAAGCTGATCTCACCCGGCGTCTGCGTCGAATTCCAACCGGCCATCGCCTTCGAAAAGCCGCTCTGCGGCCAGAGTGAGGGGCTGGGCAAGACGCCGCCGCGCTGGTTCGCGTCGATCGTGCCGACCTTCCTCGGCAGCCATGCCGAAGTGATACGGCCGGTCAGTCCCCGCGCGGCGACCGCCGGAGCGGTGGTTGCGACGCCGGATGAAGCGGCCGCCATCTCGCTCGCCTGGGAATACATCCTCAACGTGATCGACGTCGCGCTTTTGATGGCGGCAGCGATCGCGCTCCTGGCCTCGCTCGCGATTGCACATGCGCTGGCGCCGGCGCGCACGATCGTGACCGCCCTGCAGCGCATGGCGCGCGGTCAGTATCGCACGAAACTGCCGCGCTTCCGCTCGATGGAGCTGGCGATGATCGGCAGCGCCGTCGGCGAGCTCGGCGCGCGGCTGGAGGAGGCGACCGAACAGCGCGCGGCGCTGACGCGGCGCCTGATCGAGATCCGCGACGACGAACGCCGCGCGCTCGCCCGCGAGCTGCACGACGAGTTCGGACAAAATCTCTCGGCCATCCTCGCCTTCGCCAACACCATCGAGACGGCGAGCACGAAGGCAGACAAGCACAGCGACATCGTGCAGGACGCGCGGATGATCTCGCAGGCCACGCATCATCTGATGGCCTCGCTGCGCGACGCGCTGAAGCGCCTGCGCAATCCCCTGCCCGCCGAGCTTGGGCTGGAGGCGAGCCTCGTGAATTTGGTGGATAGCTGGCGCTCGCAGAGCGCGGCGCGGCCGACGATCCAGCTCGATCTCAAGGGCGACCTCACCGACATCAGCGGCCCGGCCGCCACCACCGCCTATCGCGTCGCGCAGGAATGCCTGACCAACGCGTTGCGCCACGGCACGGCACGCGAGATTTCTCTGCACGTCGAGCGGCGCACGGGCGACGACGATGCGTTGCTGATCCGCGTCGAGGACGATGGCGGCGGCAACGCGGCACGCGTTGCGCAGTCGACCGGCTTCGGCCTCACCGGCATCCGCGAGCGCGTCGCAGCGGCCGGCGGATCATTCTCGATCCTGCCCGCCCGCGGCGGACTCAGCGTCGCCGCCACCATCCCGCTCGCCGCGTGAGGCCGGGATGAACGAGATTACGGCAACAGGCATCTCCGTGCTGCTGGTCGACGACCATCCGATCGTGCGGCAAGGCTATCGGCGCGTGCTGGAAAGCCAGGGCGATCTGCATGTCGTGGCGGAAGCCGACAACGCCGCGGATGCCTACGGCGCCTTCAAGGCGCGCGATCCCGACGTGGTCTTGCTGGATATCTCGATGCCCGGCGCGAGCGGGCTGGAAGCCATCCGCAACATCCGCGCGCGCAGCCCGCGGGCGCGGATCCTCGTGTTCACCATGCACAACGAGGCCGTGCTGGTGAAGGCAGCCTTCCATGCCGGCGCCAGCGGCTTCGTCACCAAGAGCAGCGAGCCGTCCGCGGTCGTCGCCGCGATCCGCAGCGTTGCGCGCGGCGAGCGCGCCATGAGCGACGACATCGCGCACATCCTGGCCGAGGACAGCCTGTCAGCGGGCTCGGCGCTGGACCAATTGGGAGAACGCGAGATCGAGATACTGCGCCAGTTCGCCGGCGGCGCCACGACCGAACAGATCGCAACGCATCTCAATCTCAGCGTCAAGACGGTGCAGAACTATCACTATCTGATCAAGACCAAGACCGGCGCACGCACGGATGCGCAGCTGGTGCGGCTGGCAGCCAATTGTGGGCTGACAAAGATCTAGAGGGTGGCGGCGTGCCGTTTGCTGCGACCAGAATATCTGGTTCCCGACTGGCCACACCCAGCGAAGGTCTCCAAGTCTCTCTCAGATTGTGCTAGGCTCCACCACAGGCACAGCGTCAAGCGGCCAGCGGATCTGTGTCCGGCTCCGATCTTCCGTCGAGAGCCAGTTTGGACGGCTCTCGGAGCCGCCCTCGTTCCCGTTGTATGTCTTGCACGACAACAGGAGACGCTTCCATGAACATCAGGGACAGCCTTCTTGCCGCACTGATCGCCTCCAGCGTTTACGCGACCGGACTTACGGGAAGCGCGGCAGCTGATGCGAAAGACCAGATCACCATTCTCTATGACGCCTTCGGCACAGATGAGGCGATGACAAAGGACTGGGGTTTCTCCGCCCTTGTCGAAATCGCGGGAAAACGCATCCTGTTCGATACGGGTAACGATCCCGAAATCTTCGCGGCGAACGTGAAGGCCAAGGGAGTTGATCTCTCGGACCTCGACTTTGTCGTTCTGTCGCACCGCCACTCCGATCATATGGCGGGCTTGTCCTACCTCCTGAGCATCAATCCGACCGTCAAGATCTACGCGCCAAAGGAAGGATTTGGCATCTACGGCTCGTCTCTGCCGTCCGGCTTCTACCGCAAGGACGAGGCCTTGCCGCCGGAGATGCGGTACTATGCAGGCAAGCCGCCCGCGGTGATGAAGTTCGGCACGGCATGGGCCCATGCGAACTTCGAACTGATCGATCAGACCACCGAGATCGCTCCCGGTATCACACTTATCTCGCTGATTTCCGATGCACCGGGCACGAGAGAACTCAAAGAGCTGTCCTTGGCTGTCAACACGGCCGACGGCATGGTCCTTCTGGTCGGTTGCTCGCACCCCGGGATCGAGCGCATCGTCGAAGCGGCGACGGGTATCAATCCCAGGATTCATCTCGTCGCGGGAGGATTTCATCTGGTCGTCGCACCTGACGAAGCTATCGCGAAAGTCGTTACCGCCCTCAAGGACAGGTTCAAGGTGGACAGCGTAGCCCCGGGACATTGCACCGGTGAGCCGACTTTTGCCGCGCTCAAGAAGGCTTTCGGCGACAACTATCTCTACGCAGGCCTCGGCACGTCGATTCCGGTTGCAACGGTTGCGGGCGTGAATGTCAGACGCGGGGAAGGTCCGACGCTTGACGACCTTGCGACCTATCGCAAACTCGCGGGGCGCGAAGACCCGTTCGGCATATTGCGCTTGCGCAGCTCGCATTTGGCACCCGCGCTTTAGGGCGCTGGCGCGCGGCTCGCATCTTTAGATCATGTGTGGCCGGGTAGGATTGGAACTGACGCCGTCGCGCCGTGGTTAGTAGCGGAGTGAGGGAGTTGCGCCATGAGTAAGGCTATCCGCGAAGCCATCCATCATCCCCCGATCATCACTGTCGGCGAGCTCATCGATGAACTCTGCCGTCTGCCAGACACAGCGACGATCCAATTCCACTGCCCCATTCTCGAACAGGAACTTGCATTCTACCGCCTTCGAAAACGGTCGAAGGACGTGGTCGAAATCGAAGTCAATACCTATCCGGAAAGCCCGTCGTTCGTGCCCTCGGCCAACGCCGCCTTGCGTGCGCGAAAAAAGACCCATCATCCGCGCTCGCTCGGCAATGGCAGCGTTGCCCATAAGGTCTGAGATAGAACCGCGACAGGTCACGTCAGGTGTCACGGCTTCGGAACGCGTGAAGGAAGTTGGCTTACGCCTTCAGCCCGCGTAGCGCGGGCGTCGCATCGACACGCGCCGAGAGATCGGCGTCCTTCTCGTCGGCGTGGGCCGGATGGTGGAAGCGGACGGTCGCATCAAAGATGGCGCGCGCGGTAGACTTGACGTCGGTCGAGCTCCGTACCCCGCGCCGAAGTTCCTCCGGCCGCAATGAAATCCAACCCAAAGCAAATCTCCGCCATCAACTCCGAGCAGATTCAACGTCAAGCGCGGCCACAGCGCGTCTCGCAAAGACTCCGCTGCTTTCAGGCCCCGCGACTGAAATGAAATCGGAGTGAAGCGACATGCACCACCTGCCAAACGACACTATCGCAGTCACCCTGCCGGACTTCGGTCAATCCATGACCGTGCTCGGAGATCCCGGGTTGGCAACCGATGACTGGGGCGGAAACGATGCGCTGACGGCAGCCATATCGAGTCTCAACTCGAACGTGACGCTCGTTGGGGAAGACCTGGCGGCCATGCATGGCAATTCTCACGGAGGAAACGACAGTCTCGTGGTGAGCGTGGATGGCGGCTGGGATAATGCCGTTGCCGTTGGCGATGCCCAATCCATGGCGGACAACACTCAGGGCGGTAACGACACCCTCAATGTCGATGCCCACAACTCGCTCTACACCAATGTTTATCTCTATGGCGATGTCCAAGGTGACATGTCGGGCAACGCGGGAGGCGGAAATGACACACTGACGGCGTCGACCGGATGGAGATCGTTCGGATCGCTCAGCGGGGACGCTGGTGGCGCCATGGGCGGCAATGCGCACGGCGGGAATGATACGCTGAGCGCGACGGACTATGGGATAAATGGCGGCGGCGACGCACTCAGCGGCGATGCCACTGGCGCCATGACCGACAACGCGGTCGGCGGAAACGACATCCTGACCTTTGCGGCGAGCAGCGACGCCCAGCTCGGAGGAGGAAGCCTGTCGGGCGATTCCGGAACGTCCATGTCCGACAATGCCCAGGGCGGGAACGATATCCTCACCGCCGTCGTCGATGGCGAGCGAGCTGCTTTCAGCACGACCTTGTACGGCGACGCTCCCACAATGTCGGGCAATGCTCACGGCGGGAACGACAGCCTCACCGGGGGATCGAGCCCCGATCGCCTGGCGGGCGATGCGATGAGCTACGCTCCTTCCTCACCCGGCTCGATCACCGGAGGCACGGATACCCTTAACGGTGGCGGCGGCAATGATCTCCTGTGGGGCGGCCCGAACAACGACACGTTCGTCTTCAACACGGGCTCCGGCCAGGACATCATCAACGACTTCAATCAAGGCAACCAGGCTGTCGGCAGCACCACCACCGAACACGACGTGATCAACCTGCATGACTACGGCTTCGCAGACTGGGCAGCCGTCTCCAGCCTCATCGGCGACAATAGCGCCGGCGATGCCGTGATCCACCTCACCGCCAACGATACGATCACGTTGGACGGCGTGCACACGGCGGCCCTTCACCCAACGGACTTCGTCATCTGACGGCTCACAGCCAAGCAGGATGATGGGATGGTGGTCACGAGAGAATCGTCGAGGCCAGGCCCGTCATCCTGCCGATCGCCAAAGGCATGAGCAGGAGCGGATCAAGCCCCAAGCTGCGATACGCGTTGGCTTCGCAACCTCACGCCGCCTTCAGCCCGCGCAACACCAGCGCGAGCGTCGCATCGACACGCGCCGAAAGATCGGCGTCCTTCCATTCGTCGGCGTGGGCCGGATGGTGGAAGCGGACGGTGGCATCGAAAATGGCGCGCGCGGTGGCCTTGACGTCGTCCACCTCGAACACGCCCTGCTTCACGCCGTCGGTCAGGATCGCCGCGATCTGGTCGATCATGGTGTCCTTGTGACACTTGACGGCTGCACAGGCCTCGCGCGCCAGGGTCAGATAGGTCTCGAACATCTCGGGATCGTCGAGCACGCGCGAACGCTTGGCGGCGAACAGGGTGCGCAGCCAGCGGTCGAGTCGCGCCGGGGCCGGGCCCTGCTCTTCGGCAAGCTGGCGTAATGGCGCGTCGATGCGGTCCAGCCAGCGTTTGGCGACAGCCTCGCGCAGCGAGGCCTTGCTCGGGAAATGGCGGTAGACGCTGCCGTGGCTCACATCGAGCGCACGGGCCACGTCGACCACTGTGGCCTTGGCGAGTCCGTAACGCCGCAGCACGTCCTCGGTGACTTCGAGGATCCGCTCCGGCGTCAAGACAACGGCTTCGTTCATGCCAGCACCATGTTCCCGTTGAGGGCTCAGTTACCCGGCGACGGAGCTGCTTCCGAAGCGCCCGTACCGGTCGTTTCGGAAAGCTCTCGCCTTAATGAGGCAGTTTTGCAGCCTGCGCCGCGATCTGGCGCGCCACCAGTAAATTGAGCCAATGCCCAATCGTCCCGGTCAAATTGATGATTTCGGTCGTCATTGTCGTAAGTCTCCAATCAATTGGCGGTCCCGATTGTTCAATTGCGACCCTCAATCCCCCATTTGTTTGGGACGTCGGGCTCCCGGGATGCCGCCAGACGCCCAATCGGAGCGTCCGAGTACGGATATACACGTCTCGCTGACAGATTTCAATATCTGTCAGTCAATGATCCGTGATTGACAGTTAATATCTGCGGGCCTCCCCCTTGAGGCGGGCGCCCATCGCCCCGCCGCCGATGGTCCTGTCCAGCCCAATCATCCCCCGCTACGTTGCCGGCGCGGTTTGTTTCGCCCTCCCCGCTCTGCTAGATCACGGCGTAAAAAGCATTTTGGCAGGTCGCCCCCTTCTGGGTCGCCCGCCCACCTTCCTGGAGCAGTCCAATGATCCCCCGCTATACCCGCCCGGAAATGGCCTCGATCTGGGAGCCGCAGACCCGGTTCAAGATCTGGTTCGAGATCGAGGCGCATGCGGCGGACGCGCTTGCCGAGCTCGGCACGATTCCCAAGGAGGCCGCCAAAACGGTCTGGGCCAAGGCCAAGGACGCCACTTTCGACGTCGCCCGCATCGACGAGATCGAGCGCGAGACCAAGCACGACGTCATCGCCTTCCTCACCCACCTTGCCGAGATCGTTGGCCCCGAGGCGCGCTTCGTGCATCAGGGCATGACCTCCTCCGACGTGCTCGACACCTGCCTCAACGTCCAGCTCACCCGCGCCGCCGACCTGCTGCTCGCCGACCTCGACAAGGTGCTGGCGGCGCTGAAGAAGCGCGCCCTCGAGCACAAGATGACGCCGACCATCGGCCGCAGTCACGGCATCCACGCAGAACCCGTGACCTTCGGCCTCAAGCTCGCCTATGCCTATGCGGAATTCTCGCGCGCTAGGGAGCGCCTGATCGCGGCGCGGAAGGAAGTCGCGACCTGCGCCATCTCCGGCGCTGTCGGCACTTTTGCCCAGATCGATCCGCGCGTCGAACAGCATGTTGCGAAGGCCATGGGCCTCGTCCCCGAGCCGATCTCGACGCAGGTGATCCCCCGCGACCGCCACGCGATGTATTTCTCGACGCTCGGCGTGATCGCTTCCTCGGTCGAGCGTTTCGCGGTGGAGATTCGCCACATGCAGCGCACCGAAGTGCTGGAAGCCGAGGAGTTCTTCTCCGAAGGGCAGAAGGGTTCGTCCGCGATGCCGCACAAGCGCAATCCGGTGCTCTCGGAAAACCTCACCGGCTTGTCACGCATGGTGCGCGCCTATGTGACGCCGGCGCTGGAAAACGTCGTGCTCTGGCACGAGCGCGACATCTCGCACTCCTCTGCCGAGCGCATGATGGGCCCCGACGCGACGGTGACGCTGGACTTCGCGCTGGTCCGCCTCGCCGGCCTGATCGACAAGCTGCTGGTGTACCCCGCCAACATGCAGAAGAACCTCGACCGCCTCGGCGGCCTGGTGCATTCGCAGCGCGTTCTGCTGGCGCTGACGCAGAAGGGCGCAAGCCGCGAGGACGCCTACAAGCTCGTGCAGCGCAACGCCATGCCGGTCTGGCGCGGCGAAGGCGACTTCCTCCAGCTTCTGAAGAAGGACGCAGAGGTGAAGAAGTATCTCACCGACGCCGAGATCGAGGAGCAGTTCGACCTCGGCTATCACTTCAAGCACGTCGACACGATCTTCAAGCGCGTGTTCGGCGAAAGCTGAACGTCATTCGTAGCCCGGGTGAGCGCAGCGACACCCGGGACTTCTCTCACAAAGATCCCGGATTTCGCTTCGCTCATCCGGGCTACAAATCAAGGCGGACCTTCCCCATGCCCATCGTCAACCGCGTTGCCGCCCTCTCCGACGAAATGGCCGCCTGGCGCCATGACTTCCACGAGAACCCGGAGCTGCAATACGACGTCCACCGCACCGCCGGCATCGTCGCCGACCGCTTGCGCGAGTTCGGCTGCGACGAGGTGGTGACGGGCATCGGCCGCACCGGCGTCGTCGGCGTGATCCGCGGCCGCAAGTCCGCCTCGGGCAAGACCATTGGCCTGCGCGCCGACATGGATGCACTGCCGATCATGGAGACGTCGGGCGTCGCCTACGCCTCCAAGGTCCCCGGCAAGATGCACGCCTGCGGCCATGACGGCCACACCGCCATGCTGCTCGGCGCCGCCAAATATCTCGCCGAGACGCGCAATTTCGACGGCACGGCCGTGGTGATCTTCCAGCCGGCGGAAGAAGGCGGCGGCGGCGGCAAGGCGATGGTCGAGGACGGGCTGATGACGCGCTGGAACATCCAGGAGGTCTATGGCATGCACAACATGCCGGGCCTACCAGAAGGACATTTCGCGACCACGCCCGGCGCGATGCTCGCCTCCTCCGACAACATCCAGATCACGGTCCACGGCAAGGGCGGCCACGCCGGCGCGGGTCCGCACAAGTCCATCGACAGCGTGCTGATCGGCGCACAGATCGTCAACGCGCTGCAATCGATCGTCGCGCGCAACGTCGATCCGCTGAAATCCGCCGTCATCTCGATCACGCAATTCCACTCCGGCACGGCCTTCAACATCATCCCGGAGATCGCCGAACTCGGCGGCACCGTGCGCACGCTCGATCCTGAAGTGCGCGATCTCGTCGAGCGCCGCATCGGCGAAGTCGCCGACAGCGTGGCACGCGCCTATGGCGGCTCGGCCGAGACGAAATACACGCGGATGTATCCGGTGACGATGAACCATGCGCGCGAGGCCGGCCTTGCCGCCGACGTCGCCCGCGACATCGTCGGCGCCGACCGCGTCAACGACAAGTTCATTCCCATGATGGGCGCTGAAGACTTTTCCTTCATGCTGGAAGCGCGCCCCGGCGCGATGATCCTGGTCGGCATGGGCGACGGCAACGAGTGCCACCACCCCAGCTACATCTTCAACGACAACATTCTGGGCCATGGCGCGTCCTATTGGGCGCGACTCGTCGAAACGCGGATGCCGGCGGGGTAGGTCAGGCAGCGGCGGTGGGAAGGCCCGGTTTTGTCAGTTGCAAATCTCGCCGGTAATCTTCGTGACTCCGTTGCCTGGACCGGGCACAAAACTAAGGCGGCAACCCTTTGCGACTGGTCTGCAGCCTGCTTGGCCGCAGACGATCTGACCGGATGCTTGCGACTTCGGTGTCGCAGATTCCGCCTGTTTCCGGTCCTGATCGCTCCTCTTTGCGTCCTCGCGCGTCGCGACCGGCTTCTTCTCCGGCACCTTCTCGCATTCGTTGTCGTCACCGACGCGATAACCGGCCCGGCAGGTGATCTTCACGCATTGATCGCCGTCGGCCTTGGAGCCGAAATTGCAAATGAGCGGGCAGACCCGTCCGGGCTTCGCTTTCAGGGCGTCGAGTGCGTCGACGCTTGCAAGCTTGGCGTCGAACTGGGTGCCGGCATATTTGTTGAACAGTGTCAGCGAGCGCTGCGAGGCTGAATTCCAGTCGCCGTCCGCAGCCGAGGCAAAGCAGCCGACGCGGCGCAATTCGCTCTGCACGGATTTTGTCAGATCAGCCGCCGACAATGTGGATGCCGGCGCCGGCGCAAGAGCTGCAACTTTTTGCTCGACCTCAGGCATCTGCCGATCGGCCGTCGGCTTTGCCGCCTGCTCCGCCTTCTCGGCGGCCTGCTTGGCGGCAAGTTCGGCCTTGGCCTTCTCCGCCGCCTGCTTCTCGGCCTGTGCTTTTGCCGCGGCAGCTTCGGCCAGCTTGCGCTGGTGCTCCGCCGCGTCCGCTCTTGCTTGCTCGATCTGCTTCTGCTTCTCCGCCGCGATCCGCGCCTCTTCGGCCGCTTTGGCCGCCGCGGCCGCCTTGTCCTGCTCGGCCTTCTGAGCGCGTTCGGCAATAAGCCTTGCCTTCTGCTGCTCGGCCGCATTCGCTTTCTGCTCGGCTGACGCGCGCGTCTCTTCAGCGGCGATCTTGTTCATCTGGCCCTTAGCCAGGTTGGCATAGAAACCGTCGTGATATTGCGCCAGGAAGGCTTCCCAACCGTCGCGCGTGGCAAGCTGCAGCGCGAGCTCGTAATCCCTGCGAATAGAATCCTGCGGACTGGCCTGCGGCCCGGTCGCGGCCGGTTTGATTGCCACCAGCGGTACATCGTCGCCGCCGAGCGAGCCGTAGACATAGGGCTCCTGCTTGTAGCCGGTGCTCTTGAGCACGTCGTCGCGCACGAATCCGAACGCCTTGCGCAGGTCGAGGCCCGGCTTCGGAAGGTGCTCGACCAAAGCGACGGCGAACGGGCTGTTTCTGGAATCGCCGTCGGACGCGGTCGAACCGGCCTTCGCGGCGAACGCAATCATGGTGTTGGGGCTGGTCGGCTCGACCTTGGCAAGCCCCCTTCCGATCGCGCGCGAGGCCAGCGTCCGCTTCATGGTCTTGGAAAACGGATTGTCGCGGCAGGCATCCAGGATGATCAGGCGCAGCTGCTTGGCCGGCTCCACCGCGAACAGCGCGCGCTCCACCGGGATGGTCTCGTCGAGCACGTCGCCATCGGTCTCCAGCGTCGCGTCAACCGGAATAAGATAGTTGGTGCCTTCCAGCTCGATGCCATGGCCGGCGTAGTAAATGACCGCCATGTCGGCATCGCGCGTCCTGCCGGCAAACTCACGCAACATGCGCCGCATCTCGCTGGCACTGAGATCCAGCCTGACATCAACGGAATCAAAGCCCGCCTTCTTGAACATGCCGCCGACCAGAGTGGCATCGTTGACGGGATTGCCGAGCTTGGGCGCGCTCTTGTAAGTGGAATTGCCAATGACAAGCGCGACCCGCCGGTCCGCATGGGCCGGTCCGCAGGCGAGGCCAATGGCCAAAATCAACAAAGCAAATATCCGAAACGGAATCACTTGCGTCCCCCCGGATGCAATTCCACGAGACTATTCGGACCATGTCTCAATTGCCAACGCTTCCTATGTGATATTTGTCACATAGGGGCTCTATCGGGCGTATGGATAATGCGGCGAAGCGTCGCCCTGCTTTCGCAGCTGACGGCCGAAGCCGTCTGTTGAGCCCGTTACATTTGCACCACCTCGTGGCGCATCACGAACGGTGCAAGCAGTGCGTGCACCTCGCTCGCAACCGCTTCGTACCGATCCGCCGGCAGGCCCGCCAGCGTCACAGTGGCGATCGAACCGTGGCTGCCGTGAGCGCCGACCCTGACCTTGCAGTCGATGCCGCGCTCAGTGAGCGGTGTCAGCACCTTGGTGAACACGCGCTGGGCTGCGTCCCAGCGCAGCTGCGGCTTGAACACCTTGCCGACGCCCGTCACCGGCATTGGATCGATCGGGATGACCTGCACCGGGACAGCCGCGCGCTCCGGCGTGCGCTCGCGCACCCATGTCTCCAGCTCGCCCGGTTCGACGGTCGCGCCCGGCTTCAGCTGCACATAGCCCACCGGCAGCTCGCCGGCATAGGCGTCGGGCTGGCCGACCACGGCGGCGAAGCCGACGGCGGGATGCCGGAACATGATCTCCTCGATCGGCGCCGGATCGATGTTGTGGCCGCCGCGGATCACGAGATCCTTGGCGCGGCCGGTGATCCAGAGATAGCCGTCGGCATCGAGCCGGCCAAGATCGCCGGAATTGACCCAGACTTCATCGACGAAGGCACCCTTGTTGTGCTCGTCGTTGAGATAGCCGCCGAACACGCCTGGGCCGGCCATGATGACGACGCCAATCTCGTCCGGCGCGCAGTCGCGGATCAGCTTGCCCTCGCCATCGAGCTGGACGATGCGGACGCGCGCGTAGGGCATGGGAAGGCCGACCGAACCGAGCCGGATCGGCCGCGACCGATAGGCCAGCGTGTGAACGCTCGATGTCTCGGTCATGCCGTAGACCTCGACGACCGGCAGCTTGAGCTTGTCCTGGATTGCAGACCCGACCGCGACCGGGATCGCGGAGCCGCCGCCGGCTGCATATTTCAGGCTGGAGATGTCCGCATTGCCAGGCGGCACAGCGAGCGTCGCGGCGAGTACCGTCGGGACGCTCGACAGCGCCTCCGGCTTGAAGCGCTCGACCAGCCCCCAGATGTTCTTCACGGAATTCGGATTGCGCCATCCGCTAGGCGACAGCACGACCAGCGAACCGCCGGCCGACAGCGTCGTCAGCACCTGCGTCAGCGAGCCCCCGACGTGAAACAGCGGCATGCCGAACAGCATGTTGGCGCCCGGCTTCGACTTCAGCAGCAGATTGAGCGCCCAGGCCTGATAGACTTGGTTGGTATGGGTGTGCCGCACCAGCTTTGGCGTGCCGGTGGTGCCGCCGGTGTGGAAATAGGCGGCGACGTCGCTGCCCAAAATCTTTCGTCCGCTGATCAGGCGGTCCGAAGGCTGCTGCTTGATCAGGTCGCTGAAAGCAAAGACTCCCTTCCCCGGGTCACCGCCACCGAACACCTGTACGATCGCCTTGAGATGCTTGAGTTGCGGCCTGATCTGCTCGACTTTCTGCCAGATGTCGGTGCCCGGCATCGGCCCGAGCGCCACCAGGACTTTTGTGTTCGCCGCTTCCAGAATCTCCGCAATTTGGTGCGGCTCCAGCAGCGGGTTGACGGGATTGGCGATGCCGGCGGCCTCCGCGCCGAACAGCGTTACGAAGGCGTCGGGCACCAGCGGCAGCATGAAGCTGACGACGTCGCCCTTCTCGACGCCCAGCGCGTGAAACATGTTGGCGGCCTGCGTGACGCGCGCGATGAGGTCGCGGTATGCGACCACGACCGGCGTGTCGGCCGGATCGGCATTTTGCAGGAACTGGATTGCCGGCCCGTCGGGGTTACGGCCCGCACCCAGTCTGATGGCGTCGTAAGTGCTCTCGGCCGCGACGCGATCGACGTAGGGGACCTGCTCGAAGGCTCGAACCTCGGCGTCCGTCGCCAGGTCCGGATAGTCGCTGCCGATGAGCCGATCGAGCGCGTGGATGCCCGCCATGAAATTCCGTCCTCCCTCAGATGCATGTCCCCGCGCCCTGTCTTTTGACTTTGGGGTTTGGCGGGCCTCGACCGATTGGCCGGCCGAGCAGGGCCAGAATGATGGATGATTTGGCGTTCGTCCATGACCTACCGTCGGCGACAATGGGCTCTGGCAAAGGCCTTTGAACCTGCGCGCCCGATCCGGGGACCAAGAACTGGCATCGGACTCACATGCCGGCTTCCTTGCCAGCCCCGTTGCCAGCGCCCTGCCGCAAGACTTGAGGTGATCATGACTACGCCCCCGCGGGATTGCGCCACCCGGCTGTTCATCACGTTCGCCGTCACCACGGGGATCTTGACATCGGTGATCATGACATCGGTGATGGCCCTGCCCCGCGCGGCGCTCGCGGAGGATGGCCAGCTCGACAAGATGCGCGCCAAGATCTCGGCCTTCATCAGCGACAAGATGGAGAAGCTTGGCGGGTCACGCATCGTCTACAAGGTGGACACCGATGGTCTGCGCGAGAGCGTCGTCACGGATTTGCGCGACGACGTCTACAAGAACCTGCGCGAGGGCAAGATCGCCTTCTCCGGTCTTGCGATCCGCGACGGCGGCGTCGAGTTGAAGATTGCCGACGTCAAGGGCCGCGAGCAACTCGCGCGCAAGCTCGGGTCAGCGGCGGAAGGATTGCCGTCGCATGCACTCGCCGTGACCGACGGCGGCGACGGACTGGTCAGGCTCGCGCCGACCAATGCGGCATCCGCCGCGCGGTTGCACGAACTCGTCGAAGATGCCATCGCCATGATCGAGCAGCGTCTGAAGGAGGCCGGCGTCCAGCTCGCCAGCGTCCAGCCCGATGGCACCGACCGCATCCGAATCTTCCTGCCCGGCGTGATGGAGCCCGAGCGCGTCACCGCAGTCTTCGCCCGAAGGGTCAAGGTCGGCTTCCGCCTGATCGACCTCTCGATGCCGCCGGAGCAGGCGCAATCCGGCACGCCGCCGACAGGCACGGAAGTCCTGCCCGGCTTCAAGGACAAGAGCCTTTATCTGGTCGTCAAGGACAGCGTGCTCGACGGCGACGACATCAGCTATGCGGGCCCGGGATTTGCGAGCGCCACGAAAGAGCCGATCGCCTCGTTCCGCTTCAACGGCCGCGGCACGCGGCGCTTTGCCCACATCACCGAGGAGAATATCGCAAAGCCGTTCGCCATCGTGCTCGACGGCAAGGTGATCTCCGCCCCCATAATCCGCGAGCCCATCACCGGCGGCTCTGGCCAGATCTCCGGCAATTTCACCCTGGAGGAAGCAAACAGCGTCGCCATGCTGCTGCGCGCCGGTTCGCTGCCGGGGCACCTCGGCCTGGTCGAGCAGCAGGTCGTGCCGCCCGCCAAGCCCTGAGGCGGGGGATCGCCCCACGCCCAGGCCTGGTCCCGCCCCGCCCCGTCGGCCGCCGAGGTCCACCACGCCTAGGCTCGTAGCCGGTGGCCCCCGAATCGCGGGCGCGCCACGGTCATACGCACCGCCAAACAGGCAATTGCCGAAACGCCCGATCAGGCTAAAATTTGCCTCTTGCGGCACGGCGGCCGAAAGCCTCATTCAAGCGGTCGTCGTTCGATTTCGGCTATAGGTGTCGAGAATACGACCGTGACTGAAGGCCTTACCCGGGGATAGTACCATGCCGTCCGGCAGCGCAGACATTTCGTCGATCCTCGACCGCATTCTCGAGGCGGCGACGGATAACCTCAGGATCGCGAAGATCCTGGTCCAGATGGGCCTCGATCCAAACAATGTCACCTATGACTCGATCTTCAATCGGATGCTGGAGATCTTCGTCCAGAACATCACGCTGGCTAATATGTTCGCCGCGGTCGGGGCCGGCTTCTTCGTCGCCACGCTCCTGATGCGGACCATGGTGCCGCTGCGCGTCGCCAACATGGTCGGCTGCGCGTTCTTCGCCGTCTTCGGCGCGCTCTCCGCCAACGTCTCGACCTTCCTGCTCTATCTCCTGCTGCTACCGATCAACGCCTTGCGCCTGCGGCAGATGCTCAAGCTCGTCAAGAAGGCGCGCCATGCGGCCGAAGGCGACATGTCGATCGAATGGCTCAAGCCGTTCATGACCGAACGCAAATATCGCCGCGGCGACACGCTGTTCAAACTCGGCGATCCAGCCAAGGAGATGCTCCTCACGGTCACCGGCAAATTCCTGGTCAAGGAGATCAATATCGAGATCATGCCGGGCGCGCTGATGGGCGAGCTCGGCTTCCTCACGCCGGGCAACCGGCGCACCGGAACGATTGAATGCATCGAAGACGGGCAGGTGCTGACGATTACCTATGACCGGTTGCTCGAGATCTACTTCCAGGATCCGCAGTTCGGCTACTACTTCCTGGTGCTGACCAGCCAGCGGCTACTGCAGAACATCGATCGCTTGCAGAAGCAGCTGGCGTCGGAGCGGACGGCGACCACGAACAGGATCGCTTGATAGCCTGCACGCCGCCGTTCAGTCCAAGAGCAACGCCATGCCCGGATCGCCCTTCTCCATCGCACGCCGGTAGCCCGCCCGCGCGCTGATGCGGCCGAGATATTTGACCACGTCCGGACAGCGCTGGAGGTCATAGGGCTGGAAGTAGCGCATCGTGGTGAGCGAGAACACCGTCATGATGTCGGCGGTCGTGAAGGCGCTGCCCGCAAGATATTCGGCCTCGCGAAGCCTTGCGTCGAGAAGATCGTAGGCCCGATCGAGACGCCCCTTCATCGCGAGCAGGGTCGGATTGTCCTTGGCGAGATCAAGCCGGCTCAGGATCATCATCCTCCCCATGCCGGGTTGCAGGGTGCCATTGGCGAAATGAAGCCAATACAGAAATTGCGCGAAGGCGGGATCAGTGGGACCGAGCACGAGTCGGCCGTCGCCATATTTTGCCACGATGTAGTCGACGACGGCGCCGGATTCCGCCAGCACCAGCTCACCGTCGGTGATCACCGGCGCCGCCCCGATCGGATGCAGCGCCTTGTACTCGGCCGGAGCCAGCATGGTGACGGGATCGCGCGTATAGCGCTTCAGCTCGTAGGGAATCCCCAGCTCCTCGCACAGCCAGACGATACGCTCGGATTGCGATTTGCCGAGATGATGGACGGTGAGCATGAGGCTTCCTGCGAGTTGCGGGTTTGATCAGACTTGGCGCCGCATCATACTCCGTCATTGCGATGTCGAAGCAATGTCATTCCATAACCGTCACCCTGAGGTGGCCGCTTCTTCAGCGGCCCTCGAAGGGCGACGGCCCGGCTGCATCCGGCCGCTCATCCTTCGAGGCTCCGATTGCGATGCATGCGCATCGCAATCTTCGCACCTCAGGATGACGGATCGAACAGAAGCACGAAGCCGCCCTACCCCGCCTCGTCCGTCACCATCCGCGCCACGACGCGGTCGCGGCGGATGAAATGGTGCCACAGGGCGGCGATCACGTGAACCGCGATCAAGGCGAGCAGCACATAGGCAAAGAGGATGTGGCGGTCTTCATAGGCGCCCGCCGCCGCGCGGTCGGGAGCGGTGAATTGCGGCACGTGGAACAGGCCGAAGAAATCCGAATAATCAGGTGCGTGCGCACCGGAATGCGCCCAGCCGAGCATGGTGACGACGATGACGGCGAGGTAGAGCGCACCGTGGCTGACATAGGCCGCGACCTTCTGCCAGCGCGAGGCCTCGGCCGGCATGGTCGGCGTCGGGTTGACGAGGCGCCACACCAGGCGCAGCACCGTGAGCAGCAGGATCACGTAGCCGATATCGGCGTGGATCGAGCGGTAGAAGAAACGGTCGGGACGCGCCGGGATGTGGTTCATCCACCACCCGAAGCCGATCATGCCGAGGATGGTCAGCGCCAGACTCCAGTGCAGCCATCGGGAAATGCTGCCCCAGCCGTGACTGGTATTTCTGATCATCTCGGCTCTCCGGAGTTTTGCGGGCCTGTCCCTATCCGCACCGCAGTACGGCAGCTGATAGCGGGACCATGCGGCAATCGCGAAATTGAATCGTTCCAAATTGGCCCTCAGCGCACCTGCCGCAAAACCGCCCCAAAAACCGAATGGTAACCATGTCGGGCTAGAGTGATCACGTGACCAATTCTCCGACGATTCTGGTGTTCGATTCCGGCCTTGGCGGGCTCACGGTCCTGCGTGAGGTCGTGGCCGCGCGCTCCGACGCGCATTATGTCTACGTCGCGGACGACGCCTTCTTCCCATACGGCCACCACAGCGAGGACGAGATCATCGCCCGCGTGGTGCCGCTGATGGGGGAATTGGTCGGCACGCACGATCCTGACCTCGTCGTCATCGCCTGCAACACGGCGTCCACCCTGGTCCTATCGCATCTGCGCGCCGCTTATTCCCTGCCCTTTGTCGGCACTGTGCCGGCGATCAAGCCGGCCTGCGCGCAGTCGAGGAGCCGGCGCGTGTCGGTGCTCGGCACCAAGGGCACGGTGAAGCGCGAATACACCAAGGCGCTAATCCGCGATTTCGCGCAGGGTTGCGAGGTGACACTGGTCGGCTCGCCCGAGCTGGCCGCGCTGGCTGAAGCCGAGCTCAGCGGCTCTCCCGTCAGCGACGACGCCATCCTCGCCGAGCTCGCCCCGTGTTTCGTCGGCGATGCCGGAGACGCAGGCGCACGCACCGACACCGTGGTGCTAGCCTGCACGCATTATCCACTGCTGCTCGACCGGCTGAAAAAGCTCGCGCCCTGGCCGGTCGACTGGATCGATCCGGCGCCCGCGATCGCCCGCCGCGTCTCGGATCTGCTCGGCCCGCACACCGGTGACATCGCGCAATCCGGCGCCGAGATGATCTTCACCTCGAACCGCGTGCATGGCCTTTCGGCCATGCTGACGCCGTTCTTCGGCGGCCGCATTCCGGCCTGACCTTGCGCCTCGACAGCGCGCTGCTAGGCTCCGCCGTCGTCGTTTCCTGCAGGTTCTTTCCCATGTCCGTCCCGACCACGCCGCTCAACCGTCTCCGCCAGCTCTGGCGCGAGGGTCGTCCCGCCTTCGGCGCCATCGCGACGATCCCGAGCGTGCAGACCGTGCAGATCATGGCGCGCTCACTCGACTGGATCATCGTCGATCTCGAGCATGGGCCGATTGGACTGACCGAAGCTCATGCGATGATCGCGGCCACCACCGGCACACCTTGCACACCGCTGGTGCGGATCGCGGCTAACGAGCCATGGCTTGCGAAGGCACCGATGGACATCGGCGCCTTCGGCATCAATTTCCCGATGATCACCAATCGCGCGGAGGCTGAGAAAGCGGTGCGCAGCGTGCGCTATCCGCCCCGCGGCGATCGGCTCTGGGGTCCGTTCCATGCGCCATTCCGCTGGGGCCAGTCGATGCCGGACTACATGGCCAGTGCCGACGACGAGATGATCTGCATGATCACCATCGAGCACGTCGACGCCGTCAACCGCATCGACGAGATCATGGCCACGCCCGGCATCGACGTCGCCGTGATCGGCCCCGGCGATCTCGCCACCTCCATCAACAAGCGCGGACAGATGGACGATCCGGAATTGCTGGAGCTGGTGGCGCGGGCCGAGGCCGGCATCCTCAGAAGCGGCGTGCCGATCGGCGGCGTGGCGCGTACCGCAGACCAGGCCAACGCCCTGGTCGATCGCGGCTACCGTGCGATCGCACTCGGTTTCGACTGGTCGCTGTTCCAGCGCGGCATCATGGCGGCGTTCGAGGGGATCAAGCGCTGACGGCGAAGCCGATTGCCACCTTGCCGGGAACAGCGGCGCTGCTAGGCTCAGTCGTTCCAGGGAGGAAAAACCATGCTCAAAAAGACTTTGCTCGCTGTCGCCTTCACCGGCCTCGCTGTTGCGGCCTTCGCCCAGCAGCCCGGCATCAAGCGCACCCCGCTCCAGAAGGTCGAATTTCCGGATGGCTACAACACCGTCACCGCCATCGCGGAAGTCCCGGCGGGCGGCTCGGCCGGACGCCATACCCATCCGGGCATTGAGACCGGCTACGTGCTCGAAGGTGAACTCAATCTCCTCATCGACGGGCAGCCGGAAAAGACGCTGAAAGCCGGCGATTCCTACCAGATCCCGGCAGGCGTCGTGCATGACGCCAAAGCCCACGGCGATAAGGCTATGAAGGTGCTTGGGGTTTACGTCGTCGACAAGACCAAGCCGCTGGCCTCGCCGGCGCCCTGATGCGGCGAACCGACCGGCCCTGAGCTCGTTGGTTCGTGCTAGAGCAGGCGGCGAGCGGGACCCCCGCTCGCTGCACAAACTTTAATCAGGGGAAACCAAAGAGCGATGCGCGGGACTCCCAAGACCATTTCGCTGCCGCGTCGCCTGATTATCGACCTCATGCACGCCTCGATGGGCGTGCCCTTCGTGTCGCTTTCACGTTCGCTCGATATCGGCCCCCTGCTGGAGGCTCGCGCGGGCGCGATGGCGCCAGCCGGCTGGGCGGCCATGTTCGTCAAGGCTTTTGCCCTCGTCGCCAGGGACGAGCCGGTCCTGCGTACCGTCTATGCCAAATGGCCCTGGCCGTCGCTCTACGAGCTGCCGACGAGCGTGGCGTCGGTGGCCATTGCCCGGGTCGAGGGCGGCGAGGAATGCGTGATCCCGCAGCGAATCGCGGCTCCCGAGGCCATGACGCTGGCTGCGGTCGACGCCGAGATCCGGCGCGCCAAGACCGCCCCGATCGACGAAATTCCCATGTTCCGCAAGATCATGCGGGCCACCCGCCTGCCGCTGCCGCTGCGGCGGCTGTCCTGGGCGATGGGGCTGAACTTCGGCCGGCAGCGCGGCAACTGGTTCGGCAGCTTCGCGGTGAGCTCGGTGGCCGCCTATGGCGGCGGCGAGCTTCACCCCATCACACCGGGGCCTTTCATCGTCAGCTATGGGGTGGTCGGGCCTGATCAGACCATCCATGTCGTAATCCGCTGGGATCACCGGGTCACCGATGGCGCCCCAATCGCCCGGGTCCTGACCCGGCTGGAACAGGTCCTGAACACTGAAATCGCTGCCGAATTGCAGGCGGCGGGCCCCAAGCCGATCCGGGCGGTCGGGACGTGATTTCAGGCATTCGCATTGACAGCGAGCCCCAAATCCCCCTAAAAGCCGCTTGCTCGCGGGCCGATTTCGGCCCGCGAAGCGTTTCGCGACCCGCGGTCCCGTCCCTTAAGCTTTGGGGATCGGACCTGTCAGTGCCGGGCTAGCCCGTCACACAGGAGGGCGCGTTTCCTCAAACCATGTACCTGAAGAGGACGCGATGACTAAGCGCAGTGAGGCGAAGTACAAACTCGATCGCCGTATGGGCCAGAACATCTGGGGCCGCCCGAAGAGCCCCGTGAACCGCCGCGAATACGGCCCCGGCCAGCATGGCCAACGTCGCAAGGGCAAGCTCTCCGACTTCGGCGTGCAGCTGCGCGCCAAGCAGAAGCTGAAGGGCTATTACGCCAACATCTCCGAGCGTCAGTTCCACAGCATCTACGTCGAGGCCAGCCGCCTCAAGGGTGACACCGGCGAGAACCTGATCGGCCTGCTCGAGCGCCGTCTCGACGCGGTTGTGTACCGCGCCAAGTTCGTCTCCACGATCTTCGCCGCGCGCCAGTTCATCAACCACGGCCACGTCAAGGTGAACGGCCGCAAGGTCAACATCTCGAGCTATCTGGTCAAGATCGGCGACGTGATCGAGGTCAAGGAAGCCTCGAAGCAGCTCGCCCACGTCCTCGAAGCCAGCCAGCTCTCCGAGCGTGACACCCCCGACTATCTCGAAGTCGACCACGGCAAGATGACCGCGAAATACATTCGCATCCCCCACCTCTCCGACGTGCCGTTCCCGGTGCAGATGGAGCCGCATCTGGTCGTCGAATTCTATTCGCGCTAAGATCTGAATATCGAAAGGCCCCGGTTCGCCGGGGCCTTTTTGCTTAAGAGCCACACTTCATTGGCCGTTTGCCTTCAGGAGGCGTCGCATGCTCTACACCCCTCCCCCGATCGACCCCAAAGCGCCGCCGGTGCGCATCAATCTGCTCTCGGACACGCAGACCAAGCCGACACCTGCGATGCGCGAGGCGATGGCGCGGGCGGAGGTCGGCGACGAGCAGGTCGGCGACGATCCGACCGTGAACGCGCTGTGCGAGCGCGTCGCCGAGTTGCTCGGCAAGGAAGCCGCCGTGTACATGCCGTCAGGCACGATGTGCAACGTCACCGCGACGCTGGTGCATTGCCGCCCCGGCGACGAGATCCTCGCCCATGAGAGCGCCCACATCATCGCGCGCGAGGGCGGCGCGCATGCCGCGATCGGCGGCTTTCAAGTCACGCAATTGAAGGGACCCGACGGCCAGTTCACGCCGGAGACCTTTCGCAGAGCGCTGCATCCGCGCACGCGCTACCAGCCGCCACAGACGGTGGTCAGCGTCGAGCAGACCGCCAATATCGGCGGCGGCACGATCTGGAAGAAGGCTGCGCTCGACGAGATCGTCGCGATCGCGAAACAACATGGCCTCGTCACCCACATGGACGGCGCGCGCCTGCTCAACGCCACTGTCGCGAGCGGCATCTCGCCGCGCGACATGACCGCGGGCTGGGATTCGGCCTGGATCGACTTCTCGAAGGGCTTGGGCGCGCCGATCGGCGGCGTGCTGGCGGGCTCGCGCGCCTTCATCGATGCGGTCTGGCAGTGGAAGCAGCGGCTCGGCGGCTCGATGCGACAGGCCGGAATCTGTGCCGCGGCCTGCATCTACGCGCTCGACCATCACGTCGAGCGGCTTGCCGACGATCACGCCAATGCGCGCGCGCTCGCCCGCGGTCTGTCGCAGATCGCAGGAATCGAGGTGCAGGAGCCCGAGACCAACCTGGTGTTCTTCAAGCCCGATGGTGCCGGCATTCCCGGCGACAAGATGGTCGCGGCGCTACGCCAGCGCGGCGTGACGCTTGCAATGATGGACGGTCGCATCCGCGCCTGCACCCATCTCGACGTCAACGCGAGTCAGATCGAGGAGACGATCGGCTACGTGCGCGAAATCGTGCGCGGAGCGTAAGTCCCGTAGCCCGGGTGAGCGCAGCGATACCCGGGACTTCACGCGCAGGGATCCGGGATGTCGCTGCGCTCATCCGGGCTACAAACAGATCGGCGATTCACCGCCCCATCGCCTGATAGATCAGCGTCTTCAGCGCCAGCTGAATCCGGCCGCGCTGCGTCGGGGTCTGCACCATGAAGATCCCGAACAGATCGTCCGCGGGATCGATGAAGAAGAACGTGCCCCCGACGCCGTCCCAGCGATATTCGCCGAGCGGCCACGCCGTTCCAGAGGGTACCGAGGTGCGCACGGCGAAGCCGAGACCAAAGCCGGAAGATCCGCCCGGATAATAGTTCTGGTCGCGCGCGATCTTCGCATCCGGCCCGATATGATCCGAGGCCATCAGCGCGATGGTCTCTGGCTTCAGATAGCGCCGGCCGTCATAGGTGCCGCCACTCAGCAGCATCTGTGCGAAGCGGGCATAGTCGCCAATCGTGCCGACCATGCCGCCGCCGCCCGATTCCCATCTCGTGGGCCGCTTGATGTCGCGGACCTGCGTTGTCGGATTGATGTTGCGATCCCCAGGCATCGGCTCGGCGATGCGCGGGAATTTGGCGGAATCGGCGATGAAGAACGCGGTCTCGGTCATCCCAAGCGGATCGAGCAGCCGCTCCTTCTCGAACTGGAGCAGCGTCTTTCCGGAGATCACCTCAATGACGCGGCCGAGCACGTCGGTGGAAAAGCCGTAGTCCCACACCGTGCCCGGCTGCTCGACCAGCGGCAGCGCGGCGATCTTCGCGACGAAGTCGGCGTTGGTGAGTTCGCTGTTGAAGAGATTGGCGTCCGCGTAGAGCTCGCGCACCGCGCCGCCGCCTTGATAGCCGTAAGGCAGCCCCGAGGTGTGACGCATCAGGTCCTTGATCGTGACCGGGCGATTCACCGGCTCCAGCACCAGCGCAACCTTGCCGTCCTCGGCCTTCCTCTCGACGCCAACCTTCATCCCGCCAAAGGCCGGAATGTACTTTGCGACGGGATCGTCGAGCGTAAGCCTGCCCTCCTCGACCAGCATCATCGCCATGACTGAGGTGACCGGCTTCGACATCGAGTAGAGGCGGAAGATCGTATCCGCGCTCATCGATAACTCGGTCGCGACGTCGCGGACGCCGAAATTCTGGTAATAGACCGGCTTGCCGTGCTGCTGAAGCAGCAGAATGGCGCCGGGAATCTTGCCGGTAGCGACCTCGTTGCGGATGTAGTCGGAAACCTTCGCCAGCCCCGCGGGCGAGAGCGTGCGGACCGCAGGTCTCTCGGAGCCTGCCTTCGCAACGATGCTGCCGGCGAGAAGCACGAGCGCCGCGATCAATGCGCGGCGCCCGAACATGTCAATTCTCCATCGCTTCATAAACCAGCTGCTTCAATGTTCGCTGCACGCGCTGGCGCTCGGTCGGGGTCTGTTCCAGCAGCACGAAGAACATGTCCTGCTTGGGGTCGATCACGAAATAGCAGCCGGAGGCGCCGTCCCATTTCAATTCGCCGAGATCGCCGGGCGGCGGCGGTTTTGCGTTGCCGGGGTCGGTGCGGACCGCAAGTCCGAGACCGAAACCAAAACCGTCGCCGGGGAAATAGAAATAATCGCGATCGACGCCCGACTTGGGTCCGATCTGGTCGGTCACCATCAGCTTGAACGTCTCGGGCTTGAGAATCGTCTTGCCGTCGAAATTGCCGCCGTTGAGCAGCATCTGCGTAAAGCGCTCATAATCCGCCATGGTCGTAACCATACCGCCACTGGCAAACTGGATTTTCTTGACGACAGTCGGATCGTTGATCCGTCCGACCCGGAAATCGCTGTCGTTCGGCACCGGCTGCGCCAGCAGCTTCTGCTTCTCAGGATCGGTGACGAAGAAGCCGGTGTCGACCATGCCGAGCGGGTCCAGCAGCTTCTCCCGTTCGATCTCGATGAGCGGCTTGCCGGCCGCGACTTCCATGACCCGCGCCAGGATGTCGGTGGAATGGCCGTATTGCCACAGCGCGCCCGGCTGGTTGTGCAGCGGAAGTTTTGCGATTCGCTCGGCGAACTCGGCGAGATCGAAATCGCCGGCATAGATGTTGGCCTCACGATAGGCCTTGCGGACCAGGCTGTCGCCGTAGAAGCCGTAGGTGACGCCCGAGGTGTGCGTCATCAAATCGTGCACCGTCATCGGCCGGTTCGGCGGCACGAGCTCGAGCGACTTGGTGCCGTCCTCGGTCTTCTTCTCGACGCCGACTTTCACATTGGCGAAGGACGGAATGTATTTCGAGACTGGATCGTCGAGCTTGATCGTACCTTCCTCGATCAACTTCACTGCGACGACGGACGTGATCGCCTTGCTCATCGAGAACAGGCGGAAGATCGTCTTGTCGGTGATCGGCGCCTTGCTGACCGCGTCCTGCACGCCGAAGACTTCGTGGTAGACGGGCTTGCCATGTTGCTTGATGAGGACGTTTGCCCCGGCGATCTTGCCGGTCGCAACCTCGTTCTTGAAGAACTCGGTGATCCTCGCGAGCTTGTCCGGATTAAAATGCGCGCCGACCGGAATCTCGTAGGTGCCCTCCGCCCGCGCGAACGACATCGTACCCAATGACACAAGCGCGGCGCAGACCAGCGCACGCAGTCCAGACTGTGAAATCATATCCCCTCCCCGGAACATGGCCCGGCAGAGTGTACCGACCGCGTCGTCAGGCACAAGGGCCGCCATACCGCGCCAAAACGTCCGCGTGCAGAACCGCGCTCTTTTCCGAGAAACAACAAAATATGACGTCGACGACCAGCGGCGCGGCCGGCAGGGCTTCAATGGTCGCATGGACTGCAATCTTCGCGGCCTGGTCGGCCGGAAAGCCGTAAACCCCGGTCGAAATCGCGGAGAACGCCACGGAGGTCAGCTGATTGGCCTCACAGAGCTCAAGCGCACGGCGATAGCAGGCGCCCAGCGCCTCTGCCTCACCGCGAGTGCCGCCGTGCCAGACCGGGCCGACCGCATGGATCACATGGCGCGCAGGAAGAAGGTAGCCCTTCGTGATCTTGGCATCGCCGGTCGGGCATCCTCCGAGCCTCCGGCACTCGGCCAGAAGCTCGGGACCGGCCGCCCGATGGATCGCGCCATCGACGCCGCCCCCACCCAGGAGCGACGTGTCGGCCGCGTTGACGATGGCGTCAACGCTCAGCGTGGTGATGTCAGCTACGATGACCTTGAGCTCCGCGCCGCCGATCCGGCGCGTCAGCTGGGTCACGTATCAGGCCGCGACAGCGACGCCCTTTTCGGAGAAGAGCTGCTGCAATTCACCGGCCTGGAACATCTCGCGGACAATGTCGCAGCCGCCCACGAACTCGCCCTTCACGTAGAGCTGCGGAATGGTCGGCCAGTTCGAAAAGTCCTTGATGCCGTTGCGCAGTTCGGCGGATTCGAGAACGTTGAGGCCCTTATAGCCGACGCCGATGTGGTCGAGGATCTGGACGACCTGGCCGGAGAACCCGCACTGCGGAAATTGCGGTGTGCCCTTCATGAACAGAACCACGTCGTTCGACTTCACTTCGTTGGCGATGAATTCCTCGATGCTCATATCCGTGTCCTTCTGGGGCGCGAGCCCTCAATAATCCCTTCGGGCCGGCTCGGCCGATCTAACCCGATACCTCCCATATATGTAGCCCAAACCGTTGTGCATCCAAAGTAAAATGGCGGCGACGGGGTCCGCTGGCCGGCCCGGACCATAGGCTGATGACATTAATATCATCGTCGAAAAGCACTTTTATCCCGTAACGGGCGCCCTATCTAGGACGAACCCAGGTTTTGGAACCGGGCAACGCCAACAACGTTCTCTTGTCCTGTCTGGAGAAAAACGTGACGAAACCAGCCTCCGCTACGGCCAGTCCGCCGCTTTCGTCACCGCCGGCCGACCCGAGCAACCTCGCCTGGCGGCTTGAGGATGCCTTTCTCACGGTCCGCAACGAGACCGAGCGCCGCGCCGCGCCGCTCTCGCCGGAGGACCAGCAGATCCAATCCATGCCGGATGCGAGCCCCGCAAAATGGCACCGGGCCCACACCACCTGGTTCTGGGAGCAATTTCTGCTCGGCGAGCATTGCCCCGGCTACCGGCCCTTTCACCCTGACTTCGCCTTCCTGTTCAATTCCTATTACGTCAGCGCAGGGCCCCGTCATGCCCGGAATCACCGCGGCGACATCACCCGTCCCAGTGCAAGCGAGGTCGGCGCCTATCGCAGTTATGTGGATGCTGCGGTCGTGAAGTTCTTCCGGGAGGCCGGCGAGGACAAGCTCCGTGCCCTCGCCCCATTGGTCGAGGTCGGGCTCAATCACGAGCAGCAGCATCAGGAATTGATGTTCACCGACATCCTGCACGCCTTTGCGCAGAACCCGGTCTATCCCGCCTACGATCCGGACTGGCACTTTCCATCCGCAACGCGCGCCGGCAATGCCTGGCTGACGCTCAACGAGGGCATCCATACCGTCGGCCATGTCGAGGACAGCTTTCATTTCGACAACGAGAAGCCGGCCCACCGCGCCCTCGTCGGCCCGGTCGAGATCGCACGCAATCTCGTCACCAATGGCGAATGGCTGGCCTTCATGCGCGATGGTGGCTACGCGAACGCAACACTGTGGTTGATGGACGGCTTTGCCGCCGCCAACAAGGACGACTGGCAGGCCCCGGGCCATTGGCGCGAGGTCGACGGCCAATGGCAGGTCATGACGCTGGCCGGCCTCAAGCCGGTCGACCCCGACGCACCGGTCTGCCATGTCAGCTATTACGAGGCCGACGCCTTCGCGCGCTGGGCCGGAAAGCATCTGCCGACCGAGATGGAGTGGGAGGTCGCGGCCCGCGCGGGCCAGCTCAACGATGCCTTCGGCATCGTCTGGCAGTGGACCCGCAGCTCGTATTCGCCCTACCCCGGCTATCGCGCGATCGAAGGCGCGCTCGGCGAATACAACGGCAAGTTCATGGTTAACCAGCTGGTGCTGCGCGGCTCTTCGCTTGCAACCCCGGAGGGGCACAGCCGTATCAGTTATCGCAACTTCTTTTATCCGCACCACCGCTGGCAGTTCACGGGACTGCGGCTCGCCGACTACGAGTAAAATTCTCATCCGACGACAAAATGCGCGCCGGACAGCGCGTTCAGGAGAGTACCATGAATGTGCACGCCAGCGCTTTGGCCGAAGCCCATCTTCCCGACGAGCAGACCACTGCCTTCGCGCGCGAGGCCATTGAGGACCTCTCGCAGCAGCCGAAAAAGCTGTCGCCGAAATATTTCTATGATGCGGCCGGATCGGAATTGTTCGAGGCAATCACGCGCCTGCCCGAATATTACCCGACGCGCACGGAGCTTGCGATCCTGAAGGAGCGCGGCAGCGAGATCGCGAAAATCATCCCGGAGCACGCGGCCCTTGTCGAATTCGGCGCAGGCGCGACCACAAAGGTCCGCCTGCTGCTCAACCACTGCAAATTCGCGGCCTATGTGCCCGTCGACATCTCCGGCGACTTCCTGACGGCGCAGGCGAACGGCCTGAAGCGGGATTTTCCGTCACTCGGCATCTACCCGGTGGCGGCCGACTTCACCACACCGTTCGAGCTGCCCAAGGCGGTGGCGACCATGCCCAAGGTCGGGTTCTTCCCGGGCTCGACCATCGGCAATTTCGAGCCCCATGAAGCGCAGGCCTTCCTGAAGAGCGCGCGCGCTATTCTGGGCCGGGGTGCGCAGATGATCATCGGCGCCGACCTCGAGAAGGAGGAGCGCCTGCTCCACGACGCCTATAACGATGCCGCCGGCGTCACCGCGCGCTTCAACCTCAATGTGCTGGTGCGGATCAACCGCGAACTCGGCGGCAATTTCGACCTCTCCGCCTTCACCCATCGCGCGATCTACAATCGCGAACGGCACCGCATCGAGATGCACCTGTTCAGCAAGAAGAGCCAGACCGTGCGCCTGCTCGGCACCAGCTTTTCGTTCCGCGCGGGCGAGAGCATTCACACCGAGAACAGCTACAAATACAGCATCGAGCGCTTCGCCGCGCTGGCGCAGGGCGCAGGCTGGCGGGTGCGCGAGAGCTGGACGGATGCGGCGAAGATGTTCTCGGTGCACGCGCTAGAGGCGGCGGAGTAGAAATTCCTCCGTTTCCTGCGGCGCATCCTTCGAGACGCCCGCCTTAGGCGGGCACCTCAGGATGAGGACGGTATCCGTGGCAGCAGTTTCGACGGGCACCGGCGCTGATTAGCCTCATCCTGAGGAGACCGCGGAGCGGTCGTCTCGAAGGACGAGGCGTTCAGTCAGGCGCTCGCGGCCCGTGCTCAATGCTGCTCGGCTTCTTCCGGCGTCGATCCCAGCGAGACCGATTCCCACACCGCAACAACGATCATGATCACCGTCGCGGCGACCGACAGCCATAGCGGGGACAGTTCGGCGGCGAACCACGACAGCGCCGCGAGCGCGATGATGCCAATCCCGTGCGAGAGCTGGAGGAAGCCGCGGATCGCGTGCTTGAACAGGATGGTGCCGACCAGGAACAGCAAGGGACCGCCGATCGTGCTGACGATAGTCCTGATATCGGAATGCCCGACCGGATGCTTCAGCACCAGCTCGTCCGAGACCGCGGTCAGGATGATGCCGGCGACGATCGGCATGTGGAGATAGGTGTAGGCGAGCCGCGCCAACCGGCCGGATTCCTCGGATTTCGAGATGCGCTCGGCGCCGGCCTCGGCACCCCTGTGGAAATAGACCCACCACATCGCGATGCTGCCGACCAGCGCGGAGACGAAGGCCAGCATGTTGTCCGCGGTCCAGGCCAGCTCGGCGAAGGTCGCGCCGTTGACGACGACGGCCTCGCCGAGCGCGATGATGACGAAGAGCGAGCAGCGCTCGGCCATGTGGCCGCCTTCGACAGCCCAGGCCTCGACCGACGAGAAGCCCAGCTTGGGGACCCAGAAGCGCACCGCCGGCGAGATGTATTCGATCGTCAGCGCCACGATCCAGAACCATAGCCGCGCCTCGTCATGGGCGAGGCCGCCGAGAATCCAGAAGATCGCGGAGACCGAGAGCCACGTCAGGATGCGGATCGCATTGTGCCGGACCGCAGTTCGATGGTGCGGCGTTGCAAACATCCAGAAGGCGGTGCGCCCGACCTGCATCGTTGCGTAGGCGATCGCAAACCACAGGCCGCGCCCCTCGAAGGCGGTCGGGATCGTCGTCGACAGCACGAGGCCGCCCAGCATCATCAGGAAGATCAGGATCCGGACCGGCGTCAGCTCGGGATCGAGCCAGTTGGTGACCCAGGCGGTGTAGACCCACACCCACCATACCGCGAGGAACAGCACCGCGACGTGCACGGCACCGAGCGGCGTGAAATGGTGCAGCAGCGTGTGCGAGACCTGCGTGATCGCGAAAACGAAGACCAGGTCGAAGAACAGCTCGGCATTGGTGACGCGGCTGTGCTGGTTTGGCAGGATGACGCGAAACATCGCGCCGCGCGGATTGTCCGCAGCCATCGTCATCCCCCCGTCACGATCAGATCAAGCGCCCGGCACACCGGTTTGCAGCGCCAGCGCATGCAGCACGCCGCCCATCTGGCCGCGGAGGGACTGATAGACGATCTGGTGCTGCTGGACGCGGGACTTGCCGCGGAAGGTCTCCGAGATCACGGTCGCGGCATAGTGATCGCCGTCCCCGGCGAGGTCACGGATGGTCACTTCGGCATCGGGGATCGCCGCCTTGATCATCGCCTCGATATCGTGGGCGTCCATAGGCATTCGGGTCGTGCTCCTGTCTCGGCTGCAATCAGCCTTGTCGTCGAATCGTTGCCGGGGTCCGGGTCTACAAAGCCAACTTGCCGGCGGGGCCAAACTTAGCGTGAACGGCCTTCTACGTCACGCCTTCCGGCACTATATCGGTGATCCGATCTGGATAAAGCCACGACAAAGTGCCGCGCGCGGCAGAGTGATCGAAAAAGGCGTGAAATCATGAAACTTCCAGGGCCCGACCACCCCATCACCATCACCCCGAATCCCCGGCGCGTCCGCGTCACGGCCGGCGGCATTGTGATCGCCGAGACCACCAAGGCGCTGACGCTGAAAGAGGCGAAATATCCGGCGGTTCAATATGTGCCGCGACAGGACGCCAACATGGCGTTGCTGGAGCGCACCGACCGCGTCACCCATTGCCCCTACAAGGGCGATGCCAGCTATTACAGCGTCAAGGCCGACGGCCAGACGCTGGACAACGCGATCTGGACCTATGAGGCGCCCTTCCCCGCGATGACCGAGATTTCCGGTCACCTCGCCTTCTATCCGGACAAGGTGAAGATCGAGGAAGTGGGGTAAGCCCCGTGTTGGTCATTCCGGGGCGATGCGTCAGCATCGAACCCGGAATCTCGAGATTCCGGGTCTGGTGCTAACGCACCATCCCGGAATGACGAAGGAAGCTACGCCCTGAATATCGTGAGTCCCAGGATCAGCAGCACCAGGAAAATCACGACGAACACGTAGAACAGGAAGCGGGCGATGTCGGCGGAAGCGGCCGAGATGCCGGTGAAGCCGAGCACGCCGGCCACGATCGAGACGAGTAAGAATATCAGCGCCCATTTCAGGATCGTCATCGCCAGCTCCGAAATTGTACCGCCTGCCGCGGTCCTCAAGCCTTTTTGACGAACGCTAACTTCGTCGCAGGGAACTGGTTCCTAGCGTCTCAAACGACCCTTGCTGAATTCGGTTCCCGGCGGCAAAGTCCGGCCGGGACGGAAAGCGCGACCGGGGCGGCCACCATGACGATGTCACACTCAGCGACGATCGGCGCAGAGGCGCACGCGGCGCCGAGGAGCAAGGCGCGCAATTTGTCGCTGGATCGCGCCCGCACCTTCCTCACGCTGGTAGTGCTGCTGCACCACGCCGTCATTCCCTACACCTATTTCGGGCACACCGATCCGGCGTCCTGGGCCGGTTTCGACATCGTCGTGTTGGCCACCGACAGCTTCTTCATGGCGATGTTCTTCTTTCTGTCAGGACTATTCACCTGGCCTGGCATCGCCCGCAAGGCGCCGTCCGTTTTTCTCAGCGATCGCCTGTTGCGGCTCGGGCTGCCGTTCGCGATCGCGGCGTTCACCGTCATCCCGCTCGCCTATTACGCAATCGCGCTGCGGCACGATCCCGGGCTGAGCTTTACGGCATTCTGGTGGAAGACGATCACGGTTGGCCCGTGGCCGAGCGGCCCGATCTGGTTCGTGTGGGTGCTGCTGGCGTTCGACCTGACCGCGAGCCTGCTCTACCGGGTCTCCGCGCATCTGGTCGATCCGGTCAATCGCGTCTCGCTGCGCGGATTCGAACAGCCGGTCGTATTCTGGCTGCTGCTCGTCGTCATCACCACAATCGCCTACGTGCCGGCGCTGCTCTATTTCGGCGGCAGCACTTGGTTCGAGTTCGGGCCGTTCTCGGTGCAGGCGAGCCGCATCCCGCTCTACTTCGCCTATTTCTTCATCGGCGTCAGCGTTGGAGCGGCGAACTTCGATCGCGGCATCCTCAGCGCCGACGGGCAACTGCCGAAACAGCGCTGGCTATGGGTGCTCGCCACGCTGATTCCTTACTGCCTGATGTGGGTCATGATCTACATCAAGCGCGAGATCCTCGGTAATCCCGACCCACAGCCGCACTGGTATCAGGCGATCTACGGCACGTTCTTCGTGCTGTTCTCCGGCTCGATCCTGCTCGCGATTCTCGCCTTCTTCCTGGACCAGAAGTCGCCGCGCCCGAACCTGCTCGACCGCATGCAAGCGGATGCCTACGGCATCTTCCTGGTGCACTACCCGATCGCGTTGTGGATCCAGTACGGGCTGTTCGATTACAGCTGGCCTGCGATCGTGAAAGCCACGATCGGCTTCGTGCTCACGGTGATCTCGAGCTGGGGGCTGACGGCGGCCTTACGGAAGATTCCGGGGGCGTCGCACGTGTTGTGAGGCAAGACGCTCGTAGCCCGGATGAGCGAAGCGACATCCGGGAAACCTCTCGACAAAGACCCGGATGTCGCTTCGCTCATCCGGGCTACAAGTTCAGCGCCTTACGCCGCCTTGCCGCCCATATACTCCGGCAGCCAGCGCTCGAACGAGGTGCGCAGCGCCTCGATCGTTACAGGCGCTTCGCCCGCGATCGCGATCGCGTCGCCGCCGGTAGTGCCGATCCGCACGCAGGGCACCTCGCAGCCGCGCATCTTGGCGAGCACGCGGCCGGCCTCGGTTTCAGGCACGGTGACGAGATAGCGCGCCTGGTCCTCGCCGAACCAATAGGCCTGAGGCACCAGCGCAGTCGGCGCCGCGAGCAGTTTTGCACCGATGCCGCTCGCCATCGCCATCTCGGCAAGCGCGATCAGCAGGCCGCCGTCGGAGAGATCGTGCACGGCGGTCGCAGTGCCCGCATGGATCATGCCGCGCACGCAGTCGCCGTTGCGCTTCTCGGCGGCGAGGTCGACCGGCGGCGGCGCGCCCTCCTCGCGACCGCAGATGTCGCGCAGGTAAACGGACTGGCCGAGCCAGCCATGGGTGTCGCCGATCAGGAGAATCGCCTCGCCTTCGGCCTTGAAGGCGAGTGACGCCGATTTGGTGAAGTCGTCGAGCAGGCCGACGCCGCCGATCGAGGGCGTCGGCAAAATCGCGCGGCCATTAGTCTCGTTGTAGAGCGAGACGTTGCCGGACACGACCGGGAAGTCGAGCGTGCGGCAGGCTTCCGAGATGCCCTTCAGGCAGCCGACGAACTGGCCCATGATCTCGGGCCGCTCGGGATTGCCGAAATTGAGATTGTCGGTGATCGCAAGCGGCTTGCCGCCGACCGCGGTGATGTTGCGCCAGGCTTCCGCCACGGCCTGCATGCCGCCTTGATAAGGATCGGCCTCGCAATAACGCGGCGTCACGTCAACGGTCAGCGCCAAGCCCTTCGGGCCGTCCTGCACGCGCACCACGGCGGCATCGCCGCCGGGACGCTGCATGGTGTTGCCGAGAATGACGTGGTCGTACTGCTCCCAGACCCAGCGCTTGCTGCACATGTCGGGCGTGCCGATCAGCTTTTCGAGCGCGGCACCGAGACCGATCGGCGCCGCCACCTCGCGCGCATGCACAACCGGCAGCGCGGCGGAGGGGACATGCGGACGGTCATAGAGCGGTGCCTCGTCGCCGAGTTCCTTGATCGGCAAATCGGCCATGACGTCACCGCCATGCTTGACCACAAAGCGCTTGCTCGGCGTGGTGTAGCCGACCACGGCGAAATCGAGGCCCCACTTCTTGAAGATCGCCTCGGCCTCTTTCTCCTTCTCGGGCTTGAGCACCATGAGCATGCGCTCCTGGCTCTCCGAGAGCATCATCTCGTAGGCGCTCATGCCGATCTCACGCGTCGGCACCGCATCGAGATCGAGGTCGACGCCGAGGTCGCCCTTGGCGCCCATCTCGACCGCCGAACACGTCAGCCCCGCCGCGCCCATGTCCTGGATCGCGATGACGCAGCCCTTCTCCATGATCTCGAGACAGGCCTCGAGCAGCAGCTTTTCGGCGAAGGGATCGCCGACCTGGACGGTCGGACGCTTCTCTTCGGACTTGTCGTCGAACTCGGCCGAGGCCATCGAGGCGCCATGGATGCCGTCGCGGCCGGTCTTGGAGCCGAGATAGACGATCGGCATGTTCACGCCGGAGGCGGCCGCATAGAAGATCTTGTCGGTATCGGCGAGGCCGACCGCCATCGCGTTGACGAGGATGTTGCCGTCATAGCGGGTGTGGAAGCGGACCTGACCGCCGACCGTCGGCACGCCGAAGGAATTGCCATAGCCGCCGACGCCGGCGACGACACCGGAAACGAGATGGCGCGTCCTGGCATGCTCGGGAGCGCCGAAGCTCAGCGCGTTGAGGCAGGCGATCGGCCGCGCGCCCATCGTAAAGACGTCGCGCAAGATACCGCCGACGCCGGTGGTCGCGCCCTGGTATGGCTCGATGTAGCTCGGGTGGTTGTGGCTCTCCATCTTGAAGACCACGGCCTGGCCGTCGCCGATGTCGATCACGCCGGCATTCTCGCCCGGGCCCTGGATCACCCAAGGCGCCTTGGTCGGCAAGCCCTTCAGATGGAGGCGCGAGGATTTGTACGAGCAGTGCTCGTTCCACATCGCCGAGAAGATGCCGAGTTCGGTGAAGCTCGGCTCCCGGCCGATCAGCTTCAGGATGCGCTCATATTCGTCGGGCTTGAGCCCGTGGGCGGCAATCAGCTCGGGGGTGATCTTGGGTTCGTTCTTCATGGAATTTGGGCTTTCGGCAGCAGTTGGCCGTTCTTAGGAACATCGGGCGGCTTGGAAAAGCCCTTTATGGCGCATTTTCCCGCTGTCCCACGTTTTGCGGCCGGGGGCTGCGGGAACAGGAATTGCACAGCGCGGACAGATCGGATTTAAGGGCAAAAGACCCGCAATTGAAGGCCCATTTCCTTGCATGAATTGACCAAAGCGCCCCCGCCTCGCCGCCCCGACCTCCACGTCGCCACCGACGGGGAATTCCAGGGCTGGCGAACCTGGATTCGCGACAGTTTTGAGAGCCATATCGGCCCGTTCTGGCACAAGATCGAGAACGACGGCAGCGTTCGCTCGGCGTTCCGGGTCGAGAAAAAGCACCTCAACGGCTCCGGAAACGTCCATGGCGGCTGCTTCATGGCGTTTGCCGACTATTGCCTGTTCGCGATCGCCACCCACGAGCTGGATGGCCCAGCCGTGACCACCAATTTCGCCTGCGACTTCCTCGACGCGGCGCGCGAAGGCGAGCTGATCGAATGCGTCGGCGAAGTCTCGCGCGCCGGCGGCTCGCTGATCTTCCTGCGCGGCAAGCTGACATCAGGCGGGCGGCCCCTGTTCACCTTCTCCGGCACGATCAAGCGGGTGAAGCGGAAGCCGGCACTGCAGCCAAACGCATAGCTCGCCGCCTTCCCTTTTGGCGCCCTCTCGCCCAGACTTATGTCGAGCACTGTCGCGCCGGGGAGCAACATCAAGGTGCCGCAGAGCACACCGCCGACGGCTCGCGCCACGGCCTCGCAATTGCCGTCCATGTCCGCATCCGGCGCGCGCAACTGGCGCGACTATGCGCTGCTGGTCGCGCTCGCCTGCTGCTGGAGCTCCACCTATCCGCTGGCCAAGCTCGCGCTGGATACGATCCCGCCCGTGACCTTCATCTCGGCGCGCTCGCTGATCGCGGCCGCCTTCCTGTTCGCGATCCTGTGGATGCGCGGCGTCAGGATCCCGACCGATGCGAAGGCCTGGAAGCTGTTCGCGACCCAGCAATTGATCAACTCGACCTTTCCGTTCCTGATCATCACCTGGTCGCAGCAATATGTGCCGGCGTCGAACACGGTGGTGTTGGCTTCGACCACGCCGATCTTCGCCTTCCTGATCACCTCGCTGATCACGCGTCATGAGCCGGCCACGCTGCTGAAGCTCGCGGGCGCGATCCTCGGCCTTGCCGGCACCATCGTCATCGTTGGCCTCGACGCATTGCGCGGCTTCGGTAGCGAGATCGTGGCCGAGATCGCGATCCTGCTCGCCACCATCTCGTTCGCCTGCGCCACCATCTTCGGCCTGCGACTGTCCGAGTACGATCCGATGGTGGTGGCGGCCGGTTCGCTGCTGTTCGGCGGCCTCGTGCTGCTGCCGCCTTCGCTGATCATCGACCAGCCCTGGACGCTGCACCCGACGCCGACCGCGATCACAGCCACCATCGTCATGGGCATCGTCTCCAGCGCCTTGGGGCTGATGCTGTTCTACATGTGCCTGGGACGGCTCGGCACGCTGACGACGAACGCACAAGGCTATTTGCGCATCCCGATCGGCGTCGGCCTCTCTGTGCTGCTGCTCGGCGAGAGCGTGCCGTCGAACCTGGCGCTGGGACTGGTGCTGGTCATGGCGGGCGTCGCAGCGATGACGGTGCCGACGGAACGGCTGAAACGACGCTAGCTATGGCTTGGAGTCTTCCGCCAGCATCTTGCGGTACTTCTCGACGTCGCGCGTCACGAGCTTTTGCAGCACCTCGGGCGTGTGCTCGTCGGCATCGGGGGCCACGGTCGAGAGGTCGGCGAACCGCTTCTTCACCGCGTCGGTTTCGACCGCCGTGCGTGCTGCGGCATTCAGCTTGGCGATGACCGCCGGCGGGGTGCCCTTGGGCGCGAACAGGCCGTTCCAGCCCTGCGCTTCGAATTCGGGCAGGCCGGCTTCGGCCGACGTCGGCAGATCCGGCACTGTCGCGAGCCGCACGGTCGAGCCGACCACGAGCCCGCGCGCCAGCTTCTCGTTGATCGACTGCGAGACGGAGGCTGCCGCATCGCAGACGCCGTCGATCTGGCCGCCGATCGCATCGGTGAGCGCGGGCGCGGCGCCGCGATAGCCGACCAGCGTCGCGTCGATGCCGGCGGCCGTGACGAAGCTCTTGCAGATCAGGTAATTCGACGAGCCGACGCCGGCATGGCCGAGATTGATCTTGCCGGGATTGGCCTTGGCGTAGGCGATGAACTCTTTCAGGTCTTTCGCCGGAAAATCCTTGCGCACGGCGATGATGCCGAACGTTTTCGCCACCATGGCGATCGGCACGAAGGAATCCGGCGTGAACGGCAGCTTTGGATAGATCGTATAGGTCGCGGCGTTGGTGCCGGCATTGCCGATCGCAATGGTGTAGCCGTCAGGCTCGGCGCGGGAGGCGCGCGCCAGTGCGGTCGAGCCGCCGGCGCCGGCGACATTCTCGATCACGATGGTCTGGCCGAGCGCGATGCCCATCTGCTCGGCAACGGTGCGCGCGATCACGTCGGACGTGCCGCCGGCCGCGAACGGCACGATCATGGTGACGGGACGCTTTGGGAAATCCTGCGCGAACGCCGCCGTCCCGAACGCGGCCGTCGAGAGCGTAACGACGGCGACAGCGACCGACAGCCGCTTCAGCACGAACGCAATCACGCGGCTTTTTCCAGATGCGCGGTGAGGCCGGCGAACAGGCCGCGGCCGTCGGTGCAGCCCATGATGTCTTCGACGTGGTTTTCCGGATGCGGCATCATGCCGAGCACGTTGCCCTTGTCGTTGACGATGCCGGCGATGGATTGCGCGGCGCCATTGATGTTGCTGATATCGTCGATCGCGCCGTCGGCCGAGCAATAGCGGTAAAGCACGCGACCCTCGCCCTCGAGCCGCTTGATGGTCTCCGTGTCCGCCGCATAATTGCCCTCGCCATGCGCGATGGGCACGCGGATCACCTGCCCCGCATTGTAGCCGCGCGTGAACGGCGTGTCGGAGCGCTCGACGCGGAGATGCACGTCGTGGCAGATGAATTTCAGCCGCGCATTGCGCATCAGGACGCCGGGCAAGAGGCCGGATTCGCAGAGGATCTGAAATCCGTTGCAGACGCCGAGCACGAGGCCGCCCTTGGCCGCATAGTCGCGCACCGCGTCCATCACCGGCGCCCGCGCCGCAATCGCGCCGCAGCGCAGGTAATCGCCATAGGAGAACCCGCCGGGGACGACCACGAGATCGGTCCCCGCAGGCAGCGAGGTCTCGGCGTGCCAGACCATCGCGGGCTCGCTGCCCGAGATCAGCCTCAAGGCACGCGCCATGTCGCGCTCGCGGTTGATTCCGGGAAAGACGAGGATGGCGGCTTTCATGGCAGAGGTTCCGAACGAGGATTGGAATGGGGCTGGCACGGCTGCCAAATCGGCAGCAGACATATCCATTTGACGGGGATTTTACCAGTGCTAGCCTTGCCCGCGAGCGTTGTGCACAGGCCATAGCCCGCCATTCGGCCGATCGATTCGCCCGGGATTGAAGCCATGAATGTCCCCTCGCTGCCCGCATCCCTCTCCGAGCCAGTGTCCACCGAGGGCGTCATCGCCGCCGGCGCCTATGTCGACGGCCGGCGCGTCGCCAATATCGCCATCAGCGAGGCCTCGAGCTGGCGCGCGAAACCCGGCCACGTGGTCTGGATCGGGCTGCACGAGCCTGACATGGCGCTGCTCACCGCGGTGCAGAAGCAGTTCGACCTGCACGAACTCGCCATCGAGGACGCCAACCACGCCCATCAGCGACCGAAGATCGAGCAATATGGCGAGGCCCTGTTCATCGTGGCGCGGACCGCGCAACTGATCGAGGGCCGGATCGCCTTCGGCGAGACGCACATCTTCGTCGGCGAAGGCTATCTGGTCTCAGTGCGCCACGGCGCGTCGACGTCCTACACGCCGGTGCGCGAACGCTGCGAAAGCTGCCCGCGAGCGCTCGCGCGCGGCGAGGACTACATCCTCTACGCCATTCTCGATTTCATCGTCGACAACTACTCGCCCGTGCTCGAGAGCATTCACGAAGAAGTTGAGAGCATCGAGGATGACGTGCTCTCCAAGGCGATCAGCAAGGCGCAGATCGAGCGGCTCTACATGCTGCGCCGCGACCTCTTGCGGCTCAGGACCGCGATCGGCCCTCTGGTCGAGGTCTGCCGCCGGCTCGAGCATGACGAGCTGGCGATGGTGCGCGCGACGATGCAGCCGCTGTTCCGCGACGTCACCGACCACGTCAGGAACATCCAGGAGCGGATCGATTCGATGCGCGAGGTGCTGGCCTTCGCCTTCGAAGCAAGCCTGCTGGTCGGCCAGGCCCAGGAGACGGCGGTCTCGAAGAAACTTGCCTCATGGCTCGCGATCATCGCGATCCCGACCGCGCTTGCCGGAATCTACGGCATGAACTTCAAGCACATGCCGGAGCTGGACTGGGAGTACGGCTATTACACGCTGCTCGGCGTGATGCTGACGGCGTGCGGCGCGCTGTACTGGCGTTTTCGTCGGGTCGGATGGCTGTGAGCCATCCCGTTCACCCGATCAGCTCGACCCGATAATTCTCGATCACGGTGTTCGCCAGCAGCTTGTCGGCGGCGTCCTTCAACGCCGCCTCCGCCTTCGCCTTGTCCGCGCCCGCGAGCTCGATGTCGAACACCTTGCCCTGCCGGACGCTGGCGACGCCGTCGACGCCGAGCGACTTCAACGCACCCTCGATCGCCTTACCTTGCGGATCGAGGATGCCCGTTTTCAACGTCACGGTAACACGTGCCTTCACGTTAGATCCCTCTTAGCTCTTCACCAGCACCGGGCCTGAGCCCGCCGGACGCTCGTTCTCCATGAGAATGCCGAGACGCTTGGCGACTTCGGTATAGGCCTCGAGCAGCCCACCGAGATCTCGGCGGAAACGGTCCTTGTCGAGCTTCTCGTTCGACTTGATGTCCCACAGGCGGCAGCTATCCGGCGAGATCTCGTCTGCGACGATGATCCGCATCATGTCGTTTTCGAACAGCCGGCCGCACTCCATCTTGAAGTCGACGAGGCGGATGCCGATGCCGAGGAAGAGACCGGTGAGGAAGTCGTTGACACGGATGGCAAGCGCCATGATGTCGTCGATCTCCTGCGGCGTCGCCCAGCCGAAAGCGGTGATGTGCTCTTCCGACACCATGGGGTCGTTGAGCTGGTCGTTCTTGTAGTAGAACTCGATGATCGAACGGGGCAGCTGCGTGCCCTCCTCGATGCCGAGGCGCTGCGACAGCGAGCCGGCGGCAACGTTCCGCACCACCACTTCCAGCGGCACGATCTCGACCTCGCGAATCAACTGCTCGCGCATGTTGAGGCGACGGATGAAATGGGTCGGCACCCCGATGTCGTTGAGGTGCTGAAACAGGTACTCCGAGATCCGGTTGTTGAGGACACCCTTGCCCTCGATCACCTGATGCTTTTTCGCATTGAACGCGGTGGCGTCATCCTTGAAGTGCTGGATCAGGGTACCGGGCTCCGGACCTTCGTAAAGAACCTTTGCCTTGCCTTCATAAATGCGACGCCGACGGCTCATGGGGATGTACCGTGTTTTGTTGAAATCCATGTATCTGGTGTGCTCCGGTTGACGAGACTACGACCCACAGCGGAGCTGCCGTGAACGGCCCGGAACCCCAAGAAACAGAACGGGAACCCAGCCTTAGGCAACCTATCCGATTGGCTGTCCCAGCACAATCGATCCGGCCGTCCGGCATCAAACTTATACCGTCTTGCCTGCGGCTTAACGGCTCGTTGTTTTGCCGATTCGTGCCCCCTATCTAGGCATGCACCGGGGCTCTCGCAACGAGGGCCAGCCGGGTCCAGTCAGCAGGGAATTGGAAAAGGCATGAGCACGTTGGACAAGCGCGAGGAAGGCTTCGAGAAGAAGTTCGCCCTCGACGAGGAGCAGAAATTCAAGGCGGAAGCCCGCCGCAACCGGCTGCTCGGTCTGTGGGCGGCCGAAAAGCTCGGCATCGCCGGCGATGCCGCCACGGCCTATGCCAAGGAGGTGGTCGCGGCCGATTTCGAGGAAGCCGGTGACGCCGACGTCCTGCGCAAGGTCATGGCCGATTTCGCCGCCAAGAACGTGGCCGTCACCGAACAGGCGATTCGGGCCAAGATGAACGAGCTGATCGCGGTGGCGGCGGCCGAGGTGAAGGCCGGGAAATAAGGCGAAGCGTCATTCCGGGGGCACGTCTGCGACGCGCCCCCGGAATGCCAACCAGCTACCCCTCCTTGAACCCATATTCCGGCACGTTGCCGCTGGCGCCGTAATATTTATACGGCAGGAATTTGCCGCTCATGGTGATCTTGACACGGTCGCCCTTCGGGTTGGGCAGGCGCTCCATCACCATGTCGAAGTCGATCGCCGACATGATGCCGTCGCCGTACTCCTCCTCGATCAGCGCCTTCCAGGCCGGACCGTTGACCATGACCAGCTCGTAGAAGCGATAGATCAAGGGATCGGTCGGCGGCATCGGCATGCCGCGCATCGGCGTCTCGTTCAGCATCGCGGTCTCGGCCTTCGTCAGGCCGAAAAGTTCAGCGGCGTTGGCGGCCTGCGGCTTGGTCAATTTCATCTGGCCGAGGATCGCGCCTGTTATCAGCACCTCGGAATAGCCGCCGATCTGCTCGCAGATATATTTCCAGGTCCAGCCCTTCTCGCGCTTGATGTCGAGCAGCTTCTCGGTGAGGTCTTCGCGTTTCATGTCAGGGTCTCCTTTTTCAAGCAGTCAGCCCGGGACTCGTCCCGGGTATCCAGGTCTGTCGTTGCTCGTCGCCACCGGACGCGACGGTCAGTCCGGGCTTGCCGATATGCACCACCGGCACATTGCGCGGATCGTGACCGGGCGTCTCGGCCGCGAAAGTCTTGCTGCGCGTCACCAGGAAATCGACGATGTGGTTGCGCAGCGCGTAGTACAGCGGATGGCGGTGCAAATCGGTGCGGCCGCGATCCCGCGGCAACGGGTTCTCGACCACTTCCGCCAGCACCGCGCCGGGTCCATTGGTCATCAGGAAAATCTTGTCGGCGAGATAGATCGCTTCGTCGACGTCATGGGTGATCATGAACGCGGTCTGCCCGGTCTCCAGACAGATGCGCCGCACCTCGTCCTGCAGCGTGCCGCGCGTCAGCGCGTCGAGTGCCGAGAACGGCTCGTCCATCAGCATCATCTTTGGCGTAATGGAGAGCGCACGCGCGATGCCGACGCGCTGCTTCATGCCGCCGGAAAGCTCGGAAGGTCGCTTGTGTTCCGAACCCGTCAGGCCGACGAGATCGATAAATTTCTGCGCATGCGCCTTCACCTTGGCGCGATCCCAGCTCCGCCATTTCGAGCTCACGGCGTAGGCAACGTTGCCGAGCACTGTGCGCCAGGGCAGCAGCGCATGGCTCTGGAAGATCACGGCGCGATCGAGGCTCGTCCCTGAAATGGCCTGCCCGTCGACGATCACCGCGCCTTCGCTCGGCGCATCGAGGCCGGCGAGGATGTTGAGCACCGTGGTCTTGCCGCAGCCGGAATGACCGATCACGCAGCAGAACTCGCCGCGCGCCATCGACAGCCACAGATTCTCGAAGACCGCCGTTGTCGCGCCGTCCGCGCCCGGATAGCGCTTTGCGATGGCTTCGATGGAGATGAATTTTTCGGTCAACGGCCCTACTCCGGAAACGTGACCATGCGCGTGAAGCGAGCGAGGATCTGGTCGAGCAGCATGCCGACGACCCCGATCAGGAGGATCGCGATGATCACGTTGGTGATCGACAGATTGTTCCACTCGTTCCAGACGAAATAGCCGATGCCGGTGCCGCCGACGAGCATTTCGGCCGCGACGATCACGAGCCAGGCGATGCCGATCGAGATGCGCATGCCGGTCAGGATCGTCGGTGCTGCCGCGGGCAGGATCACGGTGAAGGCGCGCCTGATCGTTCCGACCTCGAGCGTTCGCGCGACATTGATCCATTCCTTGCGTACGCTCGCGACCCCGAACACGGTGTTGAGCAGCATCGGCCAGATCGAGCAGATGAAGATGACGAAGATCGCGGAGATCGAGGAATCCTTGATGGTGTAGAGCGCGAGCGGCATCCACGCCAGTGGCGAGATCGGCTTCAGCAGCTGGATGAAGGGATCGAGCGCTTGGCTGAGCAGCGGCGACATGCCGATCAGGAAACCAAGGGGGATGGCGACGAGCACGGCGAGCAGATAGCCGGTGCCGACCCGCGCGATCGAGTAGCCGAGCTGGATGCCGAGCCCCTTGTCGTTCGGCCCGTTGTCGTAGAACGGCCTCCTCAAATGCTCCCAGAGCTTTGCGCCGACATCGAACGGTCCGGGCATGGCGGATTTTCCCTGCGTCGCGGTCAGGCCCATCAGCTTGGCGTATTCCGCGCTCATCGTGGCCACCGGTGCGGTCGAGCGCACGGCGAGATGCCAGACGCCGAGGAACGCGACGAGCAGCACGATCGATACCAGGCCGGCGCGGAGACGGAGGGAGGCGGTGGTCATCTCCCTCTCCCCGTTCTCACGGGGAGAGGGTTGGGGTGAGGGGCATGCTTCCGCATATTCGGTGAGAGACGAACTCGCGGAGAGTCCCCCTCACCCGGATTGCATCTAACGATGCAATCCGACCTCTCCCCGCAAGCGGGGCGAGGTGAAAAGAGAGCGCGGCCGCTCACGACGCCTTCCTGATCTTGAAGCCCGCCAAATAATCCTCCGGCTTGGCTGGATCGAAAGTCTTGCCCATCACCGCGAACGATTTGTAGCTGCCGGCTGGCGGCGCGAGGCCCATCTCGGTCATCAGCTTCCTGGTGTCGGTGGCGAGATACACCTGCTCGGCGATCGCCTTGTAATCGACGTCGCCCTTGATCTGGCCCCAGCGCTTCATCTGCGTCAGCATCCACACCCCAAAGGACTGCCAGGGGAACGGGTCGAAATCGACGCGCTTGGCATCCGTCTTCACGCCACCGAGGCCGTCCGCATAGGTGCCAGTCAAGACCTGTTCCAGCACCGTGACCGGCGCGTTGATGTAGTTCGCCGGCGCGATGGCTTCCGCGATCTGCTTGCGGTTCTCCGCCTTCGAGGCATAGGCCGTGGCATCGACGATCGCGCGCGTCAGCGCGGCAAAGCTGTTCGGCGCCGTGGTGATGAACTCGCGGCTGGCGGCGAAGCTGCAGCAGGGATGGCCGTCCCAGATTTCCTTGGACAAAAGATGCATGAAGCCGACGCCGTCATAGATCGCCCGCTGGCAGATGTTGTCGGGCGCGAGGAAACCGTCGATGTTGTCGGCGCGCAGGTTTGCCACCATTTCCGGGGGCGGTACCGAACGCAGCTGCACGTCGGTATCGGGGTCGATCCCGTGTTCGGCGAGATAGTAGCGCAGCAGGTAATTGTGCATGGAATAGTCGAAGGGGATGGCGAACTTCATCCCCTTCCAGTCCTTCGGATCGCGCTTGTCCTTGTGCTTCATGGCAAGCGTGATGCCCTGCCCGTTGATGTTCTCGATCGCTGGGACCGCGAACGGAATGGGGTTCGAGCCGAGGCCGAGCGAGATCGCCAGCGGCATCGGCGCCAGCATGTGCGCGGCGTCGTATTCCTTGTTGATGGTCTTGTCGCGGACCACGGCCCAGCCGGCGGTCTTCACCACGTCGACGTTGAGGCCGTGCTTGGCATAGAAGCCCAGCGGCGCCGCCATGATGATCGGCGTGGCGCAGGTGATCGGGATGAAGCCGACCTTGAGGTCCTTCTTTTCCGGCGCGCCGGCTTGCGCAAACACTTCGGTCGCGGTCTGAAGCGGGAAGAACTGAGACAGCGCAGCCAGCGCGGTGGAGGCCCCGACCGACTTCAGGAACGCGCGTCGCGCAACGTCCTGCGGAAACATCGCGCGCATCACGGCAGAGGCGACCACGCCCTCGTAGCGCTTCTCGTCGCTCTCGACGGGAGCACAGCGCAACGCGGTGGCCTGCTCATGCTCCGCCGCGGATTGATGCTGACCACAGGCACAGCCGGCTCGCAGGTTGCGATCGGGATCAAACGGATTGTCGAAAGTGGACATCGGACCTCCTGCGCGTCATTTGCGAGGAGAATTACGCAAGGAGCATGCCACCACCCTCAGGCCGGCCACTGCCTTGATGACGCAGCACTTTCGCTCGCACTTGGTCATTACGAAAATTCGTGATAAACGATATCTCGTAGTTGAATAACGAGATTTCGTAATGGCAACGACGCCAATACTCGCCCACGACGACGTGGCCCCGACGATCGATCCGCGCGTCGCGGCCTTCGAATCCTCGGTCGAGGCGACGCTGCTGGTCGACCCCTTCGGCGACCAGATTGTCGATGCCAATCCCGCCGCCTGCGCCCTGCTCGGCTACGACCGGGCGCTGCTGCGCCAGACCAGGGCGAGCACGCTGCATGCCGGCGAGCTTCCGGCGCTGACCGTGTTCACCCAGGCGGTGCTGCACAAGGGCGCCTACTGGACCACGGCGCTCAACCCACGCCATGCCACCGGGCAAAATCTCCGGCTCGAATATGCCGGCTGCGTCCTGCCCCATGACGGGCGCACGCTGGTCCAGCTCACCCTGACCGATCTCGAAGCACGCCGCCGCCGCAATGTCGATGCCGCCGCCGAAGACCACATGCGCAGCGGCATCTCGACCTGGCAGCGAGTCGAGCGCGTGTTCCAGGACATCGAGCGCGAGAACCAGCTGATCCTGCGGGCCGCCGGCGAAGGCATTTACGGCGTCAACGCGGAAGGAAAGACCACCTTCGTGAACCCCGCCGCCGAGCGGATGCTGGGCTGGACGGCCGAGGAGCTGGTCGGCAAGGAAATCCATCCCATCATGCACCACACCCACCATGACGGGCGGCACTATCACAACCATGATTGCCCGATCTATGCGGCGTTCCGCGACGGCGCCGTGCACCAGGTCGACGGCGAGGTGTTCTGGCGCAAGGACGGCTCGCCGGCCTGGGTCGAATACACGTCCACGCCGATCCGTGATCGCGGCGTGGTGGTCGGTGCCGTCGTGGTGTTTCGCGACGTCAGCCAGCGCCGTGAGGCCGACGAGAAGCTGCACGCCGCGCTGGCCGAGGTCGATCGCCTGCGCGAACGTCTCGAGCTCGAAAACGCCTACCTCCAGGAAGAAATCCGCATCGAGACCAATCCGCGCGGCATCATCGGTGGCAGCGAGGCGATCCAGAAGACGCTGCGCCAGGTCAAGCTGGTGGCGCCGACCAGCGCGGCGGTGATGATCACCGGCGAGTCCGGCACCGGCAAGGAGCTGATCGCGCGCGCCATCCACGAGGATTCCACCCGCAGCGACCGGCCGCTGATCCGCGTCAATTGCGCCGCGATCCCGCGCGAATTGTTCGAGAGCGAATTCTTCGGCCACGTCCGCGGCGCCTTCACCGGCGCGACGCGCGACCGCATCGGCCGGTTCGAGCTCGCCGATGGCGGCACGCTGTTCCTGGACGAGGTCGGCGAGATTCCACTCGAATTACAGGGCAAGCTGCTGCGGGTGTTGCAGGAGGGCAATTTCGAGCGCGTCGGTCAGGAACGCACCCGCGCGGTCGACGTCCGCGTCATCGCCGCGACCAACCGCGACCTCAAGCAGGAGGTGCAGCGCGGGCGTTTTCGCGAGGACCTTTATTTCCGCCTCAACGTGTTTCCGATCGAGACGGTGCCCCTGCGCGAACGGCGCGAGGACATTCCGCTGCTCGCCCAGCATTTCCTCACCCGCGAGAGCAAGGCGCTGAAATCGAATCTGCGCCTGTCGGAAGGCGATGCGCGTCGGCTGGCGCGGTATGACTGGCCGGGCAATGTCCGCGAACTCCAGAACGTGATCGAGCGCGCTGCGATCCTGTCGCAGAACGGCCGTTTGCGGATCGATCTGCCCGACTCCTCCGGCACGCAGGCCCCAGCCGGCGCCGCGCGGCAGAAGGCTGACGCACGGCCCGTTGTGATGACGTCATCCGAAATGCGCGACCACGAGCGCGCCAACATCCTGGCCGCGCTCGAGGGCTGCGCCGGAAAAGTGTTCGGCCCCGGTGGCGCGGCCGAGATGCTGGATATCAAGCCGACCACGCTGGCCTCGCGGATCAAGGCGCTGGGAATCGCGCCCCGTCCGCGGGCCGGCGCGAACGGTTAGAGCATGGCGAGATTGGAATGCATGTTGATGTGCCCTCGCCCCTTGTGGGAGAGGGCAGCGACGCCGGTAGACGCAGACTCGCTTGGGTGAGGGGTCTGCCTCCGCGAGTCCGACGCCGATTTGAATCGCGGAGAGAGACCCCTCATCCGGCGCTCCGCGCCACCTTCTCCCACAAGGGGAGAAGGGGTACCGAGTCCGCGGGCCGCCGGTTAGCGGTAATCATGCCGCCTTGGTCGTCACCTCCGATGCGATCGGCAATCCCTGCTCGATCGGCAGCGACGGATCGCGCGACCATTCGTTCCAGGAGCCGAAATACATCCGCACGTCCTTTACGCCGGCGTTCTTGAGCGCCAGGAACGTGTTCGAGGCGCGCGCCCCCTTGAAGCAGTAGAGATAGACCGGCGTGGACGGCGAGATGCCGACGGTGGCGCATTCCGCCAGAATCTCGTCCTTGGACTTGAAGCGCGGGCCCTCGGCGGTCGGCTTCATCATGCGATACCATTCCAGCCACACCGCGCCGGGGATGCGGCCTTTGCGCGGGCAGAAATCCTTGCCGTAGGGCGAGGAGCTGTCGCCGATCCACTCGTCGACATCGCGCACGTCCAGGAGTGCGATGCCGGGCTTGCCGACCGCGGCGAGCATGGTCTTGGCGTCGATCAGGATCTCGCCCGCTTCAGGCACGATTCCGAACGACGCCTTCGCCGGCGCCGGCACATCCTTCGTCACCGGAAGACCTGCGGCCGCCCAGGCGTCGAAGCCGCCATGCAGCACCTTGATCTTGGGATAGCCGAGCATGGTGAGCAGGTAGTAGCCGCGGCAGGATTGGCCGAAGCCGGAGTTCATCGACTGCTCGTAGATCACGGCCGTCTCCTTGCCGGAGAGACCGGCAGCGCCGAACGCGTCGGCGAATTTGGTCTTCAGCTCGGCCATGCCCTCCGGCGTCGAGGTCGCGAGGAACGTGAATATCTCATGCACGTTCACGGCGTTGGGAAGGTGCCCGGCGCCATAGGCGTCGGGGTTGCGGGTGTCGATCACGACACAGGGCTCGGTTTTCAAGAGATCGGCAAGTTCGCTGGCAGAGATCAGAACGTCCGTCATTGGCAGCCTCTCCGTTGAGGTTAGTGGTGGGTGGGCTCGTAGAACTCAGGAATCGGCGAGCATCTTGCGCAACTGCTTGGTGGCAGGCGTGACGATCGCGACGAAATAGGCCTCGCGCAGCCGGCGCTGCGCGCGGTGGGACTTGAGATAGCCGCGCGCGCCACAATGCAGCATCGCCGCATGCGCCGCCGCGACGCTGGCCTCGCCGGCGCGAAGCCTGAGCGCAATCACCTTGCGCCAGTAGGTCTCCTCCTCGTTGTAGGGATCGCGCGCCAGCGCCATGGTCTCGGCCTCGAGCTCGGCGGCGAGATCGCGGAAGTGCACCGGCTGTTGCGGCAAATAGCGGTTGATGTGACCGAGGGGATTGTCGACCTCGTCCATGATGTTGATGCAGTCCTTGATGAGCCCGAGCGCCATGCCGGCCTGCAGCAGGATGAAGCCGGCGCGGATCTTCTTGACGAAAGGCGCGGCGGGATCGGCCAGGATCAGCTCATCCGGGACGAAGGCGTCGCGGAACTGCACGCCGTAGGTGCCGGTACCGTCCATGGCAAGGAACGGCTTGCATGGCGTCAGCGTGATCGCGGGGTCCGAGCAGTCCGCCAAAAACATCACTTGGCCGGGCTCGCCACTTGCGATGCCCGGCTCGTCCTCGCGTTCGAAGATGGTGCCGAAGTAATGGTCGGGGCCGAGATTGGAGACCCAGGGCAGCGCGCCGCGTACGATGTAGCCGCCGTCGACCTTGCGCCCCTTCAACTTGAGCTTTTCGATGCCGAAAAAGCTCTTCATCGGATTGGAGAGCCCAGTGCCGCCGAGCACGCGGCCGGTCGAGAACGCATCGCCGAAGCGCTTGGCGAGCTTCATATTGGTCGAGTTGGCGGCGTACCAGACCAGCGTGTTCTGGCACCACGCCATGAAGGCGGTGCTGCCGCAGACCTCGCCGATCGCCGACATGGCCTGGATGGCACAGCGCAGGTCAGCGGGCCCCTCGTGCGGCACGTGACTGCCCCAGGCGCCGACCTCGCCGAATCGGCGCAGCACCTCGGCCGGATAGACGGTGCCGGCATCGATGCCGGCGGCAAGCGGCGCGAGCTGCTCCCGTGCAATCCGCGCCACCTCGCCTGCAATGGACGGTGCGGGCTGATCCAAAACTTCGGCCCGTGATAAAGCCAGTGAACCCATGATCGTCTCCCGCACCTTTCCTGTTGCCGTCTACTAGATGCCGACCTCGAGATTGACCGGGCGGGTGAAGGTGTTTGCGACCGGCGACCATTGCTTCACATGGGCGACCAGCGCATTGATCTCGTCCGGCGAGATCCCCTCACATTCCATGTCGACCTTGACGCGTACGTCGGTGAAGCCGACCGGCTTGTCCGAGACGTCGCCGGTGCCCCAGACCGCGGTGATGTTGAGATCGCCCTCGAGCTCGAGCTCGAGCTTGTTGACGATCCAGCCGCGATGCACGGCGTTGGCGTGCAGGCCGACGGCGAGGCAGGAGCCCAGCGCGGCGAGCGAGGCCTCGGACGGATTGGGCGCAGTGTCGTCGCCGAGCAGACCGGGCGGCTCGTCGACGATGTAGGGCTGCAAATTGCGGATGTAGTTGGCGTGGCGGAATTTTCCTTCCGCGACCGTCTTGCACTTCAAGGTCTTGATGACCTTCGGATTGGCCTTGCCGTTGGCGATCAGTTGCTCGAGGCCATTCTTGTCGATGGGCGCGAGGCAACCCGTCAGCACTGTCTTTTGAACGACGGCAGTCATCATCTTCTCCCTGGCAGAAGTGGAAATCGGTAGGATACCGAACGGTCTGTTTCCTTGCATGGAGCGTGCCAGACCCAGCCAAAATCAAAAGGCGAAGCATTGGAGCCGTTTAGCGAACGCTGCCTGCGGATTGATCAGCGGCCGTCTGCTCAAAGGCGATGCAGATGAGCTTTCCCGTGCGAATCTTTTCAGCGCAGAACAGATGCGGCTTGCTGATGCGGCGCGGCTGCGATTAAGTTGCATCCCATGGCCAAGCTTTCACTGAACAAGCCCTCACCGAACAAGACTTCTAAGCAGAAGTCTCAGTCGCCGCACGCCGGTGCGGGTGACGACGAGTCCGCACGCGGGCGCCTGCTCAGCGCGGCCACGCATCTGTTCTGCAAGAACGGCATCAACGCCACCGGCATCGACGCGATCATCGCGGAAGCCGGCACCGCAAAGACCACGCTCTATAAATTGTTCGGCTCCAAGACCAATCTGGTCAACGCGGTACTGGAGAGCGAAGGCAAGCAGTGGCGCGAATGGTTCATCGGCGCCATGGAAGAAGGCGGCGGCGACGCGCAAGCCAAACTCACGCGCATCTTCCCGGCCCTGAAGAGCTGGTTCGCGGAAGAGCGCTTCTACGGCTGTCCCTTCATCAACGCGGTCGGCGAGCACGACAAGGACGCCAAGCAGTTCCGCAACATTGCGATGAAGCACAAGAAGATCGTGCTCGGCCACATCGAGAAGCTCGCCGGCGAGCTCGGATCGAACGAGCCCGTCGTGCTCGCGCACCAGCTCGGCCTCCTGATCGACGGCGCGATCGTCGCCGCGATGGTGTCGCGCGATCCAGGCGTGGCGGATACGGCGGCGCTGACGGCAGGTCCCCTGCTCAGCCAGCCCAAGGCAAAGAAGAAGCGCGCGGCGGACCAGCTCGAGGCGGTGTGATCGCTCTATCTCCGTAGCCCGCATGGAGCGGAGCGCAATGCGGGGGCACTGTCCCGGATTGCGCTCCGCTCCATCCGGGCTACAGCACCTTACGGCCCGCTCTCGCCTCCCGCGGCAACAGATCTATGAATCTTTTGATCGCATCGAGCACCGGCCCCTGATCGCCTGCAAAGAACCAGTGATCGTGGCCGTCAAGCTCGACGAATTGCGCACCTTTGATCCGGCTCGCCACATCGCGGCCGGCCGCGATCCGTACCGCCTTGTCGTCCCGACGATGCAGCACCAATGTCGGCATGGCAATCTGCGGCAGAAGGTGCCGCACGTCGGCGTCGCGAAACGCCTCGAGCACCGCCGAGATGCCGCCGGGACTGGACGCCGCGCGCAATAGCCCGGCCCACCAGGCGCGGGCCTGGGGATCGCCGGCTAGGCTCGGCGCGAAGGTTTCAATCTCCACCGGACCTCCCCATTGCGCAATGAGGCGCTTGCTCCAGGCGTCGTACTGGCTGGCGCGCAACGCGTGCGGATAGTCCTGCGACCAGCAGCCCTTGGCCAATGCACCGAACAGAATGAGCCCGGCCACGAGACGTGGCTCGTCCACCGCAAATTTGATGCAGGCAGGTCCACACTCGGATGCGCCGAACAGCACGACGCGGCGCGCATCCACGGCCCGCAGCACGGTGCCGATATCCTCCGCGGTGACGTCGATACCGGGCGCAGATCCAACCCGGTCGGACAACCCGATGCCGCGACGATCAAACACGATCAGACGTCCCAGCTTCATCAGCGAGGCCAGAAACGTCCGGCTCGCGGGATGCTCCCAGGCGCGTTCCACATGCGACACGAAGCCCGGCATGACCAGGATATCGAGCGGACCGCTGCCATAGGTCTGATACGCCAGATGCACGCCGGCGCCCTTGACATAGCGCGTCGCTGGAACGGCGTGTGCCGCCGCAGGACTCATCAACGCATCGGTCGCGGCTTCGGGCGGAACACCAAGCTCGTCACGCAGCCGCTGCGTCAGTGCCGCGTGGTGCCGCTCTGCCGCACTGCGGTCACCCGCCAGCAGCAGGCTGCGGATCAGATGCCGGCCGTAGACCTCGCTCAAAGGATCGAGCTCGACCAGACGGGTCGCATGCGCGGCCGCGGCAAAGTAGTCGCTGGCGGTGGTCTTGTCCTGCACCAGGCGCTCCAGCGCGTGCATCAGCCGTCCGCGCAGTGCCTCGCGGCGAAAGAACGCCCAGTCGTCGAATTCCGGACAATCCTCCGGCGAGAAGCCTGCGAGGAAATCTCCCCGATAGATCTGGCAGGCCTCGTCAAAATCACCGCGATCGCAGGCGCTCTCGAATAGATGTGCATCGACCTGCAGCGCGACTGCCGGAGACCATCGCAGGCTGGTCCGGTCGGTCTCGAACACCTGCTGACCGAGCGTCAGCTCGATGCGGTGAAGCAGCCGCCGCAATCGCGCAAGGCCGGTCTCGCGGTCAGTTTCAGGCCACAGCAGCGTGGCCACGATTTCGCGGGCCACAGCGCCCTTGGCCTCCGCGAGATAGACCAGCAGCGCGAGGCCCTTGCGGAGGGCCAATTTGATCGGGTGGCCGTCGGCGTGGACCTCCGGGAACCCGAACGTCCCCAGCGAGAAAGCCGTCATGAAAGTCCTCCCTCCCCTCGCGGCGCCCCCGGGGGACGCACAGGGGACGGTCCAGCGATAGCAGTCGGGGCAGATCCAGCCTGCTCGCCGGCGAGCAATTCAGGCTCCTGCATGCGGCACGGCTGCATCAGGCACAATAGGAAAAAACATGATCTCGCGCCTCCTGGTCCTGCTCTACGCCATCGTGAGCTACGTCATCTTCACGGTCTCATTTCTCTATGCGCTCGGTTTCGTCGGCAATTATGTCGTGCCCAAATCGATAGATATGCCGATTGATAAGTCGATCGACATGCCGATCGGCGTCGGCAGCCCGGCGGACCTGAGCGTGGCCATCGTCGTCAACCTGCTGCTGATGAGCCTGTTTGCGATCCAGCACAGCGTGATGGCGCGGCCGGCTTTCAAACGATGGTCGGCCACATTCCTTCCCCTCGCCTGCCAGCGCAGCACCTATGTGCTGCTCTCCAGCCTGATCCTGCTGTTGCTGTTCTGGCAGTGGCGTCCGATCCCGACGCCGGTCTGGCAAACGAGCGGAATGGCGGCCTGGTTGCTGATCGGCGTGCATTGGCTCGGCTGGCTGATCGCATTCGCCTCGACCCACATGATCGATCATTTCGATCTGTTCGGCCTCCGCCAGGCCTTCGTCGCGTTCCGCGGAAGTGCGATCCCAGGTCAATCGTTCAGGACACCGCTGCTCTACAAGATCGTGCGCCATCCCATCATGCTCGGCTTCCTGCTCGCATTCTGGGCCACGCCCGAGATGACCGTTGGCCACCTTCTGTTTGCGCTCGCAAACACCGCCTACATCCTGGCCGCGCTTCAGTTCGAGGAGCGCGACCTGATCGCCGAATTCGGCGCGACCTATCAGGACTATCGCCGACGCGTTCCCATGCTGCTGCCGCGTCTTTTCGGAGCACCCCGATGAAAGCGATTCTGTGCAGTTCATTCACTGGCCCTGCGGATTTGTGCGTCGGCGAGATCGACGAGCCGAAGCCGGCCGGCGACGAGATTCTGATCGACGTCCATGCGGCCTCGGTTAGTTTCATGGACCAGTTGATGGTCTCGGGCCTCTACCAGATGCGGCCGCCGACGCCCTTCGTGCCCGGCACGGAAGCATCCGGAATCGTCGTCGCGGTCGGCGACCAGGTCACGACATTCGCGCCCGGCGACCGCGTGGCTTGCAGCGCCTGGACCGGCGGCTACGCCGAACGGATGATAGCCAAGGACTCAAAGTGCGTGCGTCTGCCGGATGGCGTCGCGTTCGAGGCAGCGGCGACGGTCCTGCATAATTATGGCACGGCCTATTATGCCCTGGTCGAGCGGGCCCGGGCGCAGCGCGACGAAACGTTGTTCGTCACCGGTGCTGCCGGCGGAGTTGGCCTTGCCGCGGTCGATCTCGGCCGCCATCTGGGCCTGCGCGTCGTCGCCGGTATCGGCTCCGATGACAAGGCTGCCCTGGTCCAGAGTTACGGCGCCAGCGAAATCGTCAACTATCGCAACGAGGATCTGCGCGGCCGGATCAAGGCGATCACCGGTGGCGAAGGCATCGATATCGGCTTCGACACTATCGGCGGCGAGATATTCCAGCAGATGGCCCGGTCGATGAAGTGGGGCGGACGGCTGATGCCGATCGGCTTCACCAGCGGCGAAATTCCGCAGCTCCCGATGAACCTGCCGCTGCTGAAGAACTATTCCATCCTCGGCGTCTTCGTCGGCGCCTGGGCGGAAAAATTCTCCGCGGAAGCCGCGCGCATGAACGACACGCTGATGCAATTGCTGGCCGGCGGAAAAATTTGCCCGCACATCGATCGCGTCCTCCCTTTGGAGGAGGCCGGAGAAGCCATGCGTGCCGTGGCCAACCGCGCGGTTCAGGGCCGAATTGTCCTCAAGATCAGGTAAGGTGAGCCGGGAAGAGAGAACAAAACCGATGACACCGATCATCATCGACAAACGCTTTTGCGGTCCTCCGAACTCCGGCAACGGCGGCTATGTCTGTGGCCGGCTCGCCCGCCACATTCCCGGCGCCGCGGAGGTGACGCTGCGCGCACCGCCTCCGCTGGACACGCCGCTCGATGCCGTCGCGACGGACGACGGCACATGGGAGCTTCGCGACGGCGACAAGATCGTCGCGACCGGACGGCCGGCAAGCGTCGAGCTTGCGCGACTGGAGACAGCCAGCTTCGAGGACGCCTGCGCCGCCGAATTGCTGACCCCGATCGAGCCGCACGAGCATCCGCTGCCGACATGTTTCGTGTGCGGTCCCGCAAGGGCGAAGGGAGATGGCCTGCGCATTTTCGCCGGTTCGCTCCGTGGTCACAAAGCCGTTCTCGCGGCGAGCTGGACCCCGGATCAGAATCTCGCTGCCGAGGACGGCCTGATCGCGCCGGAATTCCTCTGGTCGGCGCTCGACTGCCCCACCGGCTTTGCCTGCAATTGCGATCTGGGAAGCGGCAGTTTCGACAAGGCACCGTTGCTGCTGGGACGGATGTCGGCGCGGATCGAGGCCCGCCCGCGCCCGGGAGAACGCTGCATCATCACGGCCTGGCCGACGGGCCGCGACGGCCGCAAGCGCATGGCCGAGGCTGCGGTGCATGATGGAGCCGGGAAGTTGCTGGCGGTGGCGCGCACGACATGGATCGCGGTCGAGCGCGAGGTGCAGCTCGGGCGCACTCCGTAGGGTGGATTAGTAGCGAAGCGTAATCCACCACTTTGGCAGCGGTACGAGAAGAGGTGGATTGCGCCTTCGGCTAATCCACCTACGAAGCCTACGCGCTCTGAGACATCATCTCCTGAAGCCGCTCCAGCTCCGCCTCCAGACCCCGCTCGACATCCGCCGCCCGCATCTCGATCACCCGATAGTCCCTTGCCTCCAGCCACGCTCGCCTCGCCACACGATCCGCGACGATCGCCTCGTTCTCACCCGCGTTGACCAGCTCGATCGCGATCCGGTGCGGGAACGAGACGAAGTCCGGGATGTGCCGCCCCACAGGGGTCTGGCGCTTGAATCCTCCTGCGAAACGGCGGTCACGTGTGAGCGCCTGCCAGAGCAGGCGCTCGGCATCGGTCGGGTTGCGGCGGAGCAGGCGTGCGAGGCCGCGTACGGTGGAGCCACTGTCGGGCACCCCGCCGCCCTGACCGTGCTCGGCCAGCAGCGCGCGCAGGCGCGTGGCCTGCTCGCCGTCGAGCACGCCGCCCTTGGCCGGGCCCTTGCGTCCCTCGGCAATGGCCATCACCACCCCGTGCAGGGTGTGCATGTCCTGCTTGGTCGGCTCCATCCGGGTGAAGATGTTGCGCAGGTTCACCAGCATGGTGTCGCGCTTCTCGGCCGGGCGCAGAAATTCGACCCGGTCGAGCTCGCGGATCAGATTGTCGAAGAAGGCCTGCATCTGGTGCTGCGAGGCGCGCTCGGAGCGCTCCGGCATGGCGTGCGGCAGCTCGCCGGAGGTCGCGCGCTTGAACCATTCGTAGCCGACCAGGAGCACGGCCTGGGCGAGGTTGAGCGAGGCAAAGCCCGGATTGACCGGGAAGGTGATGATGCGGTTGGAAAGCCCGACCTCCTCATTGGTCAGGCCCCAGCGCTCCCGGCCGAACAGGATACCGGCCTTGCCGCCCGCCGCGACGTGCCCGGAAATCTCGCTAGCTGCGGCTTCCGGCCCCACCACCGGCTTGGCCTGGTCGTGGGGGCGCGCGGTCGTGGCGAACAGCAGGTCGATGTCGGCGACGGCCTCACCGACCGTGTCGAACAATTCGACCTTGTCCAGAATATAGTCGGCCCCGGCCGCGGCGCGCTGGGCGGCGATGTTCGGCCAGCCGTCACGGGGGTTGACGATGCGCAAGGCGGAAAGCGCAAAATTGCCCATGGCGCGCGCGGCCATGCCGATGTTTTCGCCAAGCTGCGGCTCGACCAGGATCACGATGGGACCGTCGAGGGAAAGGCCCGCCTTGCTCTTGTCAGTCCCCGACATCTCGCTTCGCTTTCACACTGGTTCTCAAGGCCTTGGAGAGGCGCTCTTCATGAATTGATTCAAGGCCATTCCTGGCCTGATCTCGACCCGGTCTTGACCTGCTCTCGGGCCGGCTGACCGTCCGCCTGTCGTTTGCCTGTCCTGACGAAATTCTCAAGGGAAATAACGGGTTGGATTCGACTTTTGAATCTCGTCTGAAACCTCAGCCCGGTCCCCGCGGCAGGGCTGCTCCCGCCCCCCATCTGCGGAGGCTGGATGAGCTAAAAGTGCATAATCCCTTGGCTTTCGCCGGCCGCGTCCCGGTGCTAAGAGGCGGCGGATATTCCCGTGGCGCGCCACAAGCGCCGTTCCCAAGAGGCTTCCCCGATCATGGCAAAAATCAAGGTGTCCAACCCCGTCGTCGAACTCGATGGCGACGAGATGACCCGGATCATCTGGCAGTACATCAAGGACAAGCTGATCAACCCGTTCCTGGATGTCGAGCTGCTCTATTTCGACCTGGGCATGGAATACCGTGACGAAACCAACGATCAGGTGACGATCGACGCCGCCGAGGCCATCAAGAAGGTCGGCGTCGGCGTCAAGTGCGCCACCATCACCCCGGACGAGGCCCGGGTGAAGGAGTTCAATCTCAAGCAGATGTGGAAGTCGCCGAACGGCACCATCCGCAACATCCTCGGCGGCGTGATCTTCCGCGAGCCGATCATCTGCAAGAACGTGCCGCGCCTGGTTCCCGGCTGGACCAAGCCAATCATCATCGGCCGCCACGCCTATGGAGACCAGTACCGCGCCACCGACATCAAGTTCCCGGGCAAGGGTACGCTGACGATGAAGTTCGTCGGCGAGGACGGTACCGTGATCGAGCGTGAAGTGTTCAAGGCGCCCGGCGCCGGCGTCGCCATGCAGATGTACAATCTCGACGATTCCATCATCGACTTCGCACGCGCTTCGCTCAACTACGGCCTGCTGCGCAACTATCCGGTCTATCTCTCGACCAAGAATACGATCATGAAGATCTATGACGGTCGCTTCAAGGACATCTTCCAGGACATCTACGAGCGCGAGTTCAAGAAAGAATTCGACGCCAAGGGCCTGACCTACGAGCACCGCCTGATCGACGACATGGTCGCCTCGGCGCTGAAATGGTCCGGCGGCTACGTCTGGGCCTGCAAGAACTATGACGGCGACGTGCAGTCCGACACGGTGGCGCAGGGCTACGGCTCGCTCGGCCTGATGACCTCGGTCCTCCTCACCCCCGACGGCAAGACGGTGGAAGCCGAAGCCGCCCACGGCACCGTGACCCGCCACTACCGCGAGCACCAGAAGGGCAAGGAGACCTCGACCAACTCGATCGCGTCGATCTTCGCCTGGACCCGCGGCCTGTCGCACCGCGCCAAGCTCGACAACAATGCCGAGCTCGCCAAGTTCGCCAACACCCTGGAGAAGGTCTGCGTCGACACCGTCGAGGAAGGCTACATGACCAAGGACCTCGCGCTCCTGGTCGGCGCCGACCAGCGCTGGCTCTCGACCACCGGCTTCCTCGACAAGGTCGCCGAGAACCTCGGGAAGGCGCTGGCGGCGTAAGCTGTCCGCAATTTCGCCCGACTGGATCGGACATCATCACGGGCCGCGTCGCAAGCGCGGCCCGTTCGCTTTTTTGGACCTTTGCGCGGAGATGCGACCATGTCGATCAAGCTTGCCGTCCCCTGCCTGTTGCTGCTCGCTGGACCGGTTCTGGCCGCCGACCCGCTCCCCGACGCCATCGCCGCGCCCGGCGAGAGCATCGTGCTCAGCGTCCACGCCGAGGGCGCGCAGGTCTATGAGTGCAAGGCCGGCACCGACGGCAAGCTCGCCTGGGCTTTTCGCGAGCCGATTGCCACCCTGCTGTCCGAGGGCAAGACGATCGGCCGGCACTATGCCGGGCCGAACTGGGAGCATGCCGACGGCAGCGCCGTGGCCGCCAAGGTCGTGGGCAACGCGCCGGGTGCGACCGCGGCCGACATTCCCTTGCTGAAACTGGAAGTCACCGCCCACCGCGGCAGCGGCGTCCTCACGCCCGTGACCACGGTTCAGCGCATCAACACCCACGGCGGCAAGCTCGACGGCGCGTGCGACAAGGCCGGCGATTTCAAGAGCGCGCCCTATTCGGCCGAGTATGTTTTCCTGAAGAAGAGCTGAGCCCTCAGCGGTCGGTGCCTTCGCGCTCCGCCTGCGCCAGCTCCGCCACCGCAAGGTCGCCGCTGCCCTCCAGCCGCGCCTTCGCCGTCTTGTGGACATGCGCGGCGAGCGTCGGCATGCGTTCGATCAAAGCGTGAAAATCCTGGGCGTCGAGCACCAGCAGGCGGGTCTTGCGCGTCGCCGTCACCGTGCCGCTGCGCTTGGTTTTATGCAGCAGCGCGATCTCGCCGAAGAAGGTGCCGTCCGCGAGCCGCACCTGCTGGTTCGGCAGCGCGATCTCGACCTCGCCGGCGGTGATGAAATACATCGACGAAGCCGCATCGCCCCGCCGCACCAGGATCTCGCCCTGCTCGATCGTGCGCGCGCGCAGCAGCCGCATGATGTCGGCGATCTCGGACGCGCTGAGATGCGAGAACAGCGGCACCCGCGCCAGCATGCCCCAGGTGACCACGAAGTCGCGCCGTTTCACCTCTTCCGCAAAGGCCGTCGAGATGATCGCGACCGGCAGCGCGATCATGGCAAATCCGCTGATGATGGTGAAGACGGAGATGAACTTTCCGAGCGCCGTCACCGGCACGACGTCGCCATAGCCGACGGTGCCGAGCGTCACGATCGCCCACCACATCGCCTGCGGAATGGTGCCGAGCTTGTCCGGCTGCACGTCGCGCTCGATGGCGTAGAGCAGCGAGGCAAACGTCAGAACCGCGCCGATCAGGATGACGATGCAGCCGATCAGCGCCCGACGCTCGGCATGGACGGCCGCGAGCAGCGAACGCATCGCCGGCGAGTAGCGCACCAGCTTGAAGAACGGCAGCACGCCGAGGGCTGCCAGCGTCGCATGCCGGCCCGTGGCGAGCACGACCGCAGCCGGCAGGAACGCGAGGAGATCGATGATGCCGAGTGCGGAGAAAACATAGCCGAGCCGGTCCGACAGCGCGGACGCCGTGCGCTGGGTGTGACCCGCCACCGTCCACAGCCGCGCGGCATATTCCAGCGCGAACACGATCACGGACAGGATCGAGATGCCCGCGAACAGCGCGCCGAATTGCGCGTCCAGCTCCGGCACCGAGGCAAGGATCATCGCAGCGACATCGAGCACGATGACGCCGATGATCAGCTGGATGAAGCGCGATCCGACCGAATAGGCCAGCGGATCGTGCTCCAGCAATTCGTAGAGGCGATCCCTCAGATTGGGATCGGTTGAGCCACGTCCTCGCGGAACGGGGCGCACCTGCTTACGCGCCGGCCGATTTTTGTTCGCTCATGGCTTTTTCGATCGCCGTGAGCGCCGCGGCCGCATTCGCACCATCGGGGCCGCCGGCCTGCGCCATGTCGGGCCGGCCGCCGCCGCCCTTGCCGCCGAGCGCTTCGGAGGCGATCTTCACCAGATTGACCGCGTTGAAACGCGAGGTGAGGTCGGCGGTGACGCCGACAACCACGCCAGCCTTGCCGTCCTCGGTGACGCCGACGATGGCGACGACGCCGGAGCCGATCTGCTTCTTGCCGTCGTCGGCAAGGCTCTTGAGATCCTTCATCTCGATGCCCTCGACCGCGCGCGCCATCAGCTTGACGTCGCCGACCTCGCGCACGCCGGAGGCCGCGCCGTTGCTCGAAGCTGCACCGCCGCCCATCGCCAGCTTCTTGCGGGCGTCGGAGAGTTCGCGCTCGAGCTTCTTGCGGTCCTCCATCAGCGCGGCAATGCGCGCCGGGACGTCGTCGATCGAGGTGCGCAGCTCATGGGCCGCGGTCTTCGCCAGCGCCATGGTGTCGTTGGCGTGTTTGCGCGCGTAGTTGCCGGTCAGCGCCTCGATGCGGCGCACGCCGGAGGCGACCGCGCTCTCACCCGTCAGCGTGATCAGGCCGATGTCGCCGGTGCGCCTGACATGCGTGCCGCCGCACAGTTCGACCGACCAGCCGAGTGCGTTGGCGCCGCGCTCGCGCGCGGTCCGGCCCATCGAGACGACGCGAACCTCGTCGCCATATTTCTCGCCGAACAGCGCCCGTGCGCCGGCCTCGCGGGCCTCGTCCACGTCCATGACGCGGGTCGAGACCTCGTCATTCTCCAGCACCACCTCGTTGGCGATGTCCTCGACGCGCGCGAGCTCTTCCGCCGTGATCGGCTTCGGATGCACGAAGTCGAAACGCAACCGATCCGGCGCGACCATCGAGCCGCGCTGGGCGATGTGATCGCCGAGCACCTGGCGCAGCGCCTCGTGGATGAGATGGGTCGCCGAGTGATGCGCGCGGATCGAAAAGCGCCTGCCGTGATCCACTTCGAGCTGCAGCGCGGTGCCGAGCTTCAGCTCGCCGCTCTCGACCGTGCCGACGTGAACGAAGAAATCGCCGAGCTTCTTCTGCGTGTCGGCGACGCGGAATTTGATGCCGCCCTCGCCGGTCAACACGCCGGTGTCGCCGACCTGGCCGCCGGACTCCGCGTAGAACGGCGTCTGGTTCAGCACGATCGCGCCGGTGTCGCCGGCCTTGAGGCTCGTCGCTTCCTTGCCGTCCTTGACCAGCGCGGTCACCACGCCTTCGGCGCTCTCGGTCTCGTAACCCAGGAATTCGGTTGCGCCGAGCTTCTCACGCAGCGGGAACCAGATCGCCTCGGAAGCAGCTTCGCCAGACCCTTTCCAGGACTCGCGCGCCTTGGCCTTCTGACGCTCCATCGCGTCGGTGAAGGAGGCCTGATCGACGCTGATGCCACGCGACTTCAGCGCGTCCTGCGTCAAATCGAGCGGGAAGCCATAGGTGTCGTACAGCGTGAAGGCGACGTCGCCGTCGAACATGTCGCCCTTCTTTAAGGACGCGCTCTTCTCGTCGAGAATGGCGAGGCCGCGCGTCAGCGTCTTGCGGAAGCGGGTCTCTTCCAGCCGCAGCGTTTCCTCGATCAAATTTTCCGCGCGCATCAGATCCGGATAGGCCTGGCCCATCTCGCGCACCAGCGCCCAGACCAGCCGATGCATCAGCGGCTCTTGCGCACCGAGCAGCTGCGCATGGCGCATCGCGCGGCGCATGATCCGGCGCAGCACATAGCCGCGGCCCTCGTTCGAGGGCAGCACGCCGTCGGCGACGAGGAAGGCCGAGGAACGCAGATGGTCGGCGATGACGCGGAACGAGGCCACGGTCTGCTCGTTCGGTCCGCTTCCGAGCGCGGACGCCGTCGCGTCGATCAAATGACGGAACAGGTCGGTTTCGAACACGCTGTCGACACCCTGCATGATGCAGGCCATGCGCTCCAGCCCCATGCCGGTGTCGATCGAGGGACGCGGCAGCGCCACGCGCTCCTCCTTCGTCACCTGCTCGTACTGCATGAACACCAGATTCCAGAATTCGAGGAAGCGATCGCCGTCCTCCTCAGGCGAGCCCGGAGGCCCGCCCCAGATGTGCTCGCCGCGGTCGATGAAGATCTCCGAGCACGGGCCGCACGGGCCGGTGTCGCCCATCGCCCAGAAATTGTCCGAGGTCGGGATGCGGATGATGCGATCCTCGGAGAAGCCCGCGATCTTCTTCCACAGCCCGGCCGCCTCGTCGTCGGTGTGGTAGACCGTGACGAGCAGCTTGTCCTTCTTGAGCCCGAATTCCTTCGTGATCAGCGTCCAGGCCAGCTCGATCGCGCGCTCCTTGAAATAGTCGCCGAACGAGAAGTTGCCGAGCATCTCGAAGAAGGTGAGATGGCGCGCGGTGTAGCCGACATTGTCGAGGTCGTTGTGCTTGCCGCCGGCGCGCACGCATTTCTGCGAGGTGGTGGCGCGCTGATAGGGCCGCTTCTCGACGCCGGTGAAGACGTTCTTGAACTGCACCATGCCGGCATTGGTGAACATCAACGTCGGATCGTTGCGCGGCACCAATGGCGAGGACGACACGATCTCGTGGCCGTTCTCGGCAAAGAAGTTCAGAAAGGTCGACCTGATCTCGTTGACGCCGCTCATGTTCATCCAATCGGGTGTGCTTGGACCCGCCATACGCCATCCAAACCGCGAGTTTGGGCTGATATCTGCGGGTCAAAGCGCTTTTAGACAAGGCCAGCTTCGCTGTCCAGAAACTGTGCAGGCAGATCAAGGCGTTGCCGCAGTCGCGTAATCCCGTTGGAAAGCCACTTGAGCCGCGTTGACAGCCTTGGCCGGCCTGTGGTCTTTACCTATCTGTATCGTACGGCCACGTCGGGAGAGACCGGCACTGGTAGCCGGCGCCGAAGGAGCAACCGCCCCGGAAACTCTCAGGCAAAAGGACCGCGTGGCTTTGACAGCATCTGGAAAGAGGCGCCGACGGGCCAATCCCTTTTAAAGGGTAGGTTCGGACAGTGTCCGCCGACGGGATAATACTCTCAGGCACAGCGACAGATGGGGCTTCGACTGGTGTCCACGGGAAATCGTTCCCGGGGAACCGCCGAGGGCCCCCCGATGCTTGCGCGTGACGACAAAGACTCCCTGAAACGCACCCCCCTTTACGACCTGCATGTCTCGCTCGGCGGCAAGATGGTGCCGTTCGCTGGCTATGACATGCCGGTGCAATATCCGGCCGGAGTCCTGAAGGAGCACCTTCATACCCGCAACGCGGCCGGCCTGTTCGACGTCTCCCACATGGGTCAGATCGCGCTCAGGCCGAAGTCCGGCAAGGTCGAGGACGCCGCCCGTGCGCTGGAGCGGTTGGTGCCGCAGGACATCTTGGCGATTGCGCCGGGCCGGCAGCGCTACGCCCAGTTCACCAATGGCGAGGGCGGAATTCTGGACGATCTGATGGTCGCCAATTTCGGTGATCACCTCTTCCTGGTCGTCAACGCCGCCTGCAAGGCCGAGGACGAGGCGCATCTGCGCGCGAATCTCTCGGACGACTGCATGATCGAGCAGCTTGCCGACCGCGCGCTGATCGCGCTGCAGGGGCCGAAGGCGGAATCGGCGCTGGCGAAATTATGTGCAAAGGCGCCCGCCATGAAGTTCATGGATTCCGGCCCGCACAGGGTCGCCGGCCTCGACTGCTTCGTCTCGCGCTCCGGCTATACCGGCGAGGACGGGTTCGAGATTTCGATTCCTGCCGGCGATGCCGAACGGCTCGCCAGGGCGCTGCTGGACAATCCGGACGTGATGCCGATCGGGCTCGGCGCCCGCGACAGCCTGCGGCTCGAGGCCGGGCTTTGTCTTTACGGCCACGACATCGACACCGCGACCACGCCGGTCGAGGCCGCGCTGGAATGGTCGGTGCAGAAGAGCCGCCGCACCGGCGGCGCGCGCGCCGGCGGCTTTCCCGGCGCGGCAAAGATTCTGGCCCATTTCGACCACGGCGCATCCCGCCGCCGCGTCGGCCTGCGGACCGAGGGCCGCGCGCCGGTGCGCGAGGGCGCGCTGCTGTTTGCGGACGCGACCTCCGGCGAGCCGCTCGGAAAGGTCACCTCGGGCGGCTTCGGCCCAAGCCTGAATGCGCCGGTCGCGATGGGCTATGTGCCCACCGCATCGAGCGCGATCGACACAAAACTCTTCGCCGAAGTGCGGGGCCAGCGCCTGGCCGTGCAAATCGCCGCCATGCCCTTCGTGAAAAACACCTACAAACGCTGAGGACCGAGAAAATGACCACGACGCTCTACACCTCCGACCACGAATGGCTCGCGATCGACGGCGACGTCGCCACCGTCGGGATCACCGACTACGCGCAATCGCAGCTCGGCGACGTCGTGTTCGTCGAATTGCCCAAGCTCGGCCGGACGCTGAAGAAGACCGAAGCCGCCGCCGTCGTCGAATCGGTCAAGGCCGCATCGGACGTCTACGCGCCTGTTAGCGGCGAGGTGCTCGAGACCAACCCCGAACTCGCGAGCGAGCCGGCGCTGGTGAACTCGGATGCGCAGGGCAAGGCGTGGTTCTTCAAGATCAAGATGGCCGACAAGAGCGAGCTCGGCGGCCTCATGGATGAAGCGGCGTATAAGGCTCACACGGCGTGAGGATATGAGACGATCCGTCTCCACACACTCACTGTCATGCCCCGCGAAGGCGCAGGGCTATCGCACGAGAGTGTACGGGATGTTTCCACAACGTCATGGCCGGGCTTGTCCCGGCCATCCACGGCCTTCGCGCGACACCAAGAACGTGGATGCCCGGGACAAGCCCGGGCATGACGAGTTTGTGGCACGGACGTGCCGAAGCAACGTGATCCGCTTATGCGATTGCCCCTGCGCCTGCGGGCGTGACGACGACAGATGACCTAAAGCGAGGACCCATGATGACCGCGCACCGCAAATCCAACGGCGACACCACCGGCTTCGTACGCCGCCACATCGGTCCCTCGGCACGCGACGTCACCGCGATGCTCGAGGCCGTCGACGCGAACAGCGTCGACGCGCTGATGGCGCAGACGCTGCCCGCTTCGATCCGGCAGGCCGCCCCACTCGATCTCGGCAAGCCGCTCAGCGAGACCGAGGCGATCGCGCATATGGCCGAGCTCGCCGCCCAGAACCAGGTCTTCACCTCCCTGATCGGCCAAGGCTATTCCGGCACGATCCTGCCCGCAGTGATCCAGCGCAACATTTTGGAGAACCCGGCCTGGTACACGGCCTACACGCCCTACCAGCCCGAGATCAGCCAGGGCCGCCTCGAGGCTCTGCTCAACTTCCAGACCATGATCGGCGACCTCACCGGGCTCGACGTCGCCAACGCCTCGCTGCTCGACGAGGCCACCGCTGCCGCCGAAGCGATGGCGCTCGCGGAGCGACACTCGAAAGTTGAAGCAAAAGCCTTCTTCGTCGACAAGGACGTGCATCCGCAGACGCTCGCCGTGATGCGCACCCGCGCGGAGCCCCTGGGCTGGACCCTGGTCGTCGGCGATCCCCTCACCGATCTCGACAAGACCGACGTGCTCGGCGCGCTGCTGCAATATCCGGGCAGTTCAGGCGCTGTGCGCGACCTCAGGCCCGCGATCGCCAGCCTGAAGGCCAAGGGCGCACTCGCGATCATCGCCGCCGATCTCCTCGCCCTGACACTGCTCGCCTCGCCCGGCGAGCTCGGCGCCGACATCGCCATCGGCTCGGCGCAACGTTTTGGCGTGCCGATGGGCTATGGCGGACCGCACGCGGCCTATATGGCGGTGCGCGATGCGCTGAAGCGTTCGCTGCCCGGCCGCATCGTCGGCCTCTCCGTGGACTCGCGCGGGATGCCTGCCTATCGCCTCGCGCTGCAGACCCGCGAGCAGCACATCCGCCGCGAGAAGGCGACCTCCAACATCTGCACCGCGCAGGTGCTGCTCGCCGTGATCGCCTCGATGTATGCGGTCTATCACGGCCCCGAAGGCTTGACGCAGATCGCGCGCAATGTGCATCGCCGCGCGGCCGTGCTCGCCGCGGGCCTGCGCAAGCTCGGCTTTGCGCTGCAGTCTGACAGTTTCTTCGACACGCTCAGCGTGGATGCAGGTAGCAAACGCGCCGAGACCGTCGCGCGCGCCGCTGCCGAAAAGATCAACCTTGGCGTCGGCGAAACCGCATTGCGGATCGCGCTCGACGAGACCACCACGCCAGCGACGGTGGAAGCAGTCTGGCGCGCCTTCGGCGGGCAGCTTGCATACGCCGAGATCGACGCCACCACGCGCGAGGCGCTGCCGGAGGCGCTCAAGCGCGCGACCTCTTTCCTCACCCACCCCGTCTTCCATGCGCATCGCTCGGAAACCGAGATGCTGCGCTACATGCGCAAGCTCAGCGACCGCGACCTCGCGCTCGACCGCGCCATGATTCCGCTCGGCTCGTGCACCATGAAGCTGAACGCGACCACCGAGATGATGCCGCTGACCTGGCCCGAATTCGGCTCGCTTCATCCTTTCGCCCCGCGCGAGCAGGCGCGCGGCTATCACGCGCTGTTCGCGCGCCTGGAGAAGTGGCTGTGCGACATCACCGGCTATGACGCGATCTCGCTGCAGCCGAATTCCGGTGCGCAAGGCGAATATGCCGGGCTTCTGGCGATCCGTGGCTATCACGCGGCGCGTGGGCAGAGCCATCGCAAGATATGCCTCATCCCCTCCTCCGCCCACGGCACCAACCCGGCCTCGGCCGCGATGGTCGGCATGGACGTGGTGGTGGTCGCTTGCCAGAAGAACGGCGACGTCGACGTCAACGATCTCCGCGCCAAGGCCGAGAAGCATTCGAACGACCTCGCCGCGGTCATGATCACCTATCCCTCGACCCATGGCGTGTTCGAGGAGCACATCCGCGAGATCTGCGACATCGTGCATGGCCATGGCGGCCAGGTCTATCTCGATGGCGCCAACCTCAACGCGCAGGTCGGGCTGTCGCGGCCCGGCGACTACGGCGCCGATGTCAGCCATCTCAACCTGCACAAGACCTTCTGCATCCCGCATGGCGGCGGCGGCCCGGGCATGGGACCGATCGGCGTCAAGGCGCATCTCGCGCCGTTCCTCCCGGGCCACCCCGTGACGGATGGGAAAGCGCCGGTCGGGCCCGTGTCGGCCGCACCGTTCGGCTCGGCCTCGATCCTGACCATCTCCTACATCTACATCCTGATGATGGGCGGCGAAGGCCTCAAGCGCGCCACCGAGATCGCGATCCTCAACGCCAACTACGTCGCAGCAAGGCTCGATGCGCACTTCCCGGTGCTCTACAAGAACGAAAAGGGCCGCGTCGCGCATGAGTGCATCGTCGATCCCCGCGGGCTGAAGACGACGTCCGGCGTCACCGTCGACGACATCGCAAAGCGCCTGATCGATTACGGCTTCCATGCGCCCACCATGAGCTTCCCGGTGCCGGGCACGCTGATGATCGAGCCGACCGAATCGGAATCCAAGGCGGAGCTCGATCGTTTCTGCGACGCCATGATCGCGATCCGGAAGGAAATCGCCGAGGTCGAGGCTGGCCGCTTCAAGATCGAGGCGTCCCCGCTGCGCAACGCCCCCCACACCGTGCACGACATCGCGGACGACGATTGGAAGCGCGCCTACACCCGCGCCGAGGGCTGCTTCCCCGCGGGCACCTCGCGCACCGACAAATACTGGTCCCCGGTCGGGCGCGTCGACAACGTCTATGGCGACCGCAACCTGGTGTGCTCGTGCCCGCCGGTAAGCGATTATGCGGAAGCGGCGGAGTAAGACGCTGCGTAGGATGGGTAGAGCGAAGCGAAACCCATCACTGCGTTCCGTTCCAAGGATGGAAAGTGCGATGGGTTTCGCTTCGCTCTACCCATCCTACAGCCTGCGGCACACGATTTTATTTATATAAGGCGCAACCAGCAATCGGCTTTCGCGATCCCATCGCCACAGCCGTTCGTTGGTCAGCTCCGTGCCACCCCACCAGCGATAGATCCGGTTGTGGCGCCACATGTCGTCTTCGCGGGCAACCGCTTCATCGCGCCCCCCGAGCACGACCAATCCCAAACGAAACAGGCGCCGAAGACGTCGGCAACTCAACGTCCTCAGCGCCCGCTCCTCGCGAAAAACTTTACTGTTGAAGCTTACTCGTCCCCCGGCTCCTCGCCGTCGGCGTCACGCTCGGGGCTGCCGGCGAGAATCTGCTCGGCGATCAGGCCTGAGTTCTGGCGGATCGAGGTCTCGATCTTGGCGGTGATGTCGGGGTTGGCTTTCAGGAACGCTTTCGAATTCTCGCGGCCCTGGCCAAGACGCTGGCTGTCATAGGAGAACCATGCGCCGGATTTCTCGACGATACCGGCCTTGACGCCGAGATCGAGAATCTCGCCCATCTTGGAGACACCCTCGCCGTACATGATGTCGAATTCGACCTGCTTGAACGGCGGCGCCAGCTTGTTCTTGACGACCTTGACGCGCGTGGTGTTGCCGACCACTTCGTCGCGCTCCTTGATCGCGCCGATACGGCGGATGTCGAGGCGGACCGAGGCATAGAATTTCAGCGCGTTGCCGCCGGTGGTGGTTTCCGGCGAGCCGTACATCACACCGATCTTCATGCGGATCTGGTTGATGAAGATCACCATGGTATTGGACTTGTTGATGGACGCCGTCAGCTTGCGCAGCGCCTGGCTCATCAGGCGGGCTTGCAGACCCGGCAGCGCATCGCCCATCTCACCCTCGAGCTCGGCCTTCGGCACCAGCGCCGCGACCGAATCGATCACCAGCACGTCGACCGCGCCGGAGCGCACCAGCGTGTCGCAGATTTCCAGCGCCTGCTCGCCGGTGTCCGGCTGCGAGATCAGGAGCTCGTCGATATTGACGCCCAGCTTGCGTGCATAGACCGGGTCGAGCGCGTGCTCGGCGTCGATGAAGGCGCAGATGCCGCCCTTCTTCTGCCCTTCCGCCACCGTGTGCAGCGCCAGCGTGGTCTTGCCCGAGGATTCCGGCCCGTAGATCTCCACGACGCGCCCCTTCGGCAGGCCGCCGATCCCGAGCGCGATATCGAGCCCGAGCGACCCCGAGGACACCGCCTCGACATCCATCGAGCGGTCGTTCTTGCCGAGCTTCATCACCGAGCCCTTGCCGAACTGCCGCTCGATCTGGGAGAGTGCGGCGGCCAGAGCTTTACTCTTGTCCATGGAGGATCCTTCGACGATACGCAGGGCAGTGGTGGACATCGGGTCGTGCTCCTTATGACGAGGATTCGCGTGAGGGACAAACGATTGGCGAGGCGGCGCGGCGATAAAACCAATGTACCCCATTTGTTCTAGGTTCGCAATATGTTCTTTTGCGATTTTGGTCTTGCCTGACACGCATCAAAGACGGATGAGCCGCGCGCCGTCAGAATTCCGTAATCCTGCGGCACCGAACCTTTCGCGGTCTGCGGTCTTCTCTTGGACGGGACCGCAACTCTGGGGACCTCAGTCATGACGGACAACATGCATCACGATACGATCCGGCGCATTCCGCTGCTGGAGGCGGCGCGGGAGGAGATGAGCAAGTTCGAGCGCAAGGAAAACGAGTTCCGCAAGAAAGACCGTGAAGAGCGTGCCGCCGAACTCCATTTGCCGCTGGACGCGATCAAGGTTCATTAGCCGCCGAGACGAGGGCGGCGGAGCCGAGGCCAGCCGGCCGACGCGTCAGGCGTGGCGATGGTCGCCAGCGGCAACGCGCCGGCGACGGTGCCGGAGCGGCCGTCCGTTGATCTCATGGAATCGGCACGGGGATCGAGATTCGGATGGCCATGGAGGTGAGTCCGAGGCCATGAGGTATCTAAATACTACCAGTAGGCCATTGATTTCATGGTGGAATTTGTAGGCGGGCTACTGTGCATGGGGTTGTTTTCGTGTTTTTGAAAGGCGCGCATGGGCCTTCCACCCCGAGCCGTCTCCCGCAGCCAACACCGCCTACAGCAGAACCAGCAACCCGATCCCAATCACCAGCACGACGAAGCCAGCCGCCGTCGCGGCGGCGAATGACCGCTCTACGTTGTCCATGATGCCACCCCGTTGCCGGCACGCCACGTTTCCCCCATGGCAGCACCGTCGCTGCGAAATCTCGCCTGCGGTTGTGTCCTGAGTTGTGCGAACGGATGTCGAAATTGGGACCGGTGCAGGGCCAGTGTGCGGCCCCCGAGCTCTGGCTTTCGCTGCCGCCGTCGGGCCTTGTCAGGCTGTCGTAAGCTGCGCCGGCTAGGGTCGTCCGGCTATGGTGTTGCAGCCCAGCACCTCAGCCTCCAATAATTTTCTCCCCGCTTGGCTCTCCCAAGCGGGGTTTTTTCATGCTTATTTTCTTGCGGATTTTCATGCCGGCCGGCCGGTTTGCGAACCGCCCTCCTCCCGCGTCAGGCGCAGCGAGAAGGCGCGGATCGCCGGCGCCGCGAGCAGCACGATCGGCAGCATCGCCGCCCATGCGATCAGCCACGACGCCAGCCAGTGCGCGAGGAAGTCCAGCGCGTTCCCCACGGGAAGGCTGGCGATGCCCGCGGCGACCAGCGAGGTCAATCCCGACTGGATGATTCCGAACACGAAATGAGAATAGCGGCGGGGAATGCCCAGCATGACGCGCCCATGTTGCTGACCGTCATCGGGCCAAGCAAGCCACATGCCGCCGCGTTCCGGAAGGCGCCCTTACCCATCCCAGGAACTCTGTTCTTGGTCGGAGAACCACGGGCATGAGGTCTCGCGCCGCCGCGCGCGGCCGGCGTCTTTCGACATCCGATTTCGAATGTTTCGGAAGTGCGTGCGCTTGCGAGATAGCCGTGGGCTATCCGGGACTTACCGACAGATTTGGCTTTCGCTGGAATATTATGCCCCCCAGCATGTTCTCAGTGATGGAAGTGAATCGTGGGAGGTGGCCATGAATCACAGGGGCATCGAGTTCACCGTCGCCAAGACGGCAATTCCCGGGATCTGGCGGTGGCAGTTCCGAATCGGCGAGCAGATCAAGACCGGCAGGACCGAGACCAAGATCGATCTGTTGGCGATCCGGCGGGTGCAGCTGCGCATCGATCGGGAGCTGAAGGCGATCGGTCGCAAGCCGCGTCCATGGGAGGTTATTCCGTAGCCGCCCGGAATTGATCTGCCGATGGTTTGGGATTGGACTGCCGCGATTATGGCCGTGGGGACTGAGCCATCAGGCGCGATCGGTACGAACCATGCCGCTCTACTTTTTTCGAATCCGGAACGGCAGCTATTCCGGCTGTGCCGACCAGGCGTCGGAATTTGCAAATCGCGATTTGGCCTGGAGGGAGATGACCAGCCTCTGCGCCGACATGGCCGCCGGCATCGCCCGCAAGCTCCAGGAAAATTCCGAATGGCACATGGAGCTGCTGGACGAGGCCAAGGAGCCCGTGTTCCGGATCCGCATCACGTCCGAAACCTTCGAATAGGGGCCATGCCTAATCCGCGCTGGGCAGCCGCCGCATCGTGAATTCGATGTCGCCGCCGGGCAGCTCGCGCCAGGTCTCGACCGCGCTCATATAGCCGGCCTTGGGGTAGCGGGCGAAGAAAGCCTGCGCCCTCTCCCGCGCCGCCGCGCGCGGCAGCGTGAAGGTCTCGCGCAGATAGCCGTCGCCGGCCGTCGGGCCGGGCTTGCCGCCCATCTTGCGCCGGCGCGCCATCCGCTCGGCGAGATCCCGCGGACGATCGGCCATGCCCTGTCCTCCTCGACGCAATACGCTCCCGCGCAATGTAGGAAGCAGGCCGATCAAAGAGGAGTCCCGGCCGAAGGCGCCAGCCGCCTCCGATCGGCCGGAAGGTCAATTGGCAGTCGTGCCGGATTTCTTCTTCGGCGCCCCGGTTGCGGCCGACGCCTTTGGCGGCGCCGGTTGTTTCGGCGGGTCGGAGCGCATGCCGCCCCAGGGATCGCTGGACGCCTTGGAATCCGGAATCTTTTTCAGCGTTTCCTTGTAGGCCTTGTCACGCTCGGCTTCCGCGGCCTTCTCCTCCGGGGTCTTGCTAGGCCCGTCTTGTAACAAATTGATATTGGGCAGTTGCGCAGAGGCCGGTCCCGCCAGCACGGTCGGTCCCGCCAGAACAGCCAGCACCGCGGCCACACGGAAAAGCTTCATCATTGACTCCTTGATCATCCATGACGGCGCGGGTCGCCCGCGCCTTGTCACCCCTGTCACAACCGCAGGGGCCGCTCGGCCCGCTAGAGCCGGTCCGATCGGCACGATTTCGGCGCGTGGAGCCAGTCGTCCCAGATCGGGCCGCACTTGGTGCACCCGTTCAGCAACAGGCCGAGCCCGGCCAGACAAAACACGAGGACATACCGACGCAACATCACCCACCCATACCCACTCCGTGGCATCATACCGGGCGAAGTCAGGCATTTTCAAGCCGACGGGACCCGCGGCAGACCGGGTGACTTTGCCGCGCCGGCCCGCTCGGAATGCCGAACATCCGACAATACGGAGGGAACGACAGCAATGCCATCGCAGCCAGAAGCCGAGTTCGGCATCACTGAGGCCCGACGCATCCTCGGCGAAGTCTTTGCGCCCTGGGTCCAGGATCTCAACCTGTCGGTCGAGCGCATCGAGCACCTGCCGCCGCCGGACGTGCCGGACTGGCAGCCCGCAGCGCTCCTGCGGATGCCGTTCTCGGAACGGCTGTGCCGCAACGGCGGCGTGGTCTGCGGCCAGGCGCTGATGGCGCTCGCCGACACCGCGATGGTGATCGCGAACCTCGCCGCCAACCGCGGCTATCGTCCGATGACGACGGTCGACCAGACCACGCATTTCATGCGCGCCGTCTCCTCGTCGGACGTGCTGGCCGACGCCCGCGTGGTGCGACTCGGGCGCACCATGAGCTTTGGCCGGGTCACGCTGCTCTCGGCCACCGACAACAAGCCGGTGGCGATGGTGTCGAGTGCGTTCGCGATGCTGCCGGGGTGAGCATCTTCGAAAGAAGAAAGCCGCGTGAGCGCAAAGCGCACCGCGGCTCTCAATGGCGTCATGTCGAGACGGGAAACGCGGTTGTGATCTCGCGTCGCGCCGTCACGCGGAGAAATTACTTGCCGAGCACTTCGTCAGCCGCGGTGACGATGCTGACGTTCGGATTTTTTCCGCAATAGCTGCCGAACTGCTTGGCGTTCTGGACGAACACGTCGGTGTCGATGATCGCGTTCTCTTCATCGCCCTTGTACCAGCCGTCCATCCAGGTCAGCACCATCTTGATGGTGTCGTCGCCGCTCTCCAGGAACTGCTTGCAGCTCATGGTCGCGAGATCGAGCTTGGTGGCGTGGGCGGGCATGGACGACAGCGAGAGCGCTGCGGCGAACAGAAGCGAGAACGTGGTCTTCATCAATATCTCCATCGGCGTGTAGCGCCACAAAGGAACGGCTTGGGGAAAAATGGGCGGAGTGACTTCCGCTTCGACGTCGTAAACGAAATCTGAAGCACTATGCAAGTAGCGCCAGTATTGAGTTTAGTTCAACGTAATTTCTATGCACTACATCACAAAGATCATTATGGATTAACGTGGATGATCGAGAAGCGTGCAGCGCAGCGTTACCGGGTTTTCAAGGGTGGAAAGATCACCTTTGAAAACAGCGGCATCACGTGCACGGTGCGAAACATGTCGGCGAACGGAGCCGCAATCGACCTCGACGCCACCGTCACATTGCCGCAATCGTTCACGCTCGCGATCGCGCGCGACAATTTCGTGCGCAAATGCCGCGCCGTCTGGCGTAGCGAGAAGCGCATCGGCCTCGCTTTCGTACAGTAGTGCACATGATGTGAATGATCGTTCGCATCACATCCACAACACGATGATCATTGCTTTGATGCGACGGCGACGGCTCGCGCAGACTCACATGGGCTTGCCGGTGTCGCGGTCGAGCACGACGACGAAACCTCGCCTGCCCAGCGGGCTCGCTATGGGCCAGCCGTTTGCCGCCCGATGCTTGGCTGCGGTGACGATGCAAGGAGCGTGATGAGAGCGGCCAAATAGCGCGGGCGGCTCGCCAACGCCCGCCTCACCTATTTCGGCTTCTTGGCAGGTTCAGGCGGACGCGCCCCGCTCCACGGATCGTACTTCTCCTTGGACTCGGGAATGCGCTCGAGTGCGGCCTTGTAGGCCTTCTCGTCGACCTTGGGTTTGTTGTCCGCCTTCTGGCTGCCCTCGTTAGGCTGACGCCTGCCACCACCCATCTGCGCCTGCGCGGAGGCAACCGCCAGCGCCAGCATGGCGGCCGCTATGACCAAAATCCTCATGGGCGCAATCCCCCTCGTCTGGGGTACAAACTAGCCGGCAATTATGGAATAGCAAATGCCGCGGGCTCCAGGGCTTCAGGAGATCTTGGCTTCAGGAGATCTTGGCTTCAGGAAATCCCGGCTCCAAGAAATCCTGGCTTCAGCAAATCTTGATCGGCCGGGTCTTCGTCGGATCGCATTCGTGCCTATGTTTTGGCCCGCAGGGGATCTTCACGGATGTTACGGATTATTGCTCACGCCGCGCTGCTGGCCAGCGCGCTCGCGCTCGGGGCCTGCGGCTTTGCCGACAGCCGCGCACCGGTGCCCGAGTTCATGCGCATGAAGGAGGCCGAGCAGCCGCCGCCGGAAGCGCCCCCCGACGTCAAACGCGTCGTGCGCGAGCAGATCGAATTCGTCTTCCTCAGCACGTCCTATCCGCGCGAGGTGCACGTCGCCACACCCCATCGTGAGGTACGGGGACCGGGCTGGACAGCTTGCGTCCGGGCCCAGCTCACCTCGGCGACGGGATCGCCGCTCGGGCCACAGACCTACATCGTGACCATATCAGGCGGAAAGGTGGTCGATCGCCGCCGCGCCGAGGCGGACGACATCTGCGGGTCGGAAAGCTACGAGCCGATCTAGGAACAAATCACGCCGACATGCAATCCGGTTCCGGGAAAAACCAGCAAGACCGCCGGGAACGATCATCGCCTCCCTTTCTTGTTACCGCCGAGGGCAGTTTCGAGGAGGACATGATGAGGACATTCACGATTGCATTGCTGGCTGGCGTCGGAGCCTTGGCAGCGGTGAGCGGCGCGAAGGCCGCCGACGTCTATACGACCAGCGAATACACCAGCCCCGATCTCGTCCAGGAAGTGCGGCTGGTCTGCGACGATTCCGGCAATTGCTATCGCAGCCGCGGCGGCTCGCGCGTGATCGTGCGCGACTCCTACGCGACCATGCCGCGCGACCGCTACTATGAGCGCCGCACCTATCGCGACTGGGACGATGGTCCGCGCGGCGGCGTCGGCATCCGCGCGCCCGGCGTCAGTATTGGCGTCGGTGTCGGCCGGGACCGCTGGTAATCGATGAAGCCCATGACAGACGGGACCGGACGAGACAACTCGTCCGGTCCCGCCCATGCGATTCGGACCACAGACGTCAGGCGGCAACTGTCTGTTGCTGGAACTGCTCGTAGGCGGCGATCGCATCCGCGGCATACATCAGCGACGGCCCGCCGCCCATGTACACGGCCATGCCGAGCGTCTCCTCGACCTCCTCGCGCGTTGCACCGAGCTTGACCAGGGCTTCGGTATGGAAACCGATGCAGCCGTCGCAATGCGCGGCAACGCCGAGCGCGAGCGCAATCATCTCCTTGGTCTTCTTGTCCAGCGCGCCGTCGCGCGTGGCGGCCTGCGCAAGCGCGGAAAATCCCTTCATGGTGTCGGGAATGTCACCGCGCAGCTTGCGCAGGTTGGCGGAGATTTGGCGGGTGATCTCGGGGTAATTCTTGTCCATCGTGCCTCTCTAACCGGGTTTGATCTTGGTGGATGCCTCGCGCGGCGCGCGCAAGACGATGTAGATCGCGGGAATGACGAGCACGGTCAGTAGCGTCGATGACGCCAAACCGAACAGAAGCGAGATTGCAAGCCCCTGGAAGATCGGATCCAACAGGATGGTCGCAGCTCCGATCATTGCCGCAAGGGCGGTCAGAAGAATCGGCTTGAAGCGCACGGCGCCGGCTTCAAGCACCACCTCGCGCAGCGACTTGTCCCGGCCATCGCTGTGGCGGATGAAATCGACCAGCAGGATCGAATTGCGCACGATGATGCCGGCGAGCGCGATGAACCCGATCATCGAGGTTGCGGTGAAAGGGGCCGCGAGCAGCCAGTGCCCGATCAGGATTCCGATCAGCGTCAGTGGGATCGGCGTCAGGATGACCAGCGGCAGGCGGAAGCTCTTGAACTGGGCAACGACGAGCACGTAGATCCCGAGGATCGCCGCACCGAAGGCCGCGCCCATGTCGCGGAAGGTAACCCAGGTAATTTCCCATTCGCCGTCCCAAAGCAGCGTGGGCCGCGACTCGTCCGCCGGCTGGCCGTGCAGGCTGATCGCGGGCCTCGGCAGCCTCCCCCAGTCATGCGCATCCACGCGGTCGGCAACTGCGAGCATACCGTAAAGCGGGGCCTCGAAACGACCAGCAAGTTCGGCCATCACCATGTCGGCGAAGCGGCCATCGCGTCGGAAGATGGTTGGCGAGCCCTCCTCCACGGTCGCTTTGACGACTTGTCCGAGCTCGACAATTGTCTTGCTGCCGGGAAGGGTGTTGGCGGGTACCGGCGTCGAGGCCAGCGCCTCGTCCCAGACCAGATCGCGCTTGCCCAGATGCACTGCGATTTCGATCGGGTTGCGGTCCTCGCCGCGATGCGAATAGCCGATCGAGATGCCGCCGAACAGCGCCTGTATCGTCTCGTAAACGTCCCGCTGCTCGACGCCGAAGAATTCGAGCCGGTCCTGATCGATCGACAGCCTTAACCGCGGCCGCTTCTCGCCGATGGAGTCGTCGATATCGACGATGAAGGGAATCTCAGCAAAAATCTTCTTGAGCTCAGTCGTGACAGCGCGACGCGTCGCGGCGTCGGGACCGTAGACCTCGGCCAGCAGCGTCGAAAGCACGGGTGGTCCCGGCGGGACCTCGACGACCTTGATGCTGGTGCCTTTCGGACTGTCGAGCGCCTTCAGCCTCCCGCGCAGATCGAGCGCGATCTCGTGGCTCGCGCGCTTGCGCTCGCCGCGCGCAGTGAGGTTGACCTGCACCTCACCGAGCTCGGGCCGCTCCCGCAAATAGTAATGCCGCACCAGGCCGTTGAAATTGAACGGCGCAGGCGTGCCGGCATAGGCTTGCAGCGAGGTGACCTCCGGCAATTGCCGCGCGATCTCGGCCGCGCCGAATAGCGTGCGCTCGGTCGCCTCCAGGCTCGCTCCTTCCGGCAGGTCGATGACCACGGCAATTTCGGACTTGTTGTCGAACGGCAGAAGCTTGACCGTCACCGACTTGGTCGCAAACAGCGTCATCGACAGCAACGTCGCGACGCCTACGCCGAGCAGGAATGTCCAGGCCGAGCGCTTGCTACGTACGATCGGCATGGCGAAGCGCCGGTAGAGCCGGCCGAACCGGTCTTCGACCTGCGCCGCATGTGCCGGCGCAATGTCGCCCTTCGGCGCGAGCTTCAGCATCAGCCAGGGCGCCACCACCATCGCGACGAAGAATGAGAACAGCATGGCCGCCGAAGCATTGGCCGGAATCGGCGCCATGTAGGGGCCCATCAGGCCGGATACGAATAGCATCGGCAACAGCGCCGCGACCACTGTCAGCGTCGCGACGATGGTGGGGTTGCCGACCTCCGCCACCGCTTCGATGGTCGCATGCAGTCTCGGCCGCCCGTCTCGCATGCCCCAATGTCTCGCGATGTTCTCGACCACGACGATGGCGTCGTCGACCAGGATGCCGATCGAGAAGATCAGGGCGAACAGGCTGACCCGATTGATGGTGTAGCCCATCAGATTGGCCGCAAACATCGTGAGCAGGATCGTGGTCGGAATCACGACGAAGGTCACCACTGCTTCGCGCCAGCCGACCGCAATCGCAATCAGCACCACAATCGAGATCGTCGCGAGCCCAAGGTGAAACAGGAGCTCGTTGGCCTTTTCGTTGGCGGTCTCGCCATAGTCCCGCGTTACCGTCACCTGGACGTCGTCGGGTATGAGGCGTCCCTTCAATCCCTCCAAGCGGCGATTGATATCGGCGGAAACGACCACCGCGTTGGCGCCCGCGCGCTTGGCGAGCGCGAGGCTGACCGCAGGCATCCGCGTCCACTGCCCGTTCGCGGCTCGCGCATCGTTCCAGACCCGGTGCTCGATCGTATTCGGACCGATGATGACGCTGGCAACATCCTTGACGTAGACCGGTCGCCCGTCGCGGGTCGAGATCAGCAGCAATCCGATGTCAGGAATGCCTGATAGCGTCTGGCCGGCCGCAACATTGCGCACGGTGCCGGCATCGCGGACCTGGCCGGCGAGGAACGAACGGTTGGCATCCTTCACCTTGGCCACGAGCTGTTGCAGCGTGACGCCGAACAGCGACAATTTTTCGGGATCTGGTTCGACCCGGATCTGCTGGGCCGCGCCACCGGATAGGTAGGTCAGTCCGATGTTGTCGACTTTCACGAGCTCCGAGCGGAGCTTGTCGGCAAGCTCGAACAGGTCCTTGTCGGTCCAGCGGCCGGCGGCCTCCGGTTTCGGCGACAGCGTCAGGATTGTCACAGCAACGTCGTTGATGCCGCGGCCGACGATCGAAGGCTCTGGAATTCCAACCGGGATGCGGTCGAGATTGGCACGAATTTTCTCATGGACGCGGAGAATAGCGTCCTCCGCCTTGGTGCCGACCAGGAACCGCGCGGTGACCATCACCCGGTCGTCCTCGGTCTGGCTGTAGACGTGCTCGATGCCATCGATGCCCTTGACGATCGCTTCGAGGGGCTTGGTAACCAGCTCGACCGCGTCGGGTCCGCGCAAACCGTCGGCATTGACGCGGATATCGACCATCGGGACGCTGATCTGCGGCTCCTCCTCGCGCGGAATTACGACGACGGCAATCAGGCCAACGACGAGCGCAGCGATCAGAAACAACGGTGTGAGCGGCGACGCGATCGTCGCCTTGGTGAGCCTGCCCGAGAGTCCGAGATTCACGGCCTCACCAATTGGTCGCCGGCGCGAACGCCGGACAGGATTTCAAGACCATCGGGAAGCGCGGGCGTCGGCAACTCCGGTCCACGCTGAACCGGAACGTCGATCACCCCCCCGGCCTTTTGCAGCCGCACGTAGTCGATGCCGAACCTGGTCGTCACGTAACCTGCCGGAACGACGTAGGCCGGCCGCGTGCCGCCGGCGATCCACACCCGAAGCCGGTCGCCGACGAAATATTCGCCGAGACTTTCGACGGTGGCATCCGCGATCACGCGTCCTTCCTCGATCAGCGGATAGACGAGATCGATAACGCCCCACTTGGCGGTTTCGTCGCCAAGCTCCGCGCCGTCGATGCGAACCCTGTCGCCAGCCTTGAGATGGCGCGCATGGCGCTCCGGCACCCGCAGCCGCAATTTGAAGTTCTGCTGTGCGACCGTGACGATGGGATCGCCCGGCATCACGACAGAACCAATCGTAATGAGCCTTTTCAGAACGCGTCCCTCTGTCGGTGCCAGGACCTGGCCCTGGTTGAGCTGCTCGTTGATCACGGCGCGCTCGGCGGTCTTGGCGCGGAGACCGTTCTCCGCCACGTTCAGCGCGGTCCGGGTCTCGTCGAGCTTGACGCGCGGAAGCGTGCCGCGCTCGACCAGGCCCTCGATCCGAGTGAAATCAATCTGCGCCTGGTTGGCCTGCGCCTGCAGCGCCTCGATCTGAGCATCCAGAGACTTCATCTGGAGGCCGAGCTTCTCGTCCCCGATGGTGGCAATCGCTTGCCCTGCGGTCACGCGGTCCCCTTCCTTGACCTGGAGCTGGACCACGGTTCCGCCAATGCGCCCGCGCGCCGGCACCACGCTGATGCTCTCGACGGTCGCGAAGACGGCCTTTTCGTCAGCGACGACGTGCTGGGCTACCGTCAGTGTTTCCGCCGACGCGAGACCGGCCTGCAAGGCGGCGGTCGCGAGCGCGACCAGAAATCTCAAGGGTCGCATGGGCTGTATCCGCAAAATCATGGAACCGTCACACCGGGGTGCGGTGCGCCTCTGTGATTTGATCAGCTTGATCGAATGTGGTGTTGATCTCGCTCAACGCGCCGCCACTCGAATGCATGTAGTTTCATTTCGCTTTCGTGGACTTCGGCGCGCAAAAGATTTGATAGAGCGTTTTCAAGATCTCCCGCGCCGGCTCGCTCGCGATCGAATAGAATATCGTTTGCGCGTCACGTCGCGCGGACACCAACCCGTCCTTGCGAAGAAGCGCCAGATGCTGGGAGACTGTGGAGTCCCGCAGGTTCAGGAATTCGGCAAGTTCGCCGACGGAACGTTCGCCGTCGATCAGCTGACAGATGATCAGGAGCCGGTGCCGGCTGGAGAGCGCCTTCAGCAATTCGCTCGCCTGGTCGGCCGCCCGCTCCATGATTTGGCTATTTATTTTCATACTTGCGTATATACGATATTACGAATATATCGTCAAGCGCAGAACGGCCGGGACTGAACCGGCGTAGCGATCTTCAATGGAGGTACCCATGGCGGAAATCGTCGTAGTCGGAGCCGGTCTGAGCGGAACACTGATGGCCTATGAGCTGCTGCCCCAATTGAGACGGGACGATCGCCTGAGTGTGGTGTCGCAGGGCGCAGTCTATCATTTCGTCCCCTCGAATCCCTGGGTGGCAATCGGCTGGCGCAAGCGAGACGAGATCGAGATCAATCTCGAAGATATCATGAAGCGGAAGGGCGTCCGCCTGCTGTCGCAGGGCGCCAAGCGTGTGCATCCGACCCATAATCGTATCGATCTCGGCGACGGTACCTCGATCGATTACGACTACTTGATTATTGCGACAGGTCCCGAGCTTGCCTTCGACGAGATCCCGGGCCTGGGTCCGCAAGGCCACACACAGTCCATCTGTCACGTCGATCACGCCTCCCGCGCGAATGAAGCGTTTGAGAAGCTCGCGGCCAATCCCGGTCCTGTGGTGATCGGCGCAGTCCAGGGCGCTTCCTGTTTCGGGCCCGCCTACGAGTTCCTCTTCATCCTGGAAACCGAGCTGCGCCGCCGCAAGCTGCGCGACAAGGTGCCGATGACCTTCGTCACCTCCGAGCCGTACATCGGACATCTCGGCCTTGACGGAGTCGGCGATACCAAAGGCCTGCTCGAAAGCGAGATGCGCGAAAAGCACATCAAATGGATCACCAACGCACGCGTGGACAACGTTGGGCCCGGCATGATGACGGTGGAGGAACTTGCCGAGAACGGTACGGCTCATAAAGCACACGAGTTGCCTTTTGCCTATTCGATGATGTTGCCCGCCTTTCGCGGTGTCGAGGCGGTGCGGGGCATCGAGAAACTGACCAACCCTCGCGGTTTCGTCATCGTCGACAAACATCAGCGCAACCCGACCTATCAGAACATATTCGCCGTCGGCGTCTGCGTTGCGATCGCTCCGGTCGGATCAACGCCGGTGCCGGTCGGTGTGCCGAAAACCGGCTTCATGATCGAGTCGATGGTGACGGCGACTGCCCTGAATATCGGAGCTCTGCTCCGTGGCAAGGAGCCGACGGCGCAGCCGACCTGGAATGCGATCTGTCTTGCGGATTTTGGCGACTCTGGAGTCGCCTTCCTGGCGCAACCGCAGATCCCGCCGCGCAATGTCAACTGGTCGTCCAAGGGCGAGTGGGTGCACTACGCCAAGGTCGCCTTCGAGAAATACTTTCTCCGCAAGATGCGGCGCGGCGAGAGCGAGCCTTTCTATGAGCGTTTCCTGCTCGACAAGCTGAACATCACCAAGATCAAGGAGGTCAGGACCGGCACATGAGCGAGATGCGTCAGATCGTCTGCGGACATTGCGGGCGGACCAACCGCCTGCCAGCCGAGCGCGCGCCGAACAGCGCGCGTTGCGGCGCCTGCCACCAGCCGATCTTCACCGGTCACCCGATCGAGGTCGACGAAGATGGCTTCGAACGCCACGTCGCCGGCAATGACATTCCCGTACTGGTCGACGTCTGGGCGCCCTGGTGCGGCCCGTGCCGCGCCATGGCACCAATGTTCGAGCGCGCCACCCTGGAGCTCGAGCCGAGGGTCCGGCTGCTGAAGCTCAACTCCGACACTGCCCCTACCGTCTCGTCGCGCCTCGGCATCACGGGCATACCGACACTGCTGTTAATGCGCGGCAGTCGCGAGATCGCGCGCCACGCCGGCGCGATGGATGCACGCAGTATCGTCGCCTGGACCGAAACCGGCCTTACCCGTTCCTGACGTCACCATACCTTCCAGAGGAGCCTGCCATGAATGTCGACAAAGCCGTTCTCGCCTTCGCGGGGTTCGTCGTCCTGCTCGGACTCGCGCTCGGCACCTACGTCAACGCCTACTGGTATCTGCTGACGGCCTTTGCCGGCCTGAACATGATCCAGGCCTCGTTCACCGGATTCTGCCCCGCAGCGGTCGTGTTCCGGAAGCTCGGGTTGCGAGGCGGCTGTGCGTTCTCTTGAGCGCGGCGCGGCAAAGACAACCTAGTTCGACGGAGACAGCCCGTGACATATCACTTCTCGAAGACGGTCGAGCTGCCGTTCGATGCGGCGGTTGCGGCGACGATTGCGGCGTTGAAGCACCATGGTTTTGGTGTGCTTACCCAGATCGACGTCAAGGACACCCTCAACAAGAAACTCGGGGCCGATTTTCGGCCGTATCTCATCCTGGGAGCGTGCAATCCCAAGCTCGCCCACGAGGCGCTGACCCTCGAGGACAAGATCGGGACGATGCTTCCCTGCAACGTCGTGATCCAGCAGCACGACGGCGGCAAGGTCGAGATTTCCGCGGTCGATCCCGTCGCGTCGATGGCGGCGGTCGAGAACCCGAAGCTCGGCACCGTCGCCGGACAAGTTCGCGAGTTGCTGAAGCAAGTCGTGGCCGACATTGCGTGATTTCATTCGCAACTGATTGCAGAGGCCGACCATGACCGACGACACCATCATCGAAGGCCCGCTCTACGAGAAGCGGAAGAAGGTCTACCCGCAATCGGTCCACGGGCCGTTCCGCCGCATCAAATGGGCGATCCTCTGCGTCACGCTCGGGACCTATTATCTGCTGCCCTTCATTCGCTGGAACCGCGGACCCGGCCTGCCGGACCAGGCTGTCCTGGTCGACTTGCCGCATCGCCGCTTCTATTTCTTCTTCATCGAGCTGTGGCCGCAGGAAGTCTATTACTTCACGGGCCTGCTCATCATTGCCGCCATGGCGCTGTTCCTGATGAACGCGGTGGCCGGTCGTATCTGGTGCGGCTACATGTGCCCACAGACGTTATGGACCGATTTGTTCTATGCAGTGGAACGCTGGGTCGAGGGCGACCGGCGCGAGCGCATGCTGGGCGACAAGCGCTACTGGACCTTTGGTCACATCCGGAAGGTCGCAACCAAGCACTTCCTCTGGATCATGATCGCCTGGTGGACCGGCGGCGCCTGGGTGCTTTATTTCGCTGACGCGCCGACGCTGGTGAAGGAGCTCGCCACTTTCCAGGCCCCCTTCATCGCCTATCTCTGGATCGGCATCCTGACCGCAACGACCTACGTCTTTGCAGGCCACGCCCGCGAGCAGATGTGCATCTACATGTGTCCCTGGCCGCGAATCCAGGCGGCGCTGACCGACGAATGGGCACTCAACGTCACGTATCGCCGCGACCGCGGCGAGCCACGCATGTCGGTGAAGAAGGCGGAAGTTACCCGCAGCCATGGCGACATCGCGGGCGACTGCATCGACTGCCATCAGTGCATCAACGTCTGCCCGACCGGCGTCGACATCCGCCACGGCATCCAGCTCGGCTGCATCCAATGCGGCCTGTGCATCGACGCCTGCGACAACGTCATGCGGGAGATCGGCCGGCCCGCCGGCCTGATCGGCTACGATACCGACATCAACATGCAGCGCCGGAGCGAGGGCAAGGCGCCGATTTACCGCATCATCCGCGCGCGCACCCTGATCTATACCGCGGCCATTGCCATCGTCGGCGGCATCATGATCTACGCGCTCGCCACGCGCGCGACGATGGACCTCAACGTGCTGCACGAGCGCAATCCGCTCTTCGTTCAGCTCGCCGATGGCGGCGTCCGCAACGACTACACCGTGCGCATCCTCAACAAGGGCGCGCAGCGGTCGTTTGCGCTCGAAATCTCCGGCCTGCCGGGCGCGACAATTCGCGTCGCCGGCATCGAGACCGGAGCTGACGGCAAGCCCGTCGTCGAGGTCGGGCAGGATCAAACCCGCGAGGTCCGGCTGTCGGTGCAGGTCGGCCCGACCCAGCTGCCGCAGACCTCGCGCGACATCGACATCGGGATCACCGACACCGCCGGGGGCGGACGTGCAAGCGCCCGCGACCATTTCGTACCGGGTGACCGCTAGGCACCGTCTCCCGCGGTGTCCGGCGGCTCGCGGCCGGATGCTCAACGAGACGTTAATATTACCACTCGAATTGAAGCGGCGTCCCAACGGTATTTTCCAATCTTTGCGCTAAGCATGGCCTCCTGAACGGGGACGACGGGACGTGGTCGACATCGCGCACCAGGCTGCGATCAAGCCGGCATCGGCAAAGCATGCCGCGGCGGCGCGTGCGCGCGTCCCGCTCACGGCGATCGAACCCGGCCAGTGGCGCGCACTCGCGCAGCGCGCCATCGAGCCGAACGGATATTATCTGCCGGGCTGGGAACTCGCTGTCAGCGCAACCGCGCGCGACCGCACCGATGCCTCGGCGCTTCCCGCATGCGATGGATCGCGGCTGATCGGGCTGATGCCGGTGATCTCGCTCTGGCGAGCATGGAAGATCCCCCTGCCCGCGCTGGTGAGCGCGCATCCCTACGGCACGCTGTGCAGCCCGCTGATTGACCGCGATGCCCCGATCGACGCGGCGACGCGCCTGTTGCAGCAGGCCCGCGCGACCGGCGCCCATGCGCTCGTGCTGAACGACGTCGCGCTCGATGGGGCAGCAATGACCGCCCTCAACGAGGTTCTGAATCGCGACGGCCTGAGGCCGCGCCTCCTGAGTTCCTACATCCGCGCCAGCCTCGACGCGACCCAGGACGGTGAGACGCTGCTACGCGACGCGCTCGGCAGCAAAAAGCTCAAGGAGCTGCGCCGCCAACGGCATCGCCTCGAAGAACACGGCGCCGTCGTGTTCGACGTCGCACGCAGCCCCGACGAGATCAGGCCGGCGCTCGAGGCATTCTTGCAGCTCGAAGCCAGTGGCTGGAAGGGCAAGCGCGGAACCGCGCTGGTCCAGCATGCCGGCGATGCAACCTTCATCCGCCGCGCCGTTCCCGCGCTGGCAGAAACCGCGCAATGCGAGATCGTCACCCTTCGCGCGGGCGCGACGCCGGTGGCCGCCGGCATCGTGCTGCGCCATCAGGACCGCGCCTTCTTCTTCAAGCTCGGCATCGACGAGCGCTTTGCAAGATATTCGCCGGGCGTGCAGCTTACGCTCGAGCTCACCCGCCGCCTCTGTGCCGATCCCGCCATCGCCAGCGCGGATTCCACGGCGAGCGCCGATCACCCCATGATCAATCCGATCTGGCGCGGGCGCTTCGCCGTCGGCGACGTGCTGATACCGTTGCGGCGGAACGACCCCATCGTGACGCTCGTTCACGGAGCACTCGTCGCGCACGGCATCGCCTACGCGGCGGCGCGCCGCGCAGTTCGTCTGCTTCGTAAATAAGAGAGCTCCTACTCCGCCGCCTGGGCGTTGATCTCCGCGGAGACCTCGCGGATGGCGCGCGCGAGCATGTTGGGATCCTGCGCGCCGGAGACGGCGTATTTTTGCGCGAACACGTAGGTCGGCACGCCGGAGATGCCTTTCTCGGCGGCTTCCTGCGCGTCCGCCGATACGCGCGCGACGTCCTCGTCGGTCACAAGGCGCTTGCGCACGTCGTCGGCATCGAGGCCGACATCGGCAGCCGCCTGCACAAGCACGTTCAAATCGGTGAGGTCGCCGCCGTCGCGGAAGTAAAGCTCCATCAGGCGCTGCTTCATCTCGGGCGCCTTGCCGATCGCCTCGGCCCAGAGGATCAGGCGGTGGCAGTCGGTGGTGTTGGGTTGACGCGCGACAAGCTCGGGCCGATAGACGAGCCCCTCTTCGCTCGCGGCCGCGACGACGCGCCCCGCAATGCCCTTATAGGCCTCGACCGAGCCGAACTTCTTGGTGAGATACTCCTCCCGGCTGATGCCCTCGGACGGCACCCACGGATTGAGGAAGAAGGGACGGAAATTGAGCTTGACCGGAACATCGGGCACCAGCGCCAGCGCGCTCTCGATCCGGTGCTTGCCTATATAGCACCAGGGGCACACCACGTCGGAAACGACATCAATCTGGAGCGGCTTTAGGGTGCTCATGAGCGCCTCCTTGGGGCGTTGCGGGTTGTGCCCAAAGATAAGCCGAACCCATTCCGAGGCAAGGCCGCTAACTCATGGCTGCTGCCATTTGCCGGAGCCGCTCGGCAGTGCGCTCGTCGGCCGGGAAGAAGGTTTCCAGGGCCAGCTCCGACAGTGTGATGTCGACGGGCGTGCCGAACACCATGGTGGTGGAGAAGAAACTGAGGATCTCCCCGTCGTGTCGCAGCTTGAAGGGGATCGCGACATTGTCGCTCGACAGCGGCGCCGCGCGCGCCGGGATCGGATAGCTCTTCAGGTCGTTGTACAGCTTGATCAGCTCGGGATCGGCGGTCGCCTCGCATTGCCGGTGCAGCCGCTCCAAGAGATGTCCGCACCATTCCGCGAGGTTGACCGTGCGCGGCGCCAGCGCCTCGGGATGGAAGGCGAGCCTCAGCACGTTGAAGGGCTGACCGAGCAGCCGCTGCGGAATGCCGGCGAGCAGCGGCGCCAGCATGCGGTTGGCCGAAACCAGATTCCAGTGCCGGTCATAGGCCAGCGCCGGATTTGGCTCATGCGCCCTGAGGACGAGGTCGATGGCCTGGCGGGCTGATTTCAAGGCGGGATCCTCCAGCGGGCGCTGTGGAAAGGCCGGGGCATAGCCGGCGGCGACCAGCAGCACGTTGCGTTCGCGCAACGGCACGTCGAGGCGCTCGGCAAGTCTGAGCACCATGTCGCGCGAGGGTGCGGCGCGGCCGGTCTCAACGAAGCTCAAATGCCGCGCCGAGATTTCGGCCTCTCCGGCGAGATCGAGCTGGCTCATGCGGCGGCGCTGCCGCCATTCGCGCAAATGGTCGCCGATATGGACCGGCTGGCTGCGTTCGGCCTGTGCCGTGGATGCATGTGCGTTCATGGTCGAAAACCTAGCACGCAGATTTCGGCCCTTCCATTACGTCGGAGGTAATCGAATTGGGCCTTGGGTCGGCGCATCCTGGGTCGCATCAGGAGACGACCATGATCGCACTGCTGCTCTACCGGACCATCACAGACCACCTTGTTCCCTGGGCCATGGCGCTCGCAACCCGGATGCTGGCGCGCAGCCTCAACATGCCGGAGCCGCTGGTGCATTCGACCGGCGACTATGTCGTCGCGCAGGTCACAGCCTTCGAGCACAGCGTCGGCAGGAGCCTCTGTCCGTTCCGCCTCGCCCGCCTGCTCCGCGCCTGGTGGCGCGGATGGCACTGAGTTTCACCTCGAGCCCAACCCAACCATGGAGACCCACGATGATCGACGCATCCACCTTCCTTCGCCGCGCGCTTCTTGCCGACGCGATCTTCAGCGGCGTCGCCGCTCTCGGTTTCACTTTCGGCGCCAGCGCGTTCGCGTCACTGTTCAACCTGCCCGAAGCACTGCTGCGCGAGACCGGCCTGTTCCTGCTCGCCTACACCGCACTCGTCGGCTGGCTTGCCTCACGCGCCGCCGTGGCAAAGCCGCTCGTGGTGCTGGTCGTGGTCGGCAACGCGGCCTGGACGGTCGGCAGCATCGCGCTGCTACTCTCGGGCGCGGTGTCGCCGAACCTTGCCGGCGAGCTCATGGTCGTGGCGCAGGCAATCGCGACCGGCGTGTTTGCCGAACTGCAATATGTGGGATTGCGCAGGAGCGGGAGTGTGCTGGCCGCGTGAGGCCACATCACTCGCTGTCGTCGCCCGGCTTGACCGGCGACCCGGTATCCCAGAGGAAGTCGTCGCATACGGAGAGGCCGCGGCGTACCGTCATGCCCCGCTTTCGCGGGGCATGACAGTTTTTCCAGAAGCTCGAACTCAGGCTACGCCCGCGGGCGCCCGTTGGCTTTGCCAACAGCGACGCCGTTGAGCTTCTTCTTTTTGACGGGCTTCGCCCCCGCCTTCTGCGCTTTACGCTCCGCGCGCGCCTTCACCTTGGCGCGTTCGGCCCGCGCCTCGGCGCGCAGCTTCTTGCGTTTCTTCTCGCAAGACTCGCACTTGCAGCCGATCGGCTTCAGATAGGCTTTGAAATAATCCGTGCCGTAGTCGTAATTGATCTCGTCGCCCGGCTCGATGTTCTTGATGGCGCGGATGAAGACCTTGCGCTCGCGCGGCCGGACGTCGGATTCGGCGTTGGGCCGGCACGAATGGTTGATGTAGCGCGCGAGGTTCTTGCGCACCGAGCCGTCGATGGTCCAGCGGCCGTTGAGCTCGAACAGGTATTTGTTCTCGATGTCGTCGTGCTCGGGAATCCGGGAGTCCAGGATTGGTCCGTAATAACGGATGATCCGGGTGCCCTTCTTGATCGGCTTGGTTGCGAAGAGGCCGAGCCCGGTTTTCGAGCGGCCGACGCGATAAGGTTTGTTCGACGAGGTGGCTGGCATGATCACGAAAAACGAGGACGCGAACGAGGCTGAAAGAGCCCAAGCGAAGCCGCTCTTCTAGAACGATTCCGCGCCGCTGTCAGGTGTCTGTCGAGCCTGTTTGAACCTTGCCCACAATCAAGACGTCTGATGGTACGGAGTTCCCGTTCGATCAAAGGCGTCATCATGTTCCGCATCACTACCGCAGGACTGGCCATGTTGCTGATGTGCAGCGGTCTCGACCGCGCCGACGCCCAATCCGTGGGCAGCCAATATAGCTCGACGGCCCCGAAGGATTGCCGCCAGATCGGCAAGCCCAGCGAGTTCGACGGCAGCATCACCCGGGTTTGCAAGGGCAAGGACGGCCTCGTGGTCCTGATCGCCGAAGACGATCTTCGCGAAATCGTCTCCGTCGGCCGCAATCGCAAGGCCGCGGCCGAGGAACCGGCGGCAAAAGTCTGGTTCGCTCCGTTCAACTCGTCCGAGACCACCGTCGAATGGCGCACCGCGGCCGCCAAGCCGTTTGCGATGATCCAGCGCTGGCACATCGCCGATGGCACCGATCCCGACAAGCAGGGGCGGCCGAACACCAAGGCCATGCTGATCGTGACCCGGCTGCCACCCGGCCCCGTCTGCCACGTCACCTATGTCGACGCGATCGCCAACCCGAACGCCAATGAGCTCGCGCGCAAGGCCGCGGACGAGTTCGCCCGCAGCTTTACCTGCGGCAAGGACGAGGTGAAGGTCATCGGCGCACGCGGCCGCGCGGTCGAGCTCGCGACTATGCGCTAGGCTTTCGTCTTGGCGCGACCACTGCAAAGGTTGCGTTCGTCCCGGCTGAATCAGGGACCCGGCGGCTTCCCCGTCACGGGCGACATCAGCATCGCCTCGAGCAGGCGTTCAGGCGTCGTCCCCTCGGGCAGGCGGCCCAGAATATCCTCCAGCCGCCCATCGAGCAGCAGCATGGTAAAACCGTGCACCATCGACCAGGCGCGCGCGATCGCGGCGCCCTGATTGAGCGTCAGCGCGTCGCCGCTGATCTGCTCCTGCCGCATCATGCCGACGGCATTGGCAAGCCCGGCAAAGGACGCCTCGGCGGCCTCGTGCAACGACGGCCTGGAATAGTCGAGGCGCTCGGTACGGAACATGATGCCGTACATGCCGGGATGAGCCTGGGCATAGGCGACATAGGCTTTCGGCCGCGCCAGCGCGTGCTCGATCGGGGTGGTGGCGGCGTTGGAGGACGACGCCATCGCCGCATTGAATTGGCGGAAGCCGACTGCCGCTAGCTCACTGAGAAGCCCGGTGAGGTCGCCGAAATGATGGGTGGGCGCGGCATGCGAGACGCCCGCCTCGCGCGCCACCGCGCGCAACGTCAGGCCGGCGAGCCCGTCACGCTCCAGCACCCGTTCGGCGGCCTGCAGCAGCGCCTCGCGCAGCGCGCCATGGTGATAGGGCGCCTCGGACTTGACGCTCGCCGGTCGTCGCGCGGGACGCGCCGGCGCGCTCGCCTTTTTTGAAGCGCGCGCACCGCGCGCGGTTTCTGTCCTGATTTCGCTCTTGCCCATGGGCCAGCTATAGGACGCAATATTGACAGTGTAAAGATTTCGCTTGACGAGAACCCCTCGTACAGCTATTTCATCTTTACGATGTAAAGATGAAGGAGGGATACGCCGTGCAGCAGGACGCAGGTGCCGAACGCCGCCACAATCTCGGTCCGATTCCGTTCGAGGCCGACGCGTCCTTCCTGAAAATCATCGGTGAATTGCCGCGCGAACTGAACGGCACGCTCTATCGCAACGGCCCCAATCCGCAGTTCGAGTCGCCCGGCGCGCACTGGTTCGTCGGCGACGGCATGCTGCACGCCTTTCACCTCGAGAACGGCCGCGCCAGTTATCGCAACCGCTGGATCCAGACGCCGAAATGGCTGGCCGAGCACGATGCCGGCCGCGCGTTGTTCGGCGGCTTTGGCCGCAAGCTGCCGGATGCGCCGGCGAACCTGACCGATGGGGGCGTTGCGAATACCAACATCATCTTCCATGCCGGCAAGCTGCTAGCGCTGGAGGAAGCGCATTTGCCGACCGAGATCGAGCCGGGCACGCTCGCGACGCGCGGCTATCACAATTATCAGGGCCGCATCGCCGGCAGCTTCACCGCGCATCCGAAGATCGATCCCGTCACCGGCGAGTTGGTGTTCTTCGGCTACAATGCGGCGGGTCCGCTGACGCCTGCCCTCTCTTACGGATCGATTGATGCGTCCGGCAAGGCGACGCGCTTCGAACGCTTCGAGGCGCCCTATGCCAGCATGGTGCACGACTTCATCGTCACCGAGAACCATGTGTTGTTTCCGATCCTGCCCATCACCGGCAGCATGGAGCGCGCGATGAGCGGGCGGCCTCCCTATGCCTGGGAACCGGACAAGGGCGCCTATGTCGGCGTGATCAAGCGCAAGGGCAGCGCGAAGGACATCGTCTGGTTCCGCGCTGAAGCCTGTTACGTCTTCCACGTCATGAATGCGTGGGAGGACGGTAACCGCATCATCGCCGACGTCATGCAGTTCGAGGAAGCGCCGCTGTTTCCGCATCCCGACGGCCGGCAGACCGATCCGGAGAAGTCGCGCGCCCGCCATTGCCGCTGGACGTTCGATCTCTCAGGCGACACCGACCGCTTCCAGCAGACCTATCTCGACGATCTCACCGGCGAATTCCCGCGCATCGACGACCGCCGCGCCGGATTGAAGAGCGGTCACGGCTGGTACGCCTGCGCCAATCCGAAGCTGCCGATGTTCGGCGCGCTGTCCGGCGTCGTCCATGTCGACGGTCATGGAAAGCGTCTCGGCCATTACCTGCTGCCGGTCGGCGACACCATTTCCGAACCCGTCTTCGTCGAGCGGTCGCAGGATGCCGCGGAAGGCGACGGCTGGCTGCTGGCGGTGGTCTGGCGCGCGCGGGAAAACCGCAGCGACCTCGCCGTGTTCAACGCCACGGATGTCGAGGCCGGTCCCGTCGCGCTGGTGCAACTCGGCCATCGCGTGCCCGACGGTTTTCACGGCAATTGGGTCGGCGCGCGGTAGCTCTCCTCTCGAGATCGCTGATGTCACCAAAAAGGTCTCTCATGCATATGCCCTCGATCGCCGCGGACCGCCTCGCTGTCCTGATCCTGGTCCTGATCTGCGCCGGGATCACGCTCCAGATGATCTGGCCGCGGCGGAGCGGCCAAACCATCTTCAACGGCGGCATCTTGCTCGCCTTCGTCCTTTCGATCGCCTGTGCGTTACCTGTGCTGTCGCACCTGCCCTGGGCCGGATTCATCGACGAGGTGGCCGACCAAGCCGTTGCAGCAATTCAATTTTTGGAAGTCGCTTACGTCATTTTGACACTGTAAAGATTTTGCTTGACCCCGTCGTGCTCCTGACTTATTGATCTTTACATCGTAAAGATAAGGCCTGACCGAGGCGGACCATGGCGATTTTCCTGATCCTTGCGCCCTACGGCGCCTTCACCTTCCTGATGCTGATGACCTCGGCCACGATCAGCGTCTTTGTAGCCTCGGCAATCTGTCTCGCCACCGTCGCGATCGATGTCGTGCGCGGTCGCTCGGTGAAGATCCTGGCTATGGGCTCGGCATTGCTATTCGCCGCAATCGGCCTCAACCTCGCGCTGTTCGACCCGACGCTCGGCACGCTCGGTGTCAAGCTGTCGCTCGACATCGGCATCTTCGTCATCTCGCTCGGCTCGATGCTGGTCCGCCGTCCCTTCACGCTGCAATACGCGCTGGAGGCCGTGCCGGCCGAGACCGCGGCAATGCCCGGCTTTCTCCATGCCAATTACGTCATCACCGGCGCTTGGACCGCGGCTGCGCTGCTGATGGCGGCCGCCAATCTCGTGCTGCTCTATGTCCCCGGCCTGCCGCTCTGGTCGAGCCTTGCGGTCGCCTTCGCCGCCCGCAACAGCGCGATCTACTTCACAAAATGGTATCCCGAATATCGGCAGATCAAGTACCGTGCGCCGGCCAGCGCAACGCCCACCTCCCGCTGAACAGGATCGACGATGAAGGACGTATTCGCCCGCCTCGCCTCCGACTTCCTCTCCGCCATCGTCTTCCTGGTCGTCTACCTCATCACCGACAACGTGGTGTTGGCAACGTCGGTGGCGATTGCCGGCGCGCTTGCGCAAGTGATCTATGCGCGGGTCAAAGGGCAGCAGCTGAGCTTCATGACCTATGCCAGTCTGGGACTCGTCATCGTGCTCGGCGCGGTCACGCTGCTCACACATGATCCCCGCTTCATGCTGGCAAAGCCGGCGATCGCGCATTTCGCGATCGGCGTCATCATGCTCAAGCGCGGCTGGATGCTGCGCTACATGCCGCCGATCGTCACCGAGACCGTCCCCGAATATGTAACTGCCGCGGGTTATGCCTGGGCCGTGTTGATGTTCGTGATCGGGGCGGGCACGATCGCAGTCGCCTCGACCGGCGATCTGAAGCTGTGGGCGTTCTACATCTCCGTCGTCGCGGGCGGTGCCAAGATCCTCGCCTTCGCCGTGCAATATGTCGTTCTGCGGCTCATCGTCACCAGCCGCCGGCGCGCCGCCGCCCGCGCCTGATTGCCGCTCACGCGACGTTGGTCAGCCGCCATGAGTTGCGCTATACGCTCGCCCCAGGACTGGCTGCGGATCGTCGCGGCCTGCCTGGATCTGTTCGGGAGACGGGAATGGCGGTAGACGGCAACTGGAATCTGACCATGACGACGCCGATGGGCGAGCGTCAGGCAACGCTTACGCTCCTGAGCTCCGGCGGAACGCTGACGGGCACGCAGGGCGCCGAAGGTCAAACCACAGAGATCTTCGACGGCACTGTCAGCGGCGATGCGGTCAACTGGAAGGTCTCGATTACCAATCCGATGCCGTTGACGCTCGAATTCATCGGAACCGTCTCCGGCGACAGCATGAGCGGGGAGATGGGCATCGGCCCGATGGGCAGCTTCCCGTTCACCGGCACGCGCGCCTAAGCCGCGCGGCAACCGTGCGCGCGCTCGGTCTCATCGCGGCGACGATCCTGTGTGTCGCGACACAAGCGGCGCGCGCGGACAATGCCGAACCGGCGTGGCGGGCAAGCGCGCTCGCCATGGTGCCAGCAGGCTATGTCGCCGGCACGGCCTATCGAACCGAAGGTTCGACGGGCTACCTCGCCGTCTATCCGGCCTCGTCGAACGATCCGAAGTCGCCTGCAAGCGTGTTCGCTGCGCGCCAGGCTCTCGTGATCGCGCTGACGCCGGATGCGACGCACGCAGTCTCAGCCGCATTGGAGCCGCGTAGCGGGCCGGATCCCGAAAACGACGACACTGATTTCGCAAAGCTGCACGCCGATCTCGCCGCCAAGCGCTCAACGCTCCCCGACGGCACCGAGCCGTGCGATCTCGGCGCGTGGTCCGTCGACAAGGATCCTGGTGGCCTCAACGTGCGTGCCGAACCATCGATCAAGGCGCGTGTGCTCGGCACGCTTCCGCCGCCCTACCGGCTCAAGCTCGGCGGCAGCGAGAACACGCCCGATGGCGGCTGGCTCACCGAATTCCGCATCATCGGCTTCAAGAGCGGCTGGTTTCTGATCGAAGGCGCCAAGCCGCCGGGCAAGGACTACGAGGACGACAAGAAATATCCGCGCAGCGCGCCGAAGCCCTATGCCGGACGCGGCTGGGTCGCCTCCAACAAGGTCGGCGCGTCCTACGCCAATGGCGCGACACGCATGGGCGGCCTGTTCCAGGCGCCCTTCGTCGATGCGAAGTGGATGCCGGCCCAGCGCGAGCTTGGCGGCCCGATCGACACCGATGGCGGGCCGAAGCGCATCCTTGCCTGTAGCGGTCTCTGGGGTCTGGTCGAGAGCCAGGACGGCGTTCGCGGCTGGTGGCGCGGGCTGTGCTCCAACCAGGTCACGAATTGCAGTTAGCCTGCGGCCCATCCTTCGAGACGCCCGCCTCCGGCGGGCCCTCAGGATGAGGTCGTGTTTCGCGGCGATATATCAGGCCCTCATGGTGAGGAGCCCGCCAAAGCGGGCGTCTCGAACCATGCAGGCCGAGCTCTTCTGGCATTCCGGAGCGAGGTGAAGAACTAACCCAGATTCAACTCCTTGAAGAAGTCGTTGCCCTTGTCGTCGATGATGATGAACGCCGGGAAGTCGACGACCTCGATGCGCCAGATCGCTTCCATGCCAAGCTCGGGATATTCGAGCACCTCGACCTTCTTGATGCAGTGCTCGGCAAGGTTCGCCGCGGCACCACCGATCGAGCCGAGATAGAAGCCGCCATATTTCTTGCAGGCCTCACGCACGGCCGGCGCCCGGTTGCCCTTGGCGACCATCACCATCGAGCCGCCGGCGGCCTGGAACTGATCGACGAAGGAATCCATACGGCCGGCGGTGGTGGGGCCGAACGCACCGGAGGCATAGCCCTCCGGCGTCTTGGCGGGGCCCGCATAATAGACCGGATGGTTCTTGAAATAGTCCGGCAGCGGCTCGCCCTTGTCCAGCCGCTCGCGCAGCTTGGCATGTGCCGAATCGCGCGCGACGATCATGGTGCCGGTCATCGAGACCCGCGTCTTGGTCGGGTACTTCGAGAACGTGGCAAGGATATCCTTCATCGGCTGGTTGAGGTCGATCTTGACCACCTCGCCGCCGAGCGATTGCTCGACCTGCGGCAAATACTGCGCCGGGTTGTGCTCGAGCTCTTCGAGATAGACGCCGTCTTTGGTGATCTTGCCGAGCACCTGGCGATCGGCCGAGCAGGACACGCCGAGCCCGATCGGGAGCGAGGCGCCATGACGCGGCATGCGGATCACGCGCACGTCGTGGCAGAAATATTTCCCGCCGAACTGCGCGCCCACTCCGAGCGACTGCGTCATCTTGTGGATTTCCTGCTCCATCTCGACGTCGCGGAACGCGTTGCCGTCGGGCGAGCCGTGGGTCGGCAGCGCATCGAGATAGCGGGCCGACGCTAGCTTAACGGTCTTCATACAGAGCTCGGCCGAGGTGCCGCCGATCACGATGGCGAGGTGATAAGGCGGGCACGCGGCGGTGCCCAGCGTCAGGATTTTTTCCTTCAGGAAGGCGAGCAGCCGGTCCTTGGTCAACACCGAGGGCGTCGCCTGGAACAGGAAGCTCTTGTTGGCGGAACCGCCGCCCTTGGCCATGAACATGAATTTGTAGGCGTCATCACCTTCGGCGTAGATCTCGCACTGCGCCGGCATGTTGTTGGCGGTGTTCTTCTCCTCGTACATCGACAGCGGCGCGACCTGCGAGTAGCGCAGATTGCGGCGCAGGTAAGCATCACGCGCGCCTTCCGACAGTGCCGCCTCGTCGTCACCGTCGGTGATGACGTTGCAACCCTTCTTGCCCATGATGATCGCGGTGCCGGTGTCCTGGCACATCGGCAGCACGCCGCCGGCGGCGATGTTGGCGTTCTTGAGGAAGTCCAGCGCGACGAACTTGTCGTTCGGGCTCGCCTCGCCGTCCTCCAGGATCGCGCGGAGCTGCTTCAGATGACCCGGCCGCAGATAGTGGTTGATGTCGCCAAAGGCCGCTTCCGACAGCGCCCGCAACGCCTCACGCGACACCACCAGCATGTCCCGGCCCAAAACCTTCTCGACCCGCACGCCATCGGCTGTGATCTTCTTGTAGGGCGTCTCGTCCTTGCCCAGCGGAAACAGCGGCGTGTGCTTGTAGGGCGGAACGGGCTTTGCGGGGTCGGGGAAGGCGGTGGGAGCGTTCATGGGCTGGAATCTCGGGGTTTTGGGGCCCTCGCATGGGCCCCTTTCATAGAAGCGTTCTAAGCTTTTTTGCCGCAAAGGGAAGGCGCTCTGGTGCGGTCGGGGCATCCCGATTCGGCGGCATGGCGACCTATTTTCGGCGGCTGTCGGCGGACACCAGACCCTCATGATGCCGGTGAAGACCTTGAGTGCACCCCTTGCGCTCCGCCTGCGACGACGGTTGAATGCGCCCGCTAAGGGGCTTTTCATCATGACATTGAACTTGCACGTCCGCGGCGCGATCCTGGTCGCCGCCGCCATCACCGGCCTTGTGACCATCGCCTCGCCCGCCCGCGCGGACCGCTGCGATGACAGCGCCAAGGAGTTGGCGAACCAGGTCGATCGCCTCAAGGTGAATTTCCGCGCCGCGAATGTCGTCTATCTGACTCATCCGGCGGCCAAGGAATTGTCCGTGGCTTGCCGTGGCGACAAATATTCGATCGAGCTCTATGCCAAGGGCGATCGCAAGCCCAAGCCGGAGTTCTTTGCGCTGGTAGGGTCGATGGCGGCGATCGTCTTCACCGTGACCAAGGACGATACGACCACGGGCGCCACACGCTGCCTGAAGCGGATGGGGCTCTTGCGCGGCGACAAGATCAGCATGCGTTACCGGCGTCTCAACATGGAATGCACCCGCACCAAGACGGATGCGTCCATCGCGATCACGCGCGGCAAAGACGAATAGGCGGGGCGACCCCGCTCTTTCCACGCACTCCGTCATTGCGAGCGAAGCGAAGCAATCCAGACTGTCTCTGCGGTGACAGACTGGATTGCTTCGTCGCAAGGGCTCCTCGCAATGACGAGGAGAGGTCCGAGAGCACATTCCACCGCACCGGATCCCTCGCATTTTAACGATTGGCTTGAAGGAAATTTCGCGTCTCGCGGCGCAGGGTCAGTTGTTTCCATATGTGAGGATTTGTGGATGAGCGTTTCTACCGTTTCGCCGCCGCCGATCGCGATCGTGGTGCCGAGCTACGACACGACCAAGCAGCAGGACGATCAGATCAAGACCAAGGACAACGACCCGACCTACAAGCCGCCGCCGCCTGCGCCGCTGCCGCCGGGTCAGGGTACGCGGATCGATCAGCTCGCTTGATCAGCCGCGTCGAAGATGAAATGCCCGATCCGGTCGATCGGGCTTTTCGCGTGTCCGGCCGCAACTTCGGTGAGCGCGCGCATCACTCTGCTGTGCTTTGACCATCCAGCTCGCGGTAGCGGCGGAAGATGCCCTGCTCGTTGAAGGCAATGCGGCGCCGGCTTTCGAGATAGGCCTTGATGTTCGGCCGCGCCGCGACGCGGTCGTGCAGGCCGACGAGGCCCGGGATATCTGTCTCGAATGCCTTCATCCGCTTGGGAAACGCATAGCGCAGCCCCGCGACGATCTGGAACAGCGAGAGATCGACATAGGTCAGCCTGCGGCCGGTGACATAGGCGCCGCCATTGTCCTGAAGGAGCTGCTCGAAATAGCCGAGATATTTCGGTACGCGCTCGCCCCAGAAGTCGGCCGTGCGCTTCTTCGCCGGCGGCTTCTGATCTTCGTAGTAGAGCGAGGGCCCGAGCGGATGATGGGTATCGTGAATCTCGACCACGAGATCGGTGATCGTCAGCTGGAGCTGATGCACCCAGAGTTGACCCGCTTCCGACTTCGGAGCGAGGGCGTGGCGGGCGCCGAGATAGAGTAGGATGTTCGCGGCCTGGCCGATGACGAGCTTGCCGGCTTTGAGGAACGGCGGCGCAAAGGGCGGCGTGCCCTTGTGCGCCTCCATCATCTTCATCATCGCAGCTGTGCCGCGTGGGCCACGCGCCACGTCGACGTAAGCCGCGCCCGCCTCCTCCAGCGCCAGCCGCACATATTCACCGCGGCCCTGGATCTCGGGCCAATAATAGAGCTCGTATTTCATGAAAGGGGTCCGTGAGCGTAAAAGCGATAGGACCAATTTATCACGCGCGACAAGGTTCCGTCAGGATGGGGCGGAACGGCAGCACCAACACGCTCCGTCATTGCGAGCGCAGCGAAGCAATCCAGACTGTCACCCTGGAGGGACTCTGGATTGCTTCGTCGCTGCGCTCCTCGCAATGACGGAAGCCTCAATTCGACGCGAAGCAATACAGCAGGCCGTCGCCGCCGGTGCTCTTCAGATCGGCCTGCGAGCAGCCGCCGTCGGGACCGCGCGAGGGATGCGAGCTGTTCCACGATTTCGACGGCTCGTCGTCGCGCAGGCCTTGACGGTCGGCGTGGCCGACGACCGCCGCCCCCTGCGTGCTCGACGTCCAGTTCTTGCAGGTCTTGTCGTCACCCGCGGGAAATGCGGTGCCGTCGGCTTGCGAACCCGTGAGGATGTCGTGGCGGTTCGGCGTGTCGCCGCGGCCGTTGATGACTTCGCCTTTCTCGCTGAGCGTGGCCTGCTTGGTGAGGTTGTTGGCCGCCCCGTGCAGGTCGGCAACGTCCTTGGCGATCACAGCGCCCTTGGCGTTCTGCCACGGTCCCTTGCCGATGCGGTCGCGCGCGTTGACGGCCGGCTTGCCGTCGGCTGCCTGGGTCGAAAGATAAGCGCGCCAGGTCTTGCTGCCGGCGCCGCCGGCCTGGGCCAGCTTCTGGCACTGCGCATCGGCCCCCTCCAGGCCGCCGAGATCGGCGCCTTTGCCAGGACCGTTGGAAGTCACGAAGAACGTCATGTCGGCCGACTGCGCCTGCGCCGATGGCGCCGCAAGCAAGGCCGCGGCGAGCGCGAGGCCTGAAATCGTCACGGATCTCTCAATGCGGATCATCCTGTCCTCCCTTTGTGTTGTCGTTGGCCGCCAGATTTCAACCCGACGCAGGCCCGCTTATTCCGATCCCGCGATGCGAGACGCCCAAAAGAAAAAAGCGCCCTGCAAGAAGCACGACGCTTTGTTCTTCATGTCGTCTGCGATCAGTTGGTCAGCGGGATCGCCGACGATTGCCAGCCGCTTCCCGACCGCCATGTCGATTAATTGCTTCCCGGAACAATGGTGCCGGGCGAGCATACCAAATGGGCCGATCCTCAAGTGGTCGTCCAGGGGAGGACGCAGGGGGACTGTGGCGGGACCGTTCAGGGCGGTATCCGCGATCACATCGGGGCTGCGCAGGGCGCGGCGCAAGGGGAGATCGTCATGCACCGGACCACCACCCGCCCAATCACGGCAATTGCCGGCCGTGTCACCCTTTGCTGCCTTGCCGTCGGTCTTGCCACCGGTCCGAACTGCGCCTTGGCCGCGGAACTGCTCAAGGCCCGGCTGGCGCAAAATCTCGCACCGATCTCCGGCCTTGCGATCGTCGCCAAGTCGAAGGGAATCTTCGAAAAGCACGGACTGGACATCACGGTTTCGAACTTCACGTCCGGCAAGCAGTGCCTGGACACCGTGATCGGGGGCGGTGCCGACATCGCGACGACGGCGGAGGCGCCGGTCACCGCTTCGACGATGGCAAACCAGCCCATCGCCTTCGTCGCCGGGATGGAATATTCCGATCTCAAGACGCTCGTCGCGGCCAAGGCCGGCGTCAAGACCAGGGCAGATCTTCGCGGCAAGCGAATCGCCTTCACTGCCGGCACCGGTAGCGAGGTTTACACCGCGACCTTGCTGAAGTCGGCGGGATTGACGTCCAAGGATGTCACCCTCGTCAATCTGCGGCCGCAGGAGATGCTGCCGGCACTTGCAGCCGGAAGCATCGACGCGATCGACACCTGGGAGCCCCACGTCGCCAACGCGAAGAAAGCCCTGGGCGAAGCCGTCGCTGAGATAGATACAAAGGGCACCTACTCCGAGACGTTCAATATCGTCGTCATGAAGCCCTATCTGGACGCCAACCCAGTGCTGGTCGAGAACTTCATCGCCGCACTGATCGATGCCGAGATCTGGATGAAGGCACACCCGGATGAAGCAATCACGACAGTGGCGGACGCGGTTGGAATGAAGCGGGACGAACTCGCCCCCATCTGGGCCGACTATGTTTACCGGGTGCGTCTCGACGACCGGCTGATCGAGATTCTGAAGACCCATTCCGCATGGCGCCTCGAGAGCGGCAACCATCCTCCGGGAGCGGCGATGCCCGACTTCAGCAAGGTCGTCGTCACCGAGCCACTGAAAAAGGTCGACCCCGAACGCGTCACCCTCTCATGGAAATAGCCACCCGCACGGCCATGCAGGAAGCCACTTCAGCGGGACGCGATATTGCCATCCGCACTGGCGGTCGCGCTCGGCGGCCGAATTCAGTTCGGCTTCGCCGCCTCAATATTCTGGTCGGGGCGCTTTCGCTTCCCTTGTTCATTGGGCTCTGGGAACTGGTCTCCCGTTCCGGGACCGTCAACATGGTGCTGTTTCCGCCGCCGACGGTGGTTGCTGCGGCCGTGCTTGAATGGATACGAAGCGGACAGTTCTTTAGCGATCTGTTGGCCAGCCTCTTTCGCGTCACCACAGGATTCATCATAGGCGGCGCGCTCGGCATCCTGCTCGGTGTTCTCACCGGCCAATTCCCCGTTATCTCGAGCTTGCTGTCCCCGCTATTCCATATCTTGCGGCCAATTCCGCCGATTGCGTTCGTGCCGATCGTAATTCTCTGGTTCGGCCTGTCGGAGGCGGGAAAATTGTTCCTCGTCGTATGGGGCGTATTCTTCACGGTATGGCTTTCGACTCACATCGGCGTGCAGAAGGTCGACCGTGGCCTGATTCGGGCGGCGTTGATGCTCGGCACGCCCCGACGGCAGATGCTGCAGGAGATCGTGCTGCTGGGGGCGCTTCCCTACATTGTGGTCGGGTTGCGCACCGCCGTCAGCATCTCCTTCTACACGCTTGTCGCGGCTGAACTGGCCGGCGCTTTCGCCGGCATTGTCTACAGGATAGAGATTGCGCAGCAGAATTTGCAAACGGGCCAGGTCATGGGCGGGCTCGCTGCGCTCGGGTTGATGTCGTTCATCGCCGACCGGCTGTTTGCGGCTCTTGCCGAAGGTATTGTCTGGTGGCGCTGATGTCGGGATCTCGATCTGGCATGAAACTGGCGCTGGCAAGTTCGCCTGCCTCCGTCGAATCGGCGCGAAAACAACCGGCCATTCAAGTCTCGAACCTGAGCATCGTTTTCGACACCAAGCGCGGGCAAATCATCGCGGTCGATCGCGTTTCGTTTGACGTGGCGCCTGGCGAGTTCGTTTGCATCGCCGGGCCCTCCGGCTGCGGCAAGTCGACGGTACTCAATACGATCGCCGGGCTGGAAGTGCCGTTCGAAGGCGAGATCCTGGTCGAGGGCGCGCCTGTCTACAGTCCGCGTCCCGATGTCGGCATGGTGTTCCAGCAGCCGCATCTCTTCCCCTGGAAGTCCGTCCGCAGCAACATCGCCCACGGTCCCAGGATGCTCGGGAAGTCCAGGACGGAAGCGTATGCCATCGCCGACGATCTGATCGCGATGGTCGGCCTCAAGCGTTTCGCCGACGCTTATCCGAACACGCTGTCCGGCGGCATGCAACAGCGCGTGGCAATCGCGCGAGCGTTGGCCAATCAGCCCCGTGTGCTGCTGATGGACGAGCCCTTCGGGGCACTCGACGCGCAGACCCGCGCGGTGATGCAAGACAATCTGCTGGCGTTGCGCGACCGGATCAAGGCGACCATCGTATTCGTGACGCATGACGTCGATGAAGCCATCGTGCTGGCCGACCGCGTTCTCATCATGAGCGCGGGACCCGGCCGCATCCTGCGCGAAGTCGCGGTCAAGCTGCCGCGCCCACGGTCGAGTTCTGTCATGGTCGAGCCAGCATATCTTTCGCTCAAGAAGGATTGTCTCGACGTCATCCGCGCAGAAGGGTTGCGGGCGTTCAATCAGTCGGACACGGACTGATGACGCGGAGCCCGCGGGTCTGAGGCGGACCGCAGCGGGCTGGCATGGTTCTTGAATAACCGATGCCGGGTCTCACATGCGGAGCCGGCCATGCACAGGGCGAACAGCGCGATAGCGGCAGGTGTGATGCTCGCAGAGTCGGACGATCTGGTCAGACCGCTACCCGGCTTGCTGGATGGTCTCAACCGGGCTGATTGCAATCGCTTGCGTGCGATCGGACGCGAAAAGATCCTGGAAGCCGGCCAACTGGTTTGGTCTCAGGGCGACGCACAGGCCGGGATCTACCTGATCAGCGAGGGGCGCATACGCAGCTACTATGCGGCGCCGTCGGGGCGCGAAGTCACGCTCGCCTATTGGTTTCCCGGCAACTTCGTCGGTGGGCCCGACATATTCGGGACGGGCCCGCACATGTGGACATCGGTTGCGGCCGAGCGCAGCCGGTTGACGTTCATGCCCGGACTGGCGTTGCGGCGGCTTGCGCTTGAATCGCCGGCAATCGCCGTCGCCTTGCTGGATGCCCTCGCATTCAAGGCGCGATGCTATTCGGCAATGGCCCAGATGCTTGGGACGCGCTCGGTCACCGAGCGGCTGCATAGCCTGCTGATCTTCCTGTCGCATGTCTACGGCGTAAAGCGCGACGGTGAGATCGTCGTCGGCATACCGTTTACCCACGGGGATCTCGCCAACCTCATCGGATCCACCCGGCAATGGGTGACCGTGCAACTCGCGCGGCTCCAGGACGAAGGCGTGATCAGATACGAAAGATCCGTGATTTCGATCCTGGATGTTTCTACGCTCGGACAGGCGATGGGATAATGTCCGCCCTTTAGCCGCCAGATTTCAATTCGAACGCCGATCCGTCTGCGCCGGCCTCGAACCGCCGCGCCAGTCCGATCAGCGCGCGATCGTGCCAGGCCGGCGCCAGCAGGGTCACCCCCATGGGCATGCCGTTTGGCAATTTCGCATTCGGAACGGCGACGCCGCAGAGATCGAGTAGATTGGCAAAGTACGAGTAGTAGCCCAGACGATTGTTGAGGGTGATCGGATCACGATGCATCTCCTCCAGTGTGAACGGCCGCGGTGCAGTCGGAACCACCAGGGCATCGATGCCGGCAAAGATTGCTTCGGCGTCGCGGCGAAGCCGGTGCAGCCGGTGAATGGCGCCAAACGTGTCGATCGCCGAATAGCCGGCGGCCGAGCTCAGCACGGTTCTCGTGACATCAAGCAAGGAGCCGGATTCGACGTCGATGAGCGAAGCAATGGCAGAGTGCCGCTCCGCGACCCAGGGACCGCTGAACATCAACTCCCCGGCCTGGCGGAATGGGGCGAAGTCCACCTCGATCGCCGTTCCTCCGATATGAGCAAGACGTTCGCAAGCGCTCTCGTAGAGTTCGCCGCATTCCGACATGCCGAAGCATTCGATATCTGCTGGCGCGACGCGGCCGAACCGGAATGATGCCGCCGCTCCGTTGGCGGGGAAAAAGGTTCTGGGCAGGCGGCTATAGGGATCTTCGAAATCAAACCCTTCGATGATGTCGAGGATTGCCTCGCCGTCGCTCACGGTATTGCAGAATACCGAAACGCAATCGATCGTCGGACAATTCGGCACCAGGCCACGTGATGATACCAGCCCAACGGTCGGCTTGATTCCGACAATGTTGTTGAACCCGGCAGGTATGCGCCCCGAGCCGCCGGTATCGGTGCCGAGCGCAAAGGCGACGTGCCCGGCCGCCACGGCGACCGCGGACCCGGAACTGGAGCCGCCCGCAACATAGCGCGCATCGGCAACCGACGCGCAGGGGCCATGGGGCGAGCGCACGCCGGACAGGCCTGTGGCGAACTGATCGAGATTGGTCTTTCCGAGGCAAATTGCGCCGGCTGCGGTGAGGCGTTCGACGCTATGCGCGGAATGCCAGGGCGTGTAGCTAAAGGCCGGACATGCGGCAGTGGTCGGCATTCCCGCGACGTCGATATTGTCCTTCACACCAAATGGAATGCCGAGCAGCGGAAGATTTTCGCCCGTCCGCGCGCGCGCCACCAGCTTATGGCATTCTTCGAGTGCCTCCCGCCGCGGGCGAAGATAGATCCAGCAATTGCGATCGCCCTCGGCCTCGATCCGGTCATACGCCGTTCCGATCGCCTCCAGCAGCAGCGACGAACTCCTGGCAATGCCTTCGTGGTTTGTCCTGAGGCGCGCGACACACTGGCTCACGGAATATCTCCTCATCCAACCGGCAGGCGCGAAATTGCGGCAGCTCTGCGCGGCCAACAAGCAATTAAGTGCTTCGCCCAAATGGCCGCCTGACCGGAAACCTGCCGCTCAAACAAAAAGGGCGCCGTGCCGAAGCACGACGCCCTCGTTTGTCGCTATACGCGCGATCAGTTGGTCTGCTGGATCGCCGACAATTCCCAGGCGCCGCCCGGACGTCGGGCAAAGGTCCAGACTTCGGTGGCCTCGCCCGGCTGCTCGCTGCCGGCGACAATTGCGCCGGTATTGCGGTCGAGCGTCTTGTCGGTGAGCGCGAAGCGCAGCGCCACCGTTGCGTAATCGGTCTCGCCTTCGCGCCAGGCTTCCGCGAGGTCGCCCTGCAGCAGCTTCACGCCGCTGACCTTGTTGACCACATTGCGCGCGCGGTTCTGGCCGAGGTCCTGCTCGAAATAGGAGACCATTTCCGGCGTCGCGAGCGTGTGCAGCTTGGCCACGTCCTCATTCGACCACGCGGTCTGGACATCGCCGAGCAGGCGCTCGAACGCTTCGTAGTCGTCCGGCTTGATCTCGAGCGGCGCGTTGTTGGCACCGAAGCCGAAGCCGCCGCCAAGACCGCTACCAAGACCACTACGGTTGTTCGCCTGCGGTCCCGGACCGGCACCGGCGTCAGCATAGGCCGCCTGCGGGGTGTGGCGGCGCTGCCACCATGACATCGCCAGCCGAACCGCGACCACCACGAGCACGATCTGGATGATCAGGCCGATGATCGACGACAGACCGCCGAGGCCGCCGAACAGGCCACCGCCAAACAGCATGCCGAGCAGGCCCGCGCCGAGGAACCCGGCCGCGAGGCCACCCATGAAGCCGCCGGCCCGGCCGAACAGGCCGCCGCGCGCGGGTGCGGCGGCAGCCGAATTCATGCCTGCGCCCGGCTGGGTGTAGGTCCGATTGAACTGCGAGGTCGAGCCCGGCGCGGTCGTGGTTGATGGCGGGGCCGAATAGGTGCGCGAACCGCGCGAACCCGACGACATGCCGCCACCGACGCGCGCGTCGGCGGACGAGATCGCCAGCGCAGTCGGCAGCGCAAGCGCCAGCACGACGGCAATCGTCTTGAAGAGACTGCGGGAGCGTTGCGAGAAATTCATGTTCGTTTCCCAGATCCCCGGCATGGGGACGTGCCCCTAAGATGGGCAGGCTTCCGTAAAAAGGAAGCCACTATCGGAACTTATGGCTGCGGCCCTCAGTCGCGGGGATGTGACAAAGCCTCTCTTTGGCGGCAGCTTGGCTGCGTGTGCGACGGAACCGCGGTCGCGGGTTACCGGCGCTTTTGCGACAGCAAATTCCGCTTTTCCGTCGTCATCGCGTTGTGGCCCTTACCCCGCCTTCGCCATCGTCTCCTTCACGGCCGCCACGAGCTGGCTGAGCGTGAACGGCTTGGGCAGGAAGTCGAACTGCTGGCCTTCGGGCAGGCTCTTCTCGAATGCGTCTTCCGCGTAGCCAGAGACGAAGATGAACTTAATGTCGGGGTTCTTCTCGCGCATCGCCTTGAGCAGCGTCGGGCCGTCCATCTCCGGCATGACGACGTCGGACACGACGAGATCGATTCCGCCGCTCTGCTCTTCCAGCACCTCCAGCGCCTCGACGCCGTTCTCGGCCTCGACCACGGTGTAGCCGCGAGAGCGCAGACCGCGTGCGTTGAGCGCGCGCAGGCCCTCCTCGTCCTCGACCAGGAGGATGGTGCCCTGTCCGGTGAGATCTGTGCGGGGCTTGGCGTCCGCCGCGGACCCGGCCTCCTTCGCGGCACCATTGCTGGCGCCAACGACCGGTGCCGGCTGCTCGATCTGCACCTCCGGCTCGGCATGATGGCGCGGCAGGAAGATCTGGAACGAGGTGCCCTGCCCCGGCTCGGAGTCCACGTAAATGAAGCCACCGGTCTGCTTGACGATGCCATAGACGGTGGAGAGCCCGAGGCCAGTGCCCTTGCCGACTTCCTTCGTCGAGAAGAACGGCTCGAAGATCTTGTCGCGGATATCGGCAGGGATGCCGGTACCGGTATCGGCGACCTCGATCCGCACATAGTCCGCTGCCGGCATGCCCTTGTAGGCCAGCCTGGCCGCTTCCTCGGTGGTGACGTTGGCGGTGCGGATGATCAGCTTGCCGCCGTCGGGCATGGCGTCGCGCGCGTTGACCGCGAGGTTGACGATGACCTGCTCGAACTGGGAGACGTCGACCTTGACCGGCCAGAGATCGCGGCCGTGGATGGTCTCGTGCTTGACCTTCTCGCCGATCAGGCGACGCAGCAGCATGGCGAGATCGGAGAGCGCATCGCCGAGGTCGAGCACCTGCGGCCGCAGCGTCTGCCGCCGCGAGAACGCCAGCAATTGCCGCACCAGCGTGGCGGCCCGCGTCGCGTTCTGCTTGATCTGCATGATGTCCTGGAACGACGGATCGGTCGGCTTGTGCGCGTTCAGCAGGAAGTCGTTCGCCATCATGATGGCGGAGAGCACGTTGTTGAAGTCGTGGGCGATGCCGCCGGCGAGCTGGCCGACGGTCTCCATCTTCTGCGACTGGTTGATCTGGTTCTCCAGCGCGCGCCGCTCGGTGGTCTCGAGCATGTGCACGATGGCGACTTCCGCGTCGTTCTCGGCCGCGTCCACCGGCGTGACGAAGAACTGGCCCCAGCGCTCTCTGGTTCCTTCGAGCGCCACTTCGACCGGCGCGACGTCGGCCTGGCCCTCTGCGGCCTGGTTGATGGCCGCGATCAAGAGGTGCCGGTCGCGCGAATTGACCGCGCGGAAGATCGACTTACTGGCGCTGTCGAGCCCCAGTGCCTGCCCGAGCTTGGCGTAACGCGCATTGGCGCGCACGACATTGCCGCCGCGGTCGACCGTCGCGATCGCCATCGGGGTGTGGTCGAAGAAGCGCATGAAGCGCACTTCGGCGGCGCGGTCCGGATCGCTGCGCTCGTCGCGGGCGCGGCTGATCACCAGCGTGCGCGACGGCCCCGGCGCACCGTCGGCGCCGAAGGCGAGCTTGTGATAGAGCCGCACCGGCATTGTCTTGCCGGTACGCATGCGCAGGTCGATGTCGAAGACTTCCGTCTTGACCTCGCCCGGCACCGCCACGATCGCCGTGAGCAGCGAAGCGCCGTCGCCGGAGACGATGTCGGTGAGCTTCAGCCCGCCTGAGCCGATCTCGGCGAGGTCGTAGTCGAGCCAGTTCGCCAGCGTCGCGTTGACGTAAGCGAGTTCGCCGGCCGGATTGACCGAGAAGAAACCGCAGGGCGCGTGATCGAGATATTCGATCGCGTGCTGGAGTTCCTGAAATACGTCCTCCTGGCGCTCGCGGTCGCGGGTGATGTCGGCGATCGACCACACCGCGTATCTCGTCTCGCGCTTGCCGGTGCCGAGGGGCCGCACCCGCATGCGCAGCCAGCGGCCCTGGCTGCCGTCATGGCCGGAGATGCGCACCTCCTCCTGCTGCCGCTTGCCTTCGCGCGCGGCTTTCAACAGGCGGAACACCGCTTCGGAGACGTCGGGGTTGCCGATGAAGACGCGCTCCACGGGGCGCACGTCCTGCGGGCCGGCGGCGCCGGTCAGCGTCAGATAGGCCGCATTGGAATAGACCACATGGCCGCGCGGGTCGGTCACGGCGAGGCCATCGAAGGCGTGGTCGGCGATGCGCCCCATCACGGGATCATCGAGATTGCGATCGACGAAGCGGATGATGCCGGCGGCGAAGGCGAACAGGTTGAACAGGCCGACCATGGCCAGCACGGCGAGGATGCCGAGAATATAGGGCTGGGCCTGCGCGCGGCCAAGCGTCATCAGCCCGACGGCAACGGCGACGAGGCCGGCGGCCACCAGCAGCACCAGCGCAATGCTGCCCGAGCGCGGCGACGGCTCGTGCGCCGCAACGGGCTCGCGTGTGAGGTCGTGGTCGGTCTCGGCAGTCATCTCAAGCTGGCACAGCCTGTCGGCAGAGAATCAACGCGCTACAGGGCGCGCAGGGTCCTCCCTGCCTGAATCGGACCCGCAGACGCAAGGGCAGCAGGGGCGAAAGGTACGCTGATTCCCAGATTACGGCCATTTCCAGTACTTTTCAGGGGTTTTATTGCCGGCTGGCACCAAATCCGCTCTTCAGACGCATGACGTAGCCGATGACTTCGGCGACCGCATGGTAGTGCTCGGTCGGGATTTCCTCGTCGATCTCGACGGTGGCGTAGAGCGCGCGGGCGAGCGGCACGTTCTCGACGATCGGGATGTCGTGCTCGCGCGCGATCTCCCGGATCTTGAAAGCGAGGTTGTCGACGCCCTTGGCGACGCAGATCGGCGCCGACATGCCGCGCTCGTAGGACAACGCGATCGAATAGTGGGTCGGGTTGGTGATGATCACTGAGGCTTTGGGAACCGCCGCCATCATGCGCTTCTTGGAGCGCTGCTGGCGCAGTTGCCTGAGCTTGCCCTTGATGTGCGGGTCGCCTTCGGACTGCTTGTACTCTTCCTTGATCTCCTGGAGCGACATCTTCTGGCGCTGGAACCAGCTGCGATACTGGAAGAAATAGTCGCCGATGGCGATGATCGCGAGCGCCGCGACCACCGCGCCGAGCAGCTGAATGGTCAGGCCGGTGGAGGCGCCGAGCAGGGCGGCCGGATCGAGCCTGACCATCGCCTCCATGCGATGCCGCTCCGGCCACAGGATCGTGGTCATGACCGCGCCGAGCACGATCAGCTTGCCGAGACCCTTGAGGAAGTTCGCCGCCGCTTGCTTGCCGAAGATGCGCTTGAGGCCTTCGGCAGGCGACAGCTTGCTGAACTTGGGCTTGAGGGATTCGGCCGACCAGACCAGGCGGTGCTGCAGCATGTTGCCGGCAATTGCCGCCAGCACCAGCATCAGCAGCGGCACGCCCACCGCAGCGAGCACCGCGACTTCGATCTGCTGCATCAGGGCGAGCAGAGCCCTGCCGTCGGTCTTGATCATCCAGGAATTGGCGAGCAGGTTGCGCATCGGCGCCAACAGCCCGCTGCCGACCGATCCCGAGAAGCTCGAGACCACGAGCGTGGCGCCCGCGATCATGAACCAGGTGTTGATCTCCTGGCTCTTGGCGACGTCACCGCGTTCGAGCGCCTCTTCGAGACGTTTTTGCGTCGGGTCTTCTGTTTGACTCTCTGGATCGTTGTCTTCCGCCATCGATCACCCGATCACTTGAGTGGCATCATCTGGTGCATGACACCGATGAAGTAGTCGAGAAAGGTGCCCATCATCGCCGTGAGCACGACGGCAAGCACCAGGAAGCCGGCGAAAATCGACAGCGGCACGCCGACGAAATAGACCTGCATTTGCGGCATCAGCCGCGCCAGCACGCCGAGCCCGATGTTGAAGACGAGGCCGAACACCAGGAACGGTCCGGAAAGTTGCAAGCCCAGGCGGAACGCGGCGGCGAAGGCACGCGTCGCCAGCGCGGCGACATCGCCGCTCGACACCGTCTCGCCCGGCGCGAAGATGGTGTAGCTGTCGTTCAGCGCCGCGATCACCAGATGATGACTGTCGGTGGCGAACAGCAGCGTGACCCCCAGTATCGTCAGGAAGTTGCCGACCAGCACGCCCTGCTGTCCCTGCGTCGGATCGACCGAGGTGACGAAGCCGAGCCCCATCTGCTGCGCGATCACGGCACCGGCAACCTGTAGCGCCGACAACGTCACCCGCGCGGTCGCCCCCAGCACGATGCCGATCACGATCTCATGCAGCATCAGGACCAGCAGCGGCGCGATCGAGCCCATGTCGACCTGATAGGCATTGCGATGCAGCGGCAGGATAATCAGCGTGAGCAGCAGCGCGATCGACAGTTTGATCCGTGTCGGGATATTGGTCTCGCCCAGGCCCGGCAACAGCATCACCATCGCGCCGACCCGGGCAAAGGCGAGCATGAAGGAGGCGGCAAGCGCCGGCAGCAGCGAGACGTCGATGCGCATGACGGGCGCATTGTGCCTCAGCCGCCGATGATTCGCGACGATATCCGCAGCATGTGGGAATGCAGTGCGTCGGCCATGAACGGCAAGGCCAACAGCATTGTGGCAAAGATGGCCAGGATCTTCGGCACGTAGATCAGCGTCTGCTCCTGGATCTGCGTCAGCGCCTGGAACAGCGACACGACGACGCCGACCACGAGGCCGACCACCATCAGGGGCGACGACACGATCACGATGGTCCAGATCGCATCACGCGCGACGTCGAGGGTTTCCGGTCCGGTCATTTCGCAGTTCCTTTGTTCATTCCTCGCCTCCCCATCGCTGTTGCGAGCGATGCGAAGGCCTATCCCCCGTCATTGCGAGCGTAGCGAAGCAATCCAGACTGCCGCTTCGGAAAGATTCTGGATTGCTTCGCTACGCTCGCAATGACGATTGGGGTGGGCGCGAGCACCAAAAATCAGATCGGCATCTTCATGATGTCTTCATAGGCCGCGATCACGCGGTCGCGGACGGAGACCAGCGTGGACACGGCGACGTCGGTGTCTGCGACCGCCGTGACCACGTCCATCACGTTGGCCTTGCCGGCGGCCATCGCCACCGTCTGCGCATCGGATTTGCGGCCGGACTCCAGGACGCTGCCGACGGTGTCTTTCAGAAGCGAGGCAAAGGACTGCCCGCTCGGCTCGCTGCCCTTGCCGGCACCGCTGTTCTCCAGCACGCGGGCGAGGTTTGCATAGGCGTTGGCGGCAATTGTCGGTGTTGCCATGGTTCAAATGTCCTGTTCAGCTCTTGAGGATGTCGAGGGTGCGCTGGATCATCCGGCGCGTCGCGCTGATGATGTTGAGATTGGCCTCGTACGACCGCTGCGCGTCGCGCATGTCGGTCATCTCGACCACCGAGTTCACGTTGGGATATTTGACGTTGCCGGTCGCATCCGCCGCCGGATTGTTCGGCTCGTATTTGGTGCGGAAACTGGACTGGTCGGGCTTGATCCTGCCGAGGGTAACGACCTGCGCGTCGAGTGTACGGTCGAGCGCGGAGGAGAAGGTCGGCACCTTGCGCCGGTAAGGATCGCCGCCGGCGGTCGGCGCCGTCGAATCCGCATTTGCGATGTTCTCCGAGATCACCCGCATGCGCCCGGCCTGCGCCCGCAGACCGGAGGTCGCGATCGCCATCGAGCGGGCAAAGTCACTGCTGTCATTCGCCATGATGCGCTTCCTCTAGCTCTAGCCTTTGCCGATCGCGGTCTTGAGCAGGTGCAGGCTCTTCGAATAGAGCGAGGTCGCCGCCGCATAATCCATCTGGTTGCTGGCGGCCTTCATCATCTCCTCTTCGAGATTGACGGCGTTGCCCGCGGGGCGGGTCTCAAAACCCGCATTCTTGTTCTGGTCGAATCCGGAGGCCGCGCCTGACGGCGCCATGTGGGAACCGCTGGTGCGGGTGAGCTTCAAGGGGCCCATCGAACCCGTGACGGCGCCGGCCTTGTCCAGTTTCGGCTCGACCAGGTCGCGCGGCCGGAATTTAGGCGTGTCGGAATTGGAGACGTTCTCGGACAGGACGCGCTGGCGCTCCTGGTGCCATTGCATCTTGGTGCGAAGCGCCGAGAGCACCGGAAGATCGTTGATGGACATCGTTGCGGCTCCTTCCGCCTCGCAGGACCCATGGTCCGAAGCTAGGCAGAATTTGCCGCCTGTATGGTTAACAGCTGGTTAAGGAGATCGCAGCCAGTTGTCCCCCGCCGGGACACCAATGCGCGTGCCCCGTGATTCTACGCCTCCAAAAGCGGCATTAACCCAACCGCTTGGCGGCGCATGCACAGGCCAAGAAGTCGTTTTGGATCGAGCGATTCATGGGTTATTAAGAGTTGGGGACGGCAAAACTTGCCGTGGGACGTTAAGAAATCGCAGTTTGGGGCAACGTAAGCCGGTGGTTGGCGCATCTGACCACGGGCCCGAGAACAGCGCCATTTGTCGGGGACAAGTATGCAAGGCAGCCCTATCACCTTCATCGTCGCGTTCATCGTCGTTCTGGCGTTGATCGGCGTCGCTGCATGGCTGGTTCGCCGATTCGCAACCAGCCGGCTCGGCGCCAACACCCAGCGCGGCCGGATGCCCCGGCTCGCCGTGATCGATGCCGCCGCGGTCGACGGCCGCCGCCGCCTGGTGCTGGTCCGGCGTGACAATGTCGAGCATCTTCTGATGATCGGCGGCCCCACCGACATCGTCGTCGAACCCAACATCGTGCGCGCAGCGCCCGGCCGCGACCAGCTCCCGCAGCGCCCCAATGCCACCGAGCCGCGTCTTGCGCCGATGCATGATACCAGCAACTGGGCCGACGAAGCACCGCGGCCCGAGCTGCTCGACCATCCCGAGCCGCAAATGCCCGAGCCGCCGCCGCGGCCCGCGCGCCCCTCCTTTGCCGACGAAGTGCGCCGGCCCTCTCCCGCCCTGGCCGACCGCCGCAACGAGCCGCCCCTAGGCGGCTTCCCCTCCGAGCCGATCGCGCCGCGCCCCGAGCGCGAGCTGCGTCCCGAACCTATTCCGCCGCGCGTTGCGCGCAACGAACCCCCTCTGATGCCGCGTCCGCCGCGCCAGAGCGAGCCGGTGAAGGCGCCTCCAGTGCGCGCCGAGCGCGTAGCCGCGCCCCCTCCGCCTTTGCCGCAGGCTCCGCCCGTTCCGCCGCCGGCGCCCGCTCCTGCGGCGCCATCGAGCGCCGAGCAGAATCTCGCCGAGATGGCGCAGCGACTCGAAGCTGCGCTGCGCCGCCCCGCCGGCGAGACGCTTGCCCCTCCGGTCGCCCCGGAGCCCCCCGCCGCTCCTCCACGTGCGGCCCGCAGCGAACCGCCGGCACCACCGGCCGCTCCCGCAAAGCCGGCTCCGGAAAAGACCAGCTTTGAAAATCTCGAAGACGAGATGGCCTCGTTGCTCGGCCGTCCGAAGCCGTCTTCGTGAGGCTGCCGGCCCTCCCGCGTAGAGTTTTTTTTCTTTCTGTCCTGATCGGCGCGGCTTCGCTCGCGATGCCGGCGCATGCGCAGGACATCAGCATCAATCTCGGCGGTGGAGGCGCTGGCGGTGGCGGCGTCACCGAGCGCGCGATCCAGCTGATCGCGCTGCTGACGGTGCTGTCGATCGCCCCGTCGATCCTGATCATGATGACGTCGTTCACGCGCATCGTGGTCGTGCTGTCGCTGCTTCGCACCGCGATGGGCACCGCTACCGCCCCGCCGAACTCGGTGATCATCGCGCTGGCGATGTTCCTCACCTTCTTCGTGATGGGACCCGTCCTGCAAAAATCCTACGACGAAGGCATCCGTCCGCTCGTCGCCAATCAGCTCGGCGTCGAGGACGCGCTTCAGCGCGCCTCCGTCCCCCTGCGCGGCTTCATGCAGAAGAACGTGCGCGAGAAGGACCTCAAGCTGTTCCTGGATCTGTCCGGCGAGCCGCCGCCCGCCACTCCCGACGAGCTCGGCTTACGCATCCTCGTCCCCGCCTTCATGATCTCGGAGCTGAAGCGCGCCTTTGAGATCGGCTTTCTGCTGTTCCTTCCCTTCCTGATCATCGACCTCGTCGTCGCCTCCGTGCTGATGTCGATGGGCATGATGATGCTGCCGCCCGCAACCATCTCGCTGCCGTTCAAGCTGATCTTCTTCGTGCTGGTCGACGGGTGGTCGCTGGTGGCAGGGAGCCTGGTGCAGAGTTACGGGGGGTAGCGGGCCCGGGGAGCGGTCAGCGCCCCCATCCTCTCTCGCCCAGGGTTTGCAGGCATGCACTTCAGCTTACCAGTGCAAGGCGGAGGCCCGCCACCGTGGGCGCGTTCGGCGGGTCGTGACATACCGGAATATGCTCAGGTTGCGAATTCAATGGTCCGTTGATATGATGGTTATCATCCATTGATCCGAAGCGGCTTATGACCAGCAACGTCGAAAACCGTCCGTTCGCTCGAATCGTGCCGCTTGGTCTTCAGGTCGCCGTTCTTGCTGCGTTGTCTGCGAGTGGCACGTTGGCCACCAACATTCTGTTGCCTTCGCTCCCGAGTATCGCCGTCGCGGTAGGCGTCTCCAGCGCTCAGGTAACGTCAGCTATCACCATATTCCTCGCCATGTTCGCGGTCGGACAACTTGTTGTCGGTCCGTTGTCGGATCGTTTCGGCCGGCGCATACCCGTGATGATCGGGTTTGCTGTATTTTTCGCAGGTAGCATATGGTGCGCGTTAGCCGATGATTTGACGGCACTATTGATTGGTCGCGTTGTGCAGGCCGGTGGCGCATGTGCCACGTCTGTGCTTTCGCGAGCTATCGCAAGAGATCTTTTTCAGGGCGAAAAGCTAGCGCGCGTGCTCACCTTCGTTATGGTTGCGATGGCAGCGGCGCCCGGATTCTCGCCCCTGGTCGGTGGCGCGCTGGATCATTTTTTTGGCTGGCGTTCAGCATTTGTGTTCGTCGGGATCTTCGCCGTCGTCGCCGCTTCAGCATTTCTTGCGGCTTTCGGAGAAACGCACCACGCGCCACGCGCCGGGTTCGATTTCTCGACGATCGCCAAGAATTACTGGTCGCTATCGACTGACCGCCGTTTCTTGGTTCCTGCCGCAACTGTCAGCCTCATCTTAGGTGCGCTGTTTGCAATGTTTTCGGCGTTGCCGCGTGTCTTGATAGAAGGCCTCGACTTCACACCCATGCAACTCGGCCTGTTCTTCGCAGGCACTGTCATGATCGTCTTTAGCGCGGGCATTATCGCTACAAAAATTGTTCCGCACCTTGGTCTCGACCGATCGATTTGCATTGGCCTCGCGCTGGCCTGTGTCGGTGGCGGCATGGTGTTGCTGTTCGCGCTTTTCGACGGGCGCTTTTTGCCATTTCTTGTCGGCGCATGCGTATTCCTGCTGGGCATGGGCATGGTCAATCCGCTCTGCAGCGCGCAAGCTCTTTCGCCATTCGGCGATCGCGCCGGTGCTGCCTCGGCCCTTTTGGGTTTCTGGCAGATGTTGGCCGCAGCGCTGGGGGTATCGCTTGCGGCAGTGATCGCAAGGAACCCCATGATCGGGCTTGGTCTCGTGCTAGTGCTTGCGTCGACCTTGGGGTCGGCAATTTATCAGGTGCGGGTAAAGCTCCATTAAGCCCGTTAACGTCGCTTGCTGGCCTTAGCTGCTTCGCTGTTTCTATGCCCAAAGATCGGTTCGCGGAGTATGTGTTTCTCACAATGGACTTGGAGCCCTGAGCCGACTAGCAAAGCCAAACGGGCCATGTCCGGTGTCAAAGACTGAATGGACATGGCTTACGTCCGCGCGGGCTGATCAGGTTGATGAGTACGCGCCCCTGGACGATCGTCTTCGGCCCCTGCCCGTCACTTCGAGGAGCTTGGTCACGGACACCTCTCGCGAGGCCCAGAAGGAGCAGCGATCCTACCGCGTCATCTTGATCTGCCGCACCACTGGAATCGTGGGCAGCGAGCCGGTGTGGTCGGATTCGTCCTTGGCCTGCGGAGAGGCCGGCGCGCGGGCGGTGGCGTCGGGGAAGCGCTGCTTCATCTCGCGCAGGAAGCCGTCGAGCGTGTCGACGCTGGCAGCCAGCTTGGCGATATCGGCAAACTCCGCGCTGGAGGCGCCGGTCGGTTTGCTCGCGATGTCGAAGGCGAGCCGATCGGCGCTCTCGCTCATCAGCGGCGCATATTTCTCGCGGAAGCGCGACACGCCGATCGAGTCGTCGGCGAGCGCATAACCGACGGCTGCGCGGATGATGTCGCTTTTCTCCACAGCGTTGAGCGGCTTGAAGTCGCGAAAGCGCTCGCCGTAATAGAGCTCGATCTGCTCGGCGGACTCACGCCAGCGCCGCGCCGCCCAGAAGATGTCGGATCGCAGGCGCAGCACCTCGCGCCCCGTAACGTTGGAGACGATGTCGAGCGCGAGATCGTGGCGGCCGACGTCGCTCTGCGCACGCGCCTCCAGCAGCAGGCGTTGCTGCCTGAGTTCGCCTGAGAGGTCGCTGATACGGCTCGCGCGCAACGCCGTGATCGCCATGTCGGGTCTGCGGTTGGCGAGATAGATCATGGAGAGGCGCGCGGCGACTTGCGCACGCGCCGCGCCTTCGAGGCGATGGTCGACCTGGTATTGCAGGAGCTCGGCGGCCTGGTCGAGCAGATCGATCGAGGCGAGACGGTCGGAGAGGCGTCGGATCAGTTCGTCGCCGCGGCGGCCGATCGGGGTCAGTTCGCGGAACTCGTAGAACATCCCCAGCGCTTCGATCGGCGGCAGCTCGTCGCCTTTGGGTCCCAGGAAGATCTGCGTGAACAGGTCGGAGGCGAGGTCCTGCGCCTGTCGCGAGGCGTCCGCGTTCGGCTGCAGCTTTGTCGCGGTACGCGCCGCGGTGAGCGCATCCCGGTAGCGCCCGTTCTCGGCAAACATCTGCGACAGCATCTGGAGCGTCTTGACCTCGATCGAGTCGCCGCGCCAGGTCATAGCGAGCGTTTCGAGCTCGCGCAGCGCGTCTTCCTTGCCGATCTCGTCGCGCTTCTGCCGCAGCGCGACCTCGAGCTGCTTCGCCTCGGCCGCAGCCGGCCGGTCGGACGAGCCAACCGCGAACTTGTAGTCGTCGAGCGCGTCCTTGTCGTGGCCGAGCGCCTCGGCGAGCCGGCCGCGCAGCACGGCAAAGCCGGGCGCGGCCTCGGGCGAGACACCGACCACCTCGAGCTCGCTGCGGCGCTTGGAGGCGCCGGCATAATCCTTCACCTCGAGCGAAGCGCGCATTGCCTCCATCGTCACGATGCGCTGGATGTCGAGCGGCAGCGAGGCGATGGCGAATTCGACGTTCTTGAACTTCTCGCGCGCATCCGCCCATTTGCCCTGGCGCGCATAGGCGAGTGCCTTCCAGAGCTGGGAATCGTGGCTGTTGCCGATCACGGGGTTGGCGAGGTCCTTCAGGCCCTGCGCCGGCCGGCCGATCAGGATGCTCGCGATCGCATGCATGATCAGCGCACCGCTCTCCTCCTTGTTGAGGGGATCGGCCAGCATCAATTCGGTGACGGCCTTGGCCTCGTGATACATCGCGCGCGACATGTAGAATTGCGCGAGGTCGAGCCGCGGCAGCGAACGCATCGCCGGTTCGACGTTGGAGATCGCCGTGATCAGCTCGTTCTGGCGCGCTATGAAATTTTCCGACTGGCCCTTGCGCCAGCCTTCGGGGCTGAAGACCGGCCGCACTGCAGTCGGCGCGCGCTCGGCCGAGATGTCGACCGGCGACAGCGTCAGCCCGCCCTTCTTGCCGAGGATGACCTTGTCGGCCCCGACCTCGACGCCGACCTCGTCGGAATTCGGCCGGATCGCGATGCCATGCGCGGATTCCAGCAGCGCGAGATCGACGAGGTCCTGCCGCTTGATGAAGCCGCGCACCGGCCGCTGCGCGGTGATGACATAGAGCGTGTCGCCGGCATCGGGATCGGTGAGCTTGTGCAGGAGCCCCGGATTGGCGAAGGGGATCGCGATGTTGGCAAGCGCCGGGTCGGTGATGTTGCGCGAGATCATCAGCGGCAGCGGCGTCGCCTGGATCCTGTCGGCGAGGGTCAAGAGCCAGTTGGTCTGCTTGCCGACCTCCTCGCTCGACAGCGAATAGACCAGCGGCCGGGTGAGACGGATGCGTACCGCCTGTCCCTTCTCGAGCGGGACGCGGCCGACCTCGCCGATCATCGCACCGCCCTTGGTGCGGATCGCCTCGACGTCGATCGGCTTCGCTGTATCGAACACCAGCCAGACGGTGTCGCCACGGCGGAACGCCGCCGCAGGCGTTGCGACCTGAAGCGGGAAGGTCACGCGCAGGCCGTCGCTGTCGCGACGGACATCAACGCTGGCACCACTCGGCTGTGGTGGCGCGGCGGGATCTGCTGGCGCAGTCTTGACGGCTTCCTTGACCGGCTCCTTGACGGGTTCCTTGACAGGTTCCTTGGCAGCTTCCTTCACGACCGCTTGAGGCGCTTCGGCCATGACGGGCTTGGCAGGCGCGACCGCAGTTTCTGCAACTGGCGCGACAGTCTTTGCAACTTCCTTCGGCGCTTCCTTGGGCGCTTCCTTGGGCGCTTGCGCAGCGTGTCCGGCTTCGGATGCAGGAGCCGGCACCGATTTCGGCGCTTCAGCGGGCGGCATGGCCGCGGGCGCTTCCGCCTTCACCTCGGGCTTGACGTCGATCCTGGCTTCGCGCGCGATCGTCTCGGACGTCGGCGGCGCGATCTCGCGCTGCGCGTCCTTCGGCTTCTCGGCCGCCGGCTTTTCAGGCGGAGCCGCCGGTCCATGGGCGGGGGGCTTGGCCTGCGCGATCGCAGCCTCCGCCGAATTGGCCATCTTGCCCTTGTCCGGCTGGAAAGAGATATCGACGACGTAGTTCTTCTCGTCGCGGAAGGAATGCACGTCGGAATCGCCGATCAGCGCGATCTCGACACTGGTCTGGTCGATGTCGCCCTTCTGCTTGATCGAGGCGACGTTCGGCGGCGCTGCGACGACCGCGTCCGCCAGATCGAAATTGAGGTTGGCGTTGAAAGCGAGCGTGAGCTTCTGCTCGTTGAGCACGGAGGACACGCCGACGCCGTCGGGCATCTCGAACACGAAGCGGACGAAGGTCGGCTGCACCGAGGCGCGCACGCGGATCTGCGGACGCTTCTTGCTCTCCGCCGCGGCGCGCTGGGCGCGCAGCGCGCGTTCGGCGACGCGCGCGCGCTCGGCAAGTTCCTTGACCACGTCCATCGGTAGGCTCGGCGGCGGCCCCTTCCAACCCTCCGGCAAGAGGTCGATGAAGGTGCGTTCGCCGGCATTCATGGTGTTGACGGTGACGCGCCGCGCCAGCGACAGGCGGATGGCGCCGCCGTCGGGATCGCGGCGGGCGGAGTTGACGTAGTCGGGCGCACCTTCCGGAACGCGGTCGACCGGAACGTCGACCGCCCGGTCGAAGCGGATGACGAGAATGGAGCCGGCCGTCGTCACCTCGGAGGGGACGTCCTCCCCGAGCTTGATCACGAGACGGGCAAAGCCGCCGCTGGCCGAGAAAGTCGCCTCGCCCCGGATCGCGTCGGCCGCCAGGACAGGCGCCGTGAAGCCGATCAGCAGGCTGGCTGCCAGCAGCGGCGCCGCGCGGACATGACGCGACAGCCTCCGCGCCAGGGCGCGGGCTCGCGACACAAATCCAGCGGCAGCCTCTCGCGCCATTGACGGCATTTCTTCCGGTTCGACGGTCCACGCCGGTATTGGTGCCGGCCCCTGCCCCAGACTGTAGATTTTGGCAATTAAGGACTTCTTAAGTATGAGCCCTCAATTCGGCTTTTGCGTCGGCTTGCCGTCGATCTTGGGCAGCTCGCCGGCCGAGGCGGACTGATCGCCGCCGCCATTGGCCCGACGGGCCATCTCGACCGTCAGCCGCTCGGCGGCCTCCGGGGTCATCAGTCCCATGATGTCCGACATTTTTCGCGGCGCGATCTGGGACGCGATGTCGATCAGCACGCCCATCTCGAGCCGGTCAAAGACCCGCGCCGCGTCCTTGGGCTTCATGCCCTCATACATGGTCACGAGGCCCTTCATGCGCTGGGCTTCGGCGGCCTTCTGCTCGGCCTGCGTCGCGGAGATACGGGTTTCTACCGCCTTCATCTCCTCGACCTTGTTTTCGATGCGCTTCTCGGCGGATTTCAACAGGCTCTCGCGGATGTCGATCTCGCGCTGGCGCGCCTCGATCTCCTGGCGGCGCGACTGCAGGCGTTCCAGGATCGCGCGCTCCGAGGCGGAGATCTGCGGCTGGGCTTCCTCCTTGACCGCGGCGCCTTCGGACTTGGTATCGGGTGCGGCCGGCTTCGGCGCCTCCTTCGGCGCGCCATGGGTCGAGCCGGTGATGTCGGGATCCTCGCGGCTCGCCGGGAAGTTCAGATTCTCCTGCGCCCAGGACTTCTTGGTCGGGCTCGGCTTGTAGTCGAAGACATAGCCGCCATTGAGCACGAGGCCCGCCACCTTCAGCGTGGCGAGGCCGGCGACGGCAACCAGCACGATCGGAATGACGCGGATGTTGCGAAAAGACTTCATACCCTGACTTTATGCGGCAAGACCGTTGGATCGTCGACGTTCGGAGAAGGCTTCGGCCGCAGCCGCCACCGCCTTCGCCGACGAGGGCTTGGCTGCGGGCGCGGCGACCGTTTCCGGGTTCGTCACGGGGCGCGCGGCGATCGCGATCTTGGACAGCCGCCGCACCACGTTGTCGGCTTCGCCGAGCTGCTTGTAGAGCTGCTCGGACATCTGGGTCGCCGACGCAAGCTGGCTGCCGAGGTTCTCGTTGACGTCGCGCACGGCGAGCTTCAGCCCGCCGATCGCGCGCTCGGCGATCTCGGTTGCGGTGATCAGCTCGCCGATGACCGCCTTCAGCGAATGCTCGTCCGCCTTCAGCCGCGTCAGCCGCCTGTTGAGCGTGACGCAGTAGACGATGGTCAGCATCAGCAGGATAGCCACCAGCGTCTCGATCGCCATTCCCAGGGAGTGGTTCATGGGGCCTCCATCATCTTGTTCTGCTCGTCGACCTTTTCGAACATCGCAAGTGTCGTACTTGGCTTGCGCAAGGGTTTCGTCACCCGTATCGCGACGCGGTCGCCGACCCGGCCCATGCGTCCTTCGGTGATGGTGACGTCGCCGCAGCGGACGGTGACGTTGGCATCCGCGCGCATGTCCAGCGGCAACGTGTCGCCGACCTTCAGCCGCATCAACTGCTTGAGCGGAATGTCGGCTTCGTAGAGCACAGCGTCGACGGAGATCTCGGCCTGGACGATCTCGGTGGCGAAATGGCCTTCCCAGATCTGGTCGCGGCCGAACTTTTCGCCCATGAACATCTGGAGCAGGACGCCCCGGATCGGCTCGATGGTCGCGTATGGCAGCAGGAGCTCGATGTTGCCGCCGCGATCTTCCATGTCGATGCGCAGGCGCACCAGGATCGCGGCGTTGGCAGGACGGCTGATCGCGGCGAAACGCGGGTTGGTCTCGAGCCGGTCGATGGTGAAGGTCACCGGCGACAGCGGCCGGAACGCCTGTTCGGCATCGGTCATGACGACTTCGACGAGCCGCTTGACCAGCTCTGTCTCGATCGTGGTGTAGGGCCGGCCCTCGATGCGCAGCTGGCTCGAGCCGCGGCGGCCGCCGAGCAGCACGTCGATCATCGAGTAGATCAGGCTGGAATCGACCACGGCCATGCCGAAATTGTCCCACTCTTCGGCCTTGAAGACGGTGAGGACGGCGGGCAGCGGGATCGAGTTCATGTAGTCGCCGAAGCGCACCGAGGTGATGCGGTCGAGCGAGACTTCGACGTTGTCAGAGGTGAAATTGCGTAACGAGGTCGTCAGCAACCGCACCAGGCGGTCGAAGACGATTTCGAGCATCGGCAGACGCTCGTAGGAGACCATCGCCGAATCGATGATGGCGCGAATGCCGGAATGGTCGTCGAGCGTGACGTCGCCGACCGCGAAGCCGAGGAGGTTGTCGATCTCCTCCTGCGACAGCACCCGTTCGCCGGAATTCTTGCCCGCGCCGAGATCGCGGCTGCCATCCTCGACCATGGCCGCCCATTGCAGGGCCATGGTCTCGGAGAGTTCGTTTTCGGCAGCAGCCTTCGCGGCCTCGGCGGGATCCTCGGAATCGAGCGAGGCCTCCCATTGGGCGGCAATTGCATCCTGGTCTGGTTGGTCGGTGCCTGCCATGATCCCTAGCCCGTCATGCTCACTGGATCACGACTTCCTTGAACAGCACCGCGCTGACCTGGACCGGAGCGACCGCAGCGTTGACGCGCTTGGTCAGCTCCTCCTTGAGGCGGAAGATGCCGGCGGAACCGTTGAGGTCGGAGGAGCGCAGCTCGCGCGCATAGGTCTGGAAGATGTCGGTGATGCGCGGCATCGTCGGCTTGATCGCCTCGACCTGCTTCTCTTCCTTCAGCTCCAGCACGATCTTGAGCTTCAGATATTGCACGCGCTCGCCCGGCGCGCCGGCGAGGTTGACCATGATGTCGGGAACCTCGACGAAAGACGGCGGCTTCGGCGGAGGCGCCGCCTCGGCGTGATGCTCGTCGTCGCCGTGACGGAAAAAGAAGAACCAGGTCGCCGCGCCGCCGCCGAGAACGGCGAGCAGGCCCACCACCATGATTATCAGCTTGAACTTGTTCTTGGGCGGAGCGGCTGCCGCGCCCTCAGTGGCTGCGCCACCTTCCGCTTCATTCTCTGCCATGATCGCCGCGCTCGCTCATCTCTCAAAAAGGGTCGAAAGAGCGAAGCTCCTGGCAGACAATGACGCGATACAAATGCCCCAGCGCAGTGCTCCTCTTACCCGCAAACGCTACGGTAATAATGGTTAACGGAACCTTTCCATCGGGCCTTCGCTAGGAAAAATCTGCCGGGCAAACATGGCTAACAGACCCTTTCTGCCGCCTCCCCGCGCCCTCGAAAAACAGACAAGATATTGAAATTGCGCGATATTCCTGCTTGGCACGAGTTTCGCTAAGAAAGGACCGAGACCCAAGGTTTGGGAGAACACGAGGTCTCGTTCACGGGATCGGCCAATGCGCTTGGGAGAGCGAGCTGGCGGATCTCACTCAGGGGAGATTTCCGATGCAGAACGCGCTTCTGATCGGCTTGTCACGACAGATGACGTTGGAACGGCAGATGGATGTCATCGCCAACAACGTCGCCAACGCCAACACCAACGGCTTCAAGGCCGATCATTCGCTGTTCGAGGAGTACCTCAACTCGAACGCGCGTGAGGACAATTTCGTCGCCTCTGACCGCCGGGTCTCCTATGTGCAGGACCGCGGCACCTTCCGCGACGTCGGCCAGGGGCCGATGGAGCCGACCAAGAATCCGCTCGACATGGCGATCAGCGGCAACGCCTATTTCGCGGTTCAGGCCAATGGCGCCGAGCACTACACCCGCGACGGCAAATTCTCGCTCAACAGCACCGGCCAGCTCGTCACCTCCGACGGCAACCTCGTGCTGGGCACCAGCGGCCCGATCACCTTCCAGCCGACCGACCACGACATCAACGTCGCGCCGGACGGCACCGTCACGGTACTCGAGGGCACGGCCAAGAACGACTCCATCCGCGGCAAGATCCGCATGGCCTCGTTCGACGATGCGGCCAAGCTGACCAAGCTCGGCGCCAACCTTTACGACATCGGCTCCGCCGTCCCGCAGGCCGACACCAAGTCGACTGTGCAGCAGGGCTATGTCGAGAAGTCGAACGTGAACTCGGTCGGTGAGATGAGCCGCATGGTCGAAGTCATGCGCAGCTACACCGCCATCGCCAACCTGCTCCAGCAGCAGAGTGACATGCACAAATCGGCGATCGAGAAGCTCGCCGACGTTCCGGCCTGATTGAGGGAGAACTGACATGCAGGCGCTTCACACCGCAGCAACCGGAATGGCGGCACAGGAACTCAACGTTCAGGTGATCTCCAACAACATCGCCAACCTGCGCACCACCGGATTCAAGAAGCAGACCGCGGCGTTCCAGGACCTGATCTACGAACACGTCCGCCGCGTCGGCGCCCAGTCGTCCGACCAGGGCACCATCCTGCCGGTCGGCGTCGACATCGGCGGCGGCGTCAAGACCGTCGGCACCCCGCGCAGCATGACCCAGGGCACGCTGTCGCAGACCGGCAACGACCTCGACATGGCCATCACGGGCGAAGGCTTCTTCAAGATCCTGATGCCCGACGGCAGCTACCAATACACCCGCGACGGCACCTTCCAGATGGACAATCAGGGGCGCATCGTCACCGCGCAGGGCAACCCGGTGCAACCGACGATCACGATCCCGAACAACGCCTCGGGGCTTACCATCAACGTGCAGGGCCAGGTCTCGGTGACGCTGCCGGGTTCGTCGACCTCGGCCGTCCAGGGCCAGATCGGCCTGACCCGATTCATCAACAAGGCCGGCCTCCAGCCGGTTGGCAACAATCAGTTCACGGAGACGCCTTCCTCCGGCCCGCCGCAGGACGGCACGGCGAGCTCCGAAGGTTTCGGCAACATCACCCAGAGCAGCCTCGAGCAGGCCAATGTGGACGTCGTCTCGGAAATGAGCGACCTGATCGCCGCCCAGCGCGCCTACGAGATGAACGCCAAGGTGATCAGCGCCGCCGACCAGATGATGCAGTCGACCACGGCGCTGTTCCGCTGAGGTGATGACGATGATCCGCACCACCCTCGCCACCATCTCCGCTCTCCTCGTGCTGGCGCTGCCCGCACGGGCCGCCGACGACTTCATCGCGACGCCGACGCTGCGCGCGAGCATCACCGTGACCTCGGACGTGGTGCGGGTCGGCGATCTCATCGACAATGCCGGCTCGGCCGCGCTGATCCCGCTCTACCGCTCACCCGATCTCGGCACCACCGGTGCGCTGCCGGTCGCGCAGGTGCTGGCGGTCTTGCGCGCGAAGCAGGTGATCGGCGTGATGACCGGCGACATCAAGGAGGTCCAGGTCACTCGTCTCGCCCGCACGCTGGCGAACAAGGACCTCGAAACCGCGGTCGCCTCGGCGCTCGAGCGCCGCTTCGGGCTTGGCGATGCCGCCAACATCACCGTCACGTTCGACCGTGGCATCGCCGACATGCGGTTGGATGCCTCCAACACCGGCGCACTGCAGCCGGTCGCAACCCGTTACGACGCCCGCAGCGGCCGTTTCGACATCGCCTTCGAGATCAACAACGACAACAATCCGGCGCCGACCAAGCTGCGTTTCACCGGCACCGCAATCGAGACGGTGGAAGTGGCGGTGCTGACGCGCGATATCGATCGCGTCGATCTCCTGAAGGCGTCCGACGTCGCCATGGAGCGCCGGCCGAAGGCCGAGGTCATCGGTGAGGCCGCCTCGCGCGATCGCACGCTCGGCATGCAACTCCGCCGGCCGATGCGGGCGGGGACGCCGATCCGCGTCGCCGACATCGTCAAGCCCGATTTCGTGCAGCGCGACCAGAACGTCACCGTCATCTACCAGGTCCCCGGAATCTACCTCACCACACGCGGCAAGGCGATCGAGAGCGGCGCCGAGGGCGACACCATCAGCGTGCTCAACCTGCAGACCAAGCGCACCCTGAGCGGCGTCGTCACCGGCCGCGGCCAGGTGACGGTCCAGGGCGCCAGCCATGCCACGCCGATGCCGGCCGCGGTCGAGCAGACCTCCTCGCTCAAGCGCGACGAGGCGCCCGCCCCCGTCGATACCGCAGCCCTCGTCCGGAACCTGGTCCAGACCCCGGCATCCCCGGCCCAGATCGCGCAAGCCCAGATCCCGCAAGTTCGCGTCTCGCAAGCTCCAGCCAAGTCAGAGTAAGTCATGTCCAGGTTCAGTTCGGCTTTTCGTCTCCGTCGCATCGCGATCTCTGCCCTGCTGCTGGCGACTTGCGCGCTGGCGAGCGGCTGCTCCTCGATCGACCGTTTGTCGCAGATCGGCGAGCAGCCGAAATTGTCGGCGATCGATAATCCGACGACGCAGCCCGGTTACAAGCCGGTGCAGATGCCGATGCCGAAGCCGGAAGTCGCCTCCTACAATCCGAACTCGCTGTGGCGCAGCGGCAGCCGCGCCTTCTTCAAGGACCAGCGCGCCCATCAGGTCGGCGACATCCTGACAGTGGCCGTGAACATCACCGACAAGGCCAATATCGAAAACGACACCCAGCGCAGCCGCACCAACAAGGAAGATTCCGGAATCACCGACTTCATTGGCGCCAAGACGTTGGGCGCCCAAGCGCAGAAGGTGTTGCCCGGCCGCATCCTCACCGCCGACTCGACCGCGTCCAGCGAGGGCAAAGGAAGCGTGGACCGCAAGGAGGCGTTGCAGACCAACGTCGCCGCTGTCGTCACCCAGGTCCTGCCCAACGGCAACCTCGTGGTCGAAGGCAAGCAGGAGATCCGCGTCAACTACGAGATCCGCGAGCTCATCGTCGCCGGCATCGTCCGCCCCGAAGACATCCAGAGCGACAACACCATCGATTCCACCAAGATCGCGCAGGCCCGCATCGCCTACGGCGGCCGCGGCCAGATCATGGACGTGCAGCAACCGCGCTACGGCCAGCAAGTCATGGACGTGCTGCTGCCCTTCTAGCTTCTCCCGAGCTCCCACATCGTGTTCGCGAACCTAGGCGCGGACGACGATGTACGACGCGGCCCTCGCTAGCTCCCCTGGCGAGGGCCGCATGTATTTTGGCGATGGCTGCATACGGCGCTCAGGCACGCGCGATTGTAGCGACGTCGCTATCCCCCTCTCCGCCCTCTCAACTGTCATCGCCCGCGAAGGCGGGCGATCCAGCATTTCGAGACGTCAGTGATGAGCCGAGAAGCCGTGGCATCCTGGATTTCTGCCTTCGCGGGGAATGACTGCGGGGAGTACCGCGGCGCCTACGTAAACTCCGCCTCCACCGTCCCCAGCCCGTCCAGCTCCATCCGCACCTTGTCGCCGGCTTTCAGCCACAGCGTCTTCACCAGGCTCCCGGTGAGAACGAGCTGTCCCGCGTGAAGATCCTTGCCCTCGACGGCGAGATGGTTGGCGAGCCAGGCGAGTGCGTTGTGGGGATGGCCGAGCACGTCGGCGCCGGTGCCGTGGCTGACCTCCTCGCCGTTGACGATGGCGCAGCCTTTGACGGCCTTCAGGTCCGCCACCGACGAGCGCGGCACGACCTCGCCCAGCACGCAGCCGGCGGCGAAGAAATCGTCGGCGATCAACGTCGGCGCCCCCATCGTTTCCCACTTCACATAGCGGTCGTCGACGATCTCGATCGCGGGATGATAGGCCTCGACGGCTTCGCCAACCCATTCGGCCGTGAACGGCGCCTCGCCGGCGGCGAGATTGCGCTTCAGCCGCACCGCGATCTCGCACTCGACGCCGACGCGGACATAGTCGGCAGCGGCGAGCCGCACGCCGCTGTCGTGCACGCCCTTCTGGAACACGCCGCCGCCGCATGGGTGTGGAATGCCGATGTAATCCTGCATCACCTGGCTGGTGCAGCCGATCTTGTAGCCCACCAGCGGGCCCGCATGCGGCAGCAGCAGATCGTGCAGCGCGCGCTGGACCTGATAGCCCTCGGCTTCATCGGCGGGAGGAACCTCGAGCGCCGGGAGCGGCGCATGGTTGCGGCGCGCCAGCGCGATCGCCTTTGCGGCTGCGAGAATTCTGTCCATCGGCGCCGGCTCCCACGCTACCCAATCAGGGGGGCACTTCAGCATCCCGGCCGGGGCGTGACAAGCGCGGGCCGAAGAACGGCCAAGGGTGCCCTCAGTCCTTGACCAAGCCGAGCCGAATCAGGCTCTCGGCCGTCGCGAGGATCGCTTCATCGTTGGAACGGGCCTGCCAGCCGAGCAGCGACTTGGCCTTGACGCTGGTGGAATGCCTGACCCTTCCGAGCATCGGCACCACGGCGCGCAACAGCGGAATCCGGTTCGCGGCGAGCCGCACCAGCCAGTCCGGAGCCTGGAGCCGAGGAACCCGGCGCGCGGCCGGTCCGAGTTCCTCCCGCAGCAACTTGGCGATGTCGAGGATCGACATCGTCGCGCCGGAGACTGCGATGAAGCGCTCGCCGTTGGCCTCGGGCGCCGTCATCGCCCGCAGGTGCAGGTCGGCGACGTCGCGCACGTCCACCACGCCGAAATAGACCCGCGGCACCGCCGGCACCGCGCCGTCGAGCAGCGATTTGACAATTTCGATCGAGCCGGAGAAATCCGGCCCCAGTACGGGGCCAAAAATGCCGACGGGGTTGACGACGGACAATTCGAGCCCGCCGCCCTCCCGCGCGACAAAGTCCCAGGCCGCCCGCTCGGCCAATGTCTTGGACTTGACGTAGGGCTGCACATCGGCGCCGTCGAGATTAGTCCAGTCGGACTCGTCGAACGGCTTGTCGCGCGGCGGATGGCCGTAACCGATCGCGCCCAGCGACGAGGTGATGACGACGCGCCTGACGCCGGCCTCCCGTGCGGCACGCAGCACCCGCAGCGTGCCGTCCCGGGCCGGGATGATCATCTCGTTCTCGTCCGCGGGCACGCTGGTCGACAAAGGCGAAGCGACATGCAGCACGTAGTCGCAGCCCGCAACTGCCTCGCGCCAGCCTTGGTCTGCCGTGAGGTCCGCGGTGAAGAGGGACAGGCTGTCGGGCGAGGCCGCGCCGCCCTCGCACAGCATCGCCCGCACCTCGGCTTTCCGGTCCGGCCGGCGCACCGTCGTCCGAACCTCGTGGCCGGCGGCCAGAAGTTGCAGGACGACATGAATGCCGACGAAGCCGGATCCGCCGGTGACCAGAACGGTGCTCATTGTCAAATTTCCCTTTGCTCGGGACCGGCGAATTGGTTCCGCGCAGGCCCTGCCCAGCGCCGCATCTGGTCACTATCTGCTGCCGAACAAGTAGAATGGATTTCGAGACCGGTATGGAAAACCTGACCAGCATTTGCGAGGGCGACTGCGATTGCAGCCCCGACCCCATCCTGCTCGCCGACTTCAAGCGAACCATCCATGCCCTCGGCGGCAAATGGAAACTGGAGATCCTGTTCGCGCTGATGAACGGCGCGGTTCGTTTCGGCGCTTTGCGACGATCGATCGGCGGTATCACCCAGCACATGCTGACCGTGCAGCTGCGCGAGCTCGAGCAGGATGGGCTGGTGTCGCGCACCGCCTTCTCGGAGAAGCCGCTGCGGGTCGAGTACGGGCTGACGGATGCGGCTTACGGCCTGCTGCCGGCGTTTAAGGAAATATTGAGCTGGTCCAGGCTTTATGGGGATGCGCGCCTTGCAGCGTCGCATCAGGCCTGATTGCAGCAAGGCGTGAAGCTGCTGGATCAGTGCCTCAACATTCGAGTTGATGTCCTTGATGCGACTCGCAAAACGTCCCGCACCTGAAGTGAAGGCTGTTTCTCATCCGAACTCACGTGAGCTCGGAGGAGTTGAGTCTAGCCCATTGATCGCGATTCACTTTTCGTGATTGCGCTCGCGCGCCGAACGCGCGGTTGCAAGCGACAGGCAAAACGCCGATCACGGCGCGAAAAGGCGCGCCTTGCGTTCAAAAAACAAAGAGCCGCATCGCTGCGGCTCGGACTCTATTCGTCGCGATAGACCTTCTCGCGTTTCTCGTGGCGCTCCTGCGCCTCCACCGAGAGCGTCGCGATGGGACGGGCCTCGAGCCGCTTCAACGAGATCGGCTCGCCGGTGTCCTCGCAATAGCCGTAGGTGTTGTCCTCGATACGCTGGAGCGCGGCGTCGATCTTGGCGATCAACTTGCGCTGGCGGTCGCGGGCACGGAGTTCGATAGCGCGGTCGGTTTCGGACGATGCCCGATCGGCGAGATCGGGGTGGTTCACGTTCTCCTCCTGCAGGGCCTGCAGGGTGAGTTTGGACTCTTTGAGGATCTCATCCTTCCAGGCGAGGAGCTTCAAGCGGAAGTACTCCTTCTGCCTGTCGTTCATGAAAGGCTCTTTTTCGGTCGGTCGGTAGTTTTTCAACTTTTCCAAGGGCGGCCTATCTGTCTAAGCAACGACTCGTTCGCGGAACAGGGTCCGCTGAGCGGGGCGTTATATAGCGGCCTCCTGTGACAGACAATGTTTCCCTGATCGCCCGACCGGCGCCCCCAAGCCCTTGCACAGGAAGGTTTATCCTGGAGGGCCCGGGAGCAGCCGACGGCCTAGTAGCCGACCGTGAAACGCTGCCTCTCATGGGCCGGCCGGTCGATCTCGTCGGCGAGCGCGATGGCGTAATCCGCGAAGCTGATCCAGCTCTTCCCGCTCGCATCTGCGAGAAGCTGATCGGTCCCAAGCCGGAACTTGCCGGTGCGCTCCCCCTCGATGAACAGGGCGGACGGCGAGATGAAGGTCCAGTTCAGCTCCTTTTCCTGCCGCAGCAGGTCGAGAAAGGTCGAGCCTGCCTCCGCCTCAGCCTTGTACTGAGCCGGAAAGCCGGGAGTTGTCACCAGTTTGACGCCCGGAGCCACTTCCAGACTGCCAGCGCCGCCGACGACGAGGTAACGGCCGACCTTGGAGTCCTTGGCCGCGCCGATCAGTTTGAGCGCGTCGCTGGCCAGGAAGTGCACGGAACTCACGGCGACATCATGCCCGGCCCACAGCTTGGAGAGGCCGGACTGGTCGAGCACGTCCCCTTTGGTCGGGGTGACGTTCGGCAGCGCCGCGATCTTCTCGGGGTTGCGGGCGATGGCCGTGACCGCGTGGCCGCGGCGGGACAGTTCCTTGGTGATCTCCGACCCGGCCCGGCCCGAGGCGCCGGCAACTGCGATTTTCATGGAAGGCTCCTTTGCTTCTTTGGTAACTATCGGTGACTAGATATCGCAAAGATCGCTGGTGTTAAGAGAGCACTTTGTGCTTACCTGATTACACAGGAGTTACCGGCGGCGCCGGCAAATGAGCGGAATGGATCGTGAGGACCCGACGATGAAGCCAGACGTCTATGCAGCGAACTGCCCCACGCGACAGATCCTCGACCGCGTCGGTGACAAATGGGCGGTGCTGATCCTGCTGCTGCTGCGCGAGGAGCCGATGCGCTTCAATCAGTTGCGCCGGACGATCGAAGGCATTTCGCAGAAGATGCTGAGCCAGGTTCTCAAGTCGCTCGAGCGCGATGGATTGCTCAAGCGTCACGCCATCGCAACCGTGCCGGTGACCGTGGAATACTCGATCACGCAGCTCGGCGTGACGCTCGCCGCCGCCGTCGATCCGCTGCGCGATTGGGCCGAACAGAATCTGAAAGACGTGCTCGCCGCCCAGAGCCGCTACGACGCGCAGTTGAAGGATGAAGCGGCGTAAGACGCTAGGCCTGCCCGGACTTGGCGAGCTCGACCTCGACGCGCAGCTCGATCTCGGATAGCACCGAATCCAGGCCGGGATCGCCGGAGGACGATTTCAGGTTCGCCGCAGCGTCACGCAGCCGCATCACGGTCGAGGCGTCGAGCTTGCCGGAGAGAAGTCCCATCTTGAGATCGTCGAGCACGTCGAGCGCGGTCTTTCCGCGCACGACCGAGCGCTTGCGACGCTCGACCGGATCCTCTTCGATGCCTTGCAGCGCCAGCAGCCCGTCGATGTTGGCGGCTGCCTTCGGTGCGGCGGCGCCTCGCGTCTCCGGCGCCGACGAGGTGTCGGGTAGCACGAAGCCGCCGGAGCTCGTCCGCCTGGCCTGGTTGGCCGGCGTTCCAAGCGTGGTGCCGTTCGGTCCGTAGATGCGCATCGGAAGCAATCCGGGTGATCGATGCGCCACATTCGCCGTTTTATGGTTAACGGCCCGTAAACAGCCCGGCAAAATCTGCCGACAGGCGGCAGTTTCGCTCCTCAGGGACAACACAGGCTGAGGTCGCTCGAAACAGATTTATTCAACCAATTCAGCTACCTACCCCCGCTGCCCCGAGTTGGCACAGCGCTCGCAAGGACAGCGTCGGACCAGCTCGTCATGGGAGTGTCGTGATGGTCCTTTGATTTGAGGAGCCTCGGGGAGCAGAGGATGCCAAGCGTTCGTTGGGTGAGACTTGTGGGGGTGGCCTGCGCCGCGCTGTCAGCGCTGGTGCTCTCGGTCAATTCTGCAAGCGCGACATCGCGCATCAAGGATCTCGCCAACATCGAAGGCGTGCGGCAGAACCAGCTCATCGGCTACGGCCTCGTCGTCGGCCTCAACGGCACCGGCGATACTCTCAACAACATCCCCTTCACCAAGCAGTCGCTGCAAGCGATGCTCGAACGCATGGGCGTCAATATCCGCGGCGCCACCATCCGCACCGGCAACGTCGCCGCCGTGATGGTGACAGGCAATCTGCCGGCCTTCGCCACCCAGGGCACGCGCATGGACGTCACCGTCTCCGCGCTCGGCGACGCCAAGAATCTCCAGGGCGGCACCCTGCTCGTCACCCCACTTCTCGGCGCGGACGGCAATGTCTATTCGGTCGCACAAGGCTCGCTCGCGATCTCCGGCTTCCAGGCCGAGGGCGAGGCGGCGAAAATCGTGCGCGGCGTGCCGACCGTCGGACGCATTGTCAACGGTGCCATCATCGAGCGCGAGATCGAGTTCGCGCTCAATCGCCTGCCGAACGTCCGCCTTGCGCTGCGCAATGCCGACTTCACCACGGCCAAGCGGATCGCCGCCGCGATCAACGACTATCTCGGCGTCAAGACCGCCGAGCCGATCGACCCGTCGACCGTGCAGCTTGCGATCCCGCCGGAGTTCAAGGGCAACGTCGTCGCCTTTCTCACCGAGATCGAGCAGCTCCAGGTCGATCCGGATCTTGCCGCCAAGATCATCATCGACGAACGCAGCGGCATCATCGTGATGGGTCGCGACGTCCGCGTCGCCACCGTTGCGGTCGCACAGGGCAACCTCACCGTCACGATCTCCGAGAGCCCGCAGGTCAGCCAGCCCAACCCGCTGTCGCGGGGGCGGACCGTGGTCGCACCGCGCAGCAGCGTCAGCGTCACCGAGGATGGCAAGAAGTTCGCCGTCGTCAAGGACGGCGTCTCGCTTCAGCAGCTCGTCGACGGCCTCAACGGTCTCGGTATCGGTCCGCGCGATCTCATCAGCATCCTGCAGGCGATCAAGGCCGCCGGGGCGATCGAAGCCGACATCGAGGTGATGTGATGCAGACCGGCATGGTCAACACCGCACGGGTCGCCAGTTCCGCCTTCTCGGTGGAGAGCCGCAACGGCCGGCCGGACTTCGATCTCGCGGCGGCACTGCAAAAGGTCTCGCCGAAGCAGCAGGCCAAGGCGCAGAAGATCGCCACCGATTTCGAGGCGATGTTCCTCAACAGCATGTTCTCGCAGATGACCTCGGGCCTGAAGGGCGAAGGCCCGTTCGGCGACACGCCTGGCACCGGCGTGTGGCGCTCGATGCTGACCGAGCAATATTCCAAGAACTTCGCCAACGCCGGCGGCGTCGGCATCGCCACCGACGTCTATCGCACCCTGATCATGCAGCAGGCAAAAACGATCCGCACGGCATAAGGTCAAACGAGATGAACCACTTCAACGCCTCGCGTCAGCCGGTGCAAGCGCAGCGCCCGAACACCGCACCCGGCAGCGCCGAGGCGCGCAAGATCGCCGAGCAGTTGATGGATGCGATGAGTGCCCTGCTCGGTCTGATCGAGCGCGAGACCGAGCTCGTGCGCGCCGGCCAGGTCCGCGAGGCGATGACCCTCGGGAGCAAGAAGCAGGAGCTGTCGCGAAACTATGTCGGCGCCGTCACCCAGTTGAAGGCGAACCAGGCCCAGCTCGCCAAATCCGCGCCCGAGCTGCTCTCGACGCTACATCGGCACCACGATGCATTCCGCGCGATGCTCCAGGTCAACCTCACCGTGCTCGCAACCGCTCACGCGGTGTCGGAGAGCGTCGTGCGCGGCGTCAACGCCGAAATCCAGAAGCGCAACGTGCCGAACACCTACACGGCCGCGGGACGACGCGCCACGCCCGGCCCGCGCCACATCACGCCGCTCGCAGTCAGCCGCTCGCTCTGAGCGCGCGCAACAACAAGCGACAATTTTACGAAAAACCGCGCGACAACATCGTCGCGCGGTTAGGCACGTTTCCTTACCGGATGTTCAATCCCGGTGTTCCATGGTTGCGTATTGAGAGGGGTTGGGATTTGACTCACGCGAGGCAACCAGGAGGCTGCCATGAGTACAGATTTCAGCATCAGGCCGGTGGGGATACCGGTCGCCGTGCAGATCGTAACGACGTCGAATGCGGCGGCGAACGAGGCCGTGCAAACCGATCTGCCCGTGAGCCAGGCAGTGGCCGCCGGCGATGCGAGCGCGCCTGCACGCAATGATTTGCGAAGCAACGAGAACGTCTCACGCCAGGTCGTGTTCGACCAAGCGGCGGCGTCGTTCGTCTTCCAGGTCGTCAACGACAGGACCGACGCGGTGGTCAACCAGTTCCCCGACGAAGCAATGCTGCGCCGGCGGGCCTATTTCCATGCGCAGGATTTGAAATCCGAGCCCTCGCGTCCGGCCAGCACGGACCGCAGCGCCTGACCATCAGGCCTCGAGCCTCGACGGCAACATCGAGATCGCTCGAACCGGTCGGTGGACCGGTAACGACGTTCCTGATCTGCGCCTTGCCGGTATCCGTCAGCATGAACTTGATGTTGCCGAAGCGGAACGAGCCGTGCTCGATCACGGACGGCCGGACAGACCAGCGGCGATATTGCGGTTGATCTCGATCAGCGGACGGAAGTGATCGAACTGCGGGCTCATCTGCAGCGCGGCGGTCTGGCTCAGCACGAACACGCTGATGTTGGCGATCTTCTGCCGGACGTCGATCGGCTGCGGATTGTTCTCGCGCATGGCCTCGCTCAGGAAAATCGTCCAGAGCTTGCGATTGAACATCAGCGCCTGCGTGGTCTGTTCGCTGAACGGCTCGGCGCTGTTGATCGCATCCTGAAGCTTGTTCGCGGCCTTGAGCAGGGTCTGCGCTTCGATGTCGCGAGGAGATGCGGTGGTCGTTGCAACACGCGCGTAGGCCGAGGCAGCGGAATTCGACATCAATCACACCCTGGAGGTTACCTAGCCCGTTGAACGCGCTTAAGGATTTCTTTCCTGACCCTAGGCAGCACCGCTTAAGATTTGCTTACATGTGTGCTTGGAAGCACTCCGGATTATTACGGGTCTCGGAGTTCTTCGTCATCGTGAAGCTAGACGCGCATGTGCACGCTGTAAACACGTCACGCGTGGTGTGCGTCGATCTCAGCTAATCCTGCCTTAGCGATCTCCCTAAAATGAACGGCGGAGCCTTAGCCCCGCCGCGAAATCGATGAGTGATCTTGCGCCGCGAAATTAGCGGAGCAGCTGCAGCACGCTCTGTTGCGACTGGTTGGCCAGCGACAGCGCGGACACCGCGATCGACTGGCGGGTCGACAGCGCCTGGCTGTTCGCCGCTTCCTCGTTGGTGTCGGCCAGCGTCAGGTTGGCCGAGCCGGTCTGCAGAACGTTGATCAGGTTCTTGGAGAAGTCCTGACGCACCTGCACGATCGACAGATTCGAACCGAGCGAAGAACCCTCGGAGCGCAGCGTGCTCGAGGCGGCATTCAGGCTGGCCAGCACCTTGTTCGTGGCACCGTTGTCGATGAAGTCCGTGCCCGGAACGAGATTGCTGAGACCGAGGCCGGCCGCGTTGAACACGACGCCGTTGATGCCGAGCGTCGAACTGCCGTTCTCGTTGAAGACCAGCTTCAGCGTGTCGCCGTTGAGCAGGTTGACGCCGTTGAAGGACGAGTCCTGCGACGTCGTGTCGATCTGCGCCAGGATGTTGTTGAACTGGCTGACCAGGCCGGAGCGCGCGGTCTGCGCGACGGGATCCTGAATCGGGGGCTGCGCGGTGGTAAAGGCCAGCACGCCGGTGAGCGTACCGCCGACCGTACCGCCGGCGGTACTCGAGCCGAGGGTCGAGGATGCGTACTCGTTGACGGTGGTGACCGTCAGCACGCCGTTGGCGTCGATCGTCGCCGTCAGGTGGTTGGCCTGAAGCTGCACATTGAGCTGGTCGAGCGTCTTGACCGTGCCGTTGGTGCCGTCGCCGAAGGTGACGTTGACCGGCGTGCCGCCGTTGAAGGAGGTGAAGGTCAGCGTCTTGCCGCTGACACCGCCGACACCGGAGTTGCGCGCCGCGGCGAAAGCGGTCGCCGTGCCCGTATTGCCGCTGAGACCGAACGCGTTGAGCGCGTTGCCGGTGCCGGTGATCGACAGGTCGGCGTTGATGCCGGTGGAGAGCGCAAGCTGACCGCTGCTGTTGACCGACGAGGGGATCTGGCCCGCGGTGGTCTGCAGCGTCGCCGCGCCGTTGAAGATGCTGGCGGTCTTGACGCCGGTGGCGAGGTCGATCGAGTTGAGCAGGTCGGTGAGGGTCGCGCTCTGGAGGTAGACGGTCGAATTGCCGTTGCCGTCGGTGACGATGTTGCCGTTGACGCCGCCGGAGGTCACGCTCAACGCCGACTGGGGCGACTGGGCGTTTTTGAACGTGATGGTGTGGCCGTCGATGTTCAGCGTCGAGCCGTCCTGAACGAGCGAGCCGAGCGAGCCCGCGGTGGTCGATCGGTCCGCGGTCACGCTCGCATTGCCTGCGCCGGTCGCCGCGGTCAGACCCAGCTTGTTGAGGAAGTCGGCCTTGCCCGTCAGGCTCAGATCGGCGCCGGTCGAACTCTTCAGCGTGACCTGGCCGCCCGTGACGGACGATGCCACCTGCAGCGTGCCGACCGGACCGGCCGAGCCGCTGACCGTGATGGTTGCCGCGCCTGCACTGATTGCCGCGGTCTTGACGCCGCTGGCGAGGTCGATCGCGCTGAGGACGTCGTTGACAGTCGCGCCGGGCGCAGTCGGCGTTCCCTCGTAGACGATCGAATTGCCGTTACCATCGGTGGCGATGTGCCCGCTGGGGTTGAGGCCCCAGCCGGTCGGCTGCGTCGCCGGGGCAACACCGGTGCGGAAGGTAATGGTCTTGCCGTTGACCGTGATGGTGTCGCCGTCCGCGGGCGCCGCGCCGAAGGTGGTGGATGCCGTGGTGCCGACCAGCGTAGTGGTACCGGAGAGTGCAGTCGTGCCGTCGGCCGCGGTCGCGGCAAACCCGACATTCGTGCCCGCGTTTGAGCCCAGCGAGGCGCCGAGCGCGGCGGTTCCCGTGACCGGGGTCACGCCACCAGCGGCGCCGGTATAGAGCACGTTGCTCTTGGCGGTTGCGCTCGCATAGGAGGTCGTGCCGCGGAGGTCGGCGGGCGTCGCACCGGGAATCGTGGTGGAGACGTTCGATTTGGTGGAATAGCCGACCGTGGTCTGCAGCGCCTGGTTGGCGATCGACTTGGCGCTGTCGATCAGCTTCTGCAGCGAGGTGATGCCGGTGTTGGCGGCCTGGAGCACCTGCACACCGTTGTTGATGCCATCCAGCAGGTTGCCGATGTCGCTCGCCCGGTTGTCCAACCCCTGGGCCGTGAAGAAGTTGGTGGGATTGTCGAGCGCCGTGTTGACCTTCTTACCGGTCGACAGCCGCTCCTGCGTCGTGGCCAGCAAGTCGGCCGTCGACTGCAGCGACAACAGGTTCTGGCGAACGGACGCCGAGAGAACGATGTTGGACATTGGCGAGTCTTCCTCTTGAACCAGGTACGAATCGGCCGCGCGGTCTTGGAAGCGGGCTTTTGTCCAGTCTTAGAGGCTGTCCTTTAAAGTATGGTTAACGCCGGTTTAAGGGATAGGGTTAATGGGCGGTGAACGTCCCTGCCCGCCTCCGGACGCAAAAAAGCGGCGGGACAAATGGCCCCGCCGCTCTGATTTTATTTAGTAATACCAGCTGCTTAGCGGAGCAGCTGGAGCACGCTCTGCTGCGAGGTGTTGGCCAGCGACAGCGCGGAGACCGCGATCGACTGGCGGGTCGACAGCGCCTGGCTGTTGGCCGCCTCGACGTTGGTATCGGCCAGGGTCAGGTTGGACGAACCGGTCTGCAGCACGTTGATCAGGTTCTTGTTGAAGTCCTGACGCACCTGCACCACCGAGAGGTTCGAACCGAGCGCTGAGGCTTCCGACCGCAGCGTGCTCGACGCGGCGTTCAGGTTGGTCAGCACGCGGTTGGACGCGGCGTTGTCGATGAAGTCGACACCGACGGTCAAGGCAGCGAGGCCGAGACCCTTGGAGTTGTAGGTCACGCCGGTGATGTTGAGGCTCGACTTGCCGGTCTCGTCGAACACCAGCTTGAGCTGGTCGCCGTTCAAGAGGTTGACGCCGTTGAACGAGGAGTCCTGCGAGGTCGTGTCGATCTGGTTCAGGATGTTGTTGTACTGAGACACCAGATTCGCACGGGCCGTCTGTGCAACCGCATCCTGGACGGGGCTGGAAGCCGTCGAGAAGGTCAGCGCCGAAGTCAGAGAGCCGCCGATGCCACCGCCTGCGACGGTCGAACCGATCGTCGAAGACGCGTAGTCGTTGGACGCGGTGATGGTCAGCCGGCCGTTGGCGTCGATCGTGGCAGCCAGGTTGTTGGCCAGAAGCTGCGTGTTGAGCTGATCGAGCGTCTTGACCGTGCCGTTGGTGCCGTCGCCGAAGGTGACATTGACCGCCGTGCCGCCGTTGAAGGCGGAGAAGGTCAAGGTCTTGCCGGCAATGCCGCCGACACCGGAGGTGCGCGCCGCGGTGAATGCCGACGCGCTGCCGGTGTTGCCGGCCAGCCCGAATACATTCAGTGCGTTGCCTGAGCCCGTGATCGACAGATCGGCGTTGATGCCGGTCGAGAGCTTGAGCTGACCGGACGTATTGATCGTCGAGTTCGACTGGCCTGTTGCGGTCGCAAGCGTCGCCGTGCCATTGGCGTTGATCGTCGCGGTCTGCACGCCGGTGGCAAGGTCGATCGCCTTCAGCACGTCGGCAACCGTGCCGGACTGCAGATAGACGGTCGAGTTGCCGTTACCGTCGGTGACGACCGCACCGTTCGCACCATACCCGCTCGGAACGCTCGGAGCACCGGTCGAACCCGGGGTCGGCGCGTTCTTGAAGGTGATGGTGTGACCATCGACGTTGAGCGAAGAACCGTCCGTAAGGGTTGCACCCAGCGAGGCCGCGCTCGTGGTTCGGTTGACGGACACGCTCGCATTGCCTGCACCGGAAGATGTCGTCAGGGCGAGAGCCTTGAGCAGGTCGGCCTTGCCGGTGACGCTCAGATCCGCACCCGTCGAGCTCTTCAGCGTGACGGCACCGCCGGCAGCGCTCGAGGCGGTCTGGCCGACGCTGGTGGCGATCGTCGCTGCACCCGCAGTGATGGACACCGTCTTCACACCGCTGGCCAGATCGATTGCAGCCAACAGATCGTTGACGTTCGCAGCCGGAGTGCCCGCGGTGCCGAGATAGACGGTGGTGTTGCCGCTGCCGTCGGTGACGAGATTGCCGCTGACGCCCGAGCCGGACGCAACCGCGGTCGAGGCCGGAGCGGAGCCCGAGCGGAAGGTGATGGTCTTGCCGTTCACGGTCAGCGTGTCGCCATCGGCCGGCTGAGCGTTACCGGACAGGCCGGTTGCGGTGGTGCCGTTGGTGGCGATCAGCGTGATGGTGCCGGTCAGGGCCGTGGTGCCGTCGCCGGCCGTTGCGCCGGTGCTGGCAAAGGAGCCGATGGTGGCGCCGAGCGTCGTGGTGCCGGTTGCGGCCGTGGTGCCGCCGGCCGTGCCGTTATAGAGCACGTTGCTGCTCGCGGTCGCGCTGGCAAAGGACGTGGTTCCGCGCAGATCGGCCGCCGTCGCACCCGCGATGGTGGTGGAGACGTTGGACTTGGTGGAGTAGCCGACGGTGGTCTGCAGCGCCTGGTTGGCGATCGACTTGGCGCTGTCGATCAGCTTCTGCAGCGAGGTCAGGCCGGTGTTGGCGGCCTGCAGCACCTGCACGCCGTTGGCGATACCGTCGAGCAGATTGTTGATATCGCTGGCGCGGTTGTCGAGCGACTGTGCCGTGAAGAAGTTGGTGGGATTGTCCAGGGCCGAGTTGACGCTCTTGCCGGTCGACAGACGGTTCTGTGTGGTGGCGAGGAGGTCGGCGGTGGACTGGAGAGACAGCAGGTTCTGACGAACCGACGCAGAGAGAACAATACCGGACATGACTCTTACCCTTCTGGTTTACGCGTCTTCGTTCGATCGCTTCGGATCGAGTGACGGGGACAGCGTGCCGCGACATGGCTAACAAAGGGTGAAACGACACGCGCCCGCATTAAGCGCGGGTTCACCATAAGCGCGGGGAAGGCGTGGTCCCGGCCGGCAATCAGCCTGAAATCATTGGCTTTTATCCGCGCTTACTCTCCATTAACCATAACCGCTGGTTACTTTTTGGAGCGTCGCGTGGCTGCTCGAATGACAAATGACGAAACAAAAAAGCGGCGGGGCCGAAGCCCCGCCGCCGTAGTCGTCTTAAGATGTCGTCCGCTTGTTAGCGGAGCAGCTGCAGCACGCTCTGCTGCGACTGGTTGGCCAGCGACAGCGCGGAGACCGCGATGGACTGGCGGGTCGACAGCGCCTGGCTGTTCGCGGCTTCGACGTTGGTGTCGGCCAAGGTCAGGTTCGACGAACCGGTCTGCAGCACGTTGATCAGGTTCTTGTTGAAGTCCTGACGCACCTGCACGATCGTGAGGTTTGAACCAAGGCTCGACGCTTCCGAACGCAGCGTGCTCGACGCCGAGTTCAGATTGGTCAGCACCTTGTTGGTGGCGGCGTTGTCGATGAAATCGACACCGCTGGTCAGCGAGGCCAGGCCGAGACCCTTGGAGTTATAGGTCACGCCCGTGATGCTCAGGTTCGACTTGCCGGTCTCGTCGAACACCAGCTTGAGCTGGTCGCCGTTCAGCAG